>JBBILC010000008.1:0-63774 GCA_037445115.1 Coleofasciculaceae cyanobacterium bin_20
ATTAGTGTGTCTATTTTTAGAAAATAAAATCTTAAGATTCAACACTTCTGCCTCAAAAGCTATATTGAAGATCTTAGAAAGGCAACTGGTAACTTATTAGCCCCCTATCCCCATCAGAGTTAGTCCTAACTGCCAGTCCTTCGCATCGCAGTAGGACCGCATATTGCGGCCTTTCCTTGAGATCTCAAATGGGTTCTATAAGCTGAGGCTGGCCTGAGTCACCCGATCGTGGGTCGCTCAAGGCGGATAGCAGATTAGCCAACTAAGCCCAAACAGTGCTGCATTTGTTTGGGGAACTGCCGCCGCAACTTGGTCAACGCACTGCGCTCTAGTTGCCGGACTCGTTCGCGACTGAGGTGGAGAATTTCACCAATTTCGGCGAGGGAATGCCGTTCCCCGTCTTGGAGACCAAAGCGGGCAATGACCACCTGCCGTTCCCGTTCGGTCAAGGTTTCGAGCAAGATGGCAATTTGATCCTGCACCAGGATCAGATCCATCATTTCATCTGGCAGGGGATCGTCAGACTCTAGCAGTTCTCCCAATTGGGTTTCCCGCTCGGTCCCAACGCGGAGGTCCAGGGAGACGGGACGGGTACAACGTTGGTGCTCAATTAATTTCTCGATTTCCCGGCGATCAACCGCTAGGGCTGTCGCTAATTCGGTGAGCGTGGGTTTGCGGCCCAATTGTTGTGACAGTTGGCGGCTCATGCCCTTCAACCGGTTCAGCTTTTCGGTAATATGTACGGGCAAGCGAATGGTTCGTGACTGCTGGGCGATGGAACGGGTCATGGCTTGCCGAATCCACCAATAGGCATAGGTGGAAAAGCGATAGCCCTTGGTTGGGTCGAACTTCTCCACCGCCCGACTGAGGCCCAGATTACCTTCCTGGATCAGATCCAATAGTTCTAAACCGCGTCGTTGATACTTTTTAGCTACCGCGACCACTAACCGTAGGTTAGCTTGCACCATTTGCTCTTGAGCGCGGCGTCCATGACGAATGACTTGCTGTTGATCGACCGTGGGATGCTCTAACTGTAGCAAGGGCATCATCGCCTGTACTTGTTTACCTAACGCAATTTCCTGCTCGGGACTGAGGAGGGGAACCTTCCCAATTTCCCGCAAATAAACGCGAATATCATCAACATCAGGCATAGGGTTAGCAGGACGATCGCAGAGTAACGGTTGGGACACATCTAATTGGCCAATAATCTATCATCTCTTTTCCAGAACTGCTAACCTGAATCCCCATGATTTAGGGTTGAGCGAATGGCAAGATGGGCCTACTGAGTGCTCGAACGGCAGGTTTTGGCTGTTGGGCCACCAGCAGTGTCAGTCTGTGGAGCGACCAGACAACTGGGCGGGAGTCAGTCTCGGAGGGCAGGCGCAATGAAGTAGAAACCTAAATCGTGAGGTTTTGGCATCGCCGCGTCTTCAGCGTGGTGAGGATGTTAACATTCTGTCATCCCCCAGGAAACCCATAGCAATTTTGGCTGTACTTTACCCTGGTGGGATGATTGCTTTGGGACCTATCGTGATGGGCTTTTCTGGAAGAGCAGAACAGAGTGATCGGCCTTCCCCAGTATCAGCAGGAGCGGCGGGTCACCCAATTGCCCGGGTTATTATTGCTGCCCTGGCACCCGGCATCGCGGTCTAAGCCAGAGGATACATTGTCCAGCTAATAAAAATCAGTCTCCGGTTGCGTCTCCGTCATCTCAAAATTAGATGGGTCATAGAGGAAACGGCTGATTTCCTGCTCTAGCCGGTGGATCAAATAGGGTTCGATCGCATTACTGTGACGGA
The DNA here is from genome assembly GCA_037445115.1 of Coleofasciculaceae cyanobacterium bin_20. Taxonomy (GTDB): domain Bacteria; phylum Cyanobacteriota; class Cyanobacteriia; order B231; family B231; genus Trichothermofontia. The sequence continues at coordinate 1,800 of JBBILC010000008.1, forward strand.
GGGCGGCAATATAGCCATCGATATAGAGCCGTAAATCATCAAAGCGGTAGCCCCGCTGCCACAGTTCGACGAGGGCATCGCTCAGGCGTTGGTAGAACCGAATGGTTTGGGTGTCCTGTAGCATGGCAGTTATTCCTCCTCTTGCCAGGTAAGTTGGGGCGATCGGGCAGCCTTGGCTTCATCGACCCGCCCGACCGGGAGGTTGTGGGGGGCATGGTTAACAAAGTCGGAGTCCTGCTGGATCTCGTGAGCAATTTGGATGAGCGCCTGGGCAAACTGGCGCAGGGTTTCCGGGGTTTCGGTCTCCGTTGGTTCAATCATCAGGGCCTCCGGCACGATCGCGGGCCAGTAGACCGTCGGCGAATGGAAACCATAATCCAGTAAACGCTTGGCAATCCCATAGGCGGAACTGCCCGCTTTCTTTTGCTTCTGAGCCGAGACGACAAACTCGTGCATACAGGGGACCTGCCCGTGGGAGGGGGGATAGTGTTCCCGGATCAAGTGGCGCAGGTAGTTGGCGTTGAGGATGGCGTCTTCGCTGGATTGGCGTAGGCCATCAATCCCCAGGGTCATGAGGTAAGTATAGGCCCGCACCATCACCCCAAAGTTGCCGTAGAAGCCCTTCACCCGCCCGATCGCGGCGCTTTCCTCAAAGTCCAGCCCATAGCCTGTATCCGTCTTCACCACCCGTGGTTTGGGCAGGTAGGGGGCCAGTTTGGCGTTGGCAACGACGGGACCACAGCCGGGACCGCCACCACCGTGGGGCGTCGAGAAGGTTTTATGGAGGTTGAGATGCACCACGTCGAACCCCATGTCACCGGGACGGGCTAGACCAGCGATCGCGTTCAGATTAGCGCCGTCGTAATATAAAAGACCCCCAATGTCATGCACTTGTTGCGCGATCGTGCGGATATTAGTTTCAAACAACCCCACCGTATTGGGATTAGTGAGCATCAGCGCCGCTACTTGATCATTCAAAAGTTCGGCCAAGTGTTCCAGATCCACCAACCCCTGAGCATTGGAGCGCACTTCCTGCACCTCGTAACCCGCCATTGTGGCCGTGGCTGGATTGGTCCCGTGGGCGGAGTCGGGCACCAAGATGATGCGACGTTGGTCAGCTTGACCGTGGGTGGTATGGTAGGCCCGCACCATGAGAATTCCCGTCAGTTCACCGTGGGCACCGGCTGCTGGTTGCAGGCTGGTTTCGGCGAGACCCGTAATCTCTGCAAGGGCGACGCCCAGGTTGTACATTAACTGGAGGGCACCTTGCACAGTGGCTTCCGGCTGGTAGGGGTGGAGGTTCGCAAAGCCAGGGAGACTGGCAGCCCAGTCATTGACCTTGGGGTTGTACTTCATTGTGCAGGACCCCAGCGGATAGAAATTGGTGTCGATGGAAAAATTTTCCTGGGAGAGGCGGGTGTAATGTTTCACGACTTCCCGTTCGCTTACCCGTGGCAGGGTCGGCGGTTCCGGACTGATCAGATGGGCGGGGAGGTAATCAGTCAACGGCGTGGGATCTGCCGGAGGAAGGTACTGGGCAGTATAGTCAGGGATACTTTTGCTGTAGATCGAGGCTTCCGGCATGATCGGTAAATTTGCCCTCTTCGGGACCGCCAACAGGTTTTATTTATTCTAACCATACCCACCCCAAGGAGAGGGGGGGAGAGTGCCAGTTCTAGCAATGACCCGCCATTGATTTAGGAGGCTACCTATGACTTAGTATTCCCAAATCGGGAGGATTCTTGACACGATGCTACTGCGAAACGGCTGCCCGATGATACCTGGCCCTGAACGATGGCAATTCAGTGCGAGAGGTCCTGGTGGGGTAAGCGTTCTGTCTGCCCCCTTATTAAGCACAGTAATCTCAATCTGCCCCCTCAAAATCAGGGTTCCGCCTGTTCCCTAGAGACAGGGTGAGGCCCACTTGATCACCAGGGCAGCAACCGATCGAGATCTAAGATGGCCACTGCCTGCACCAGCTTGTCCCGATCGGTTGGGCTGGTCACATAGGGTAAGGTTCCCAGCACCCGCACCTGGGTTAGGGATTGCAGTAACGCGATGGGCATCCAGGTTTCCACTTGGGCCATCGCCTCTGGGGTTTGACAGTTGAGGATAATACCCCGCAGATGGAGGCGACACTGCCGCGCCAACGCCACTTGGGCTACCACCTGGGCGATCGCGCCGGGGGCTACCGGGGCCACCAACAGTGTTGGCAACCGCCAATCCCAGGCCAAATCAGCGAGGGTGGTTTCCCGTGTCAGCGGCGTCCCTAAGCTTCCAACCCCATCCAGCAACAACCAATCACTGTCCTGCCCCAACGTACTAACCTGTTCCCAAAGACGATCGTAGTTCAGCCCAACTGGCACCCCGATCGCTGGGCTGGTCTCCGGGTCTTGCGAGTGCGCGGGGCCTCCCCATAACGGCAACGTGCTGATGCGGCGATCGGCATAATAAGTTTGTCCATAGTGGGCCAAAGCCGTTACCAGCAGCGTCTTGCCCACACCTGCATCCGTCCCTGCCATTAATAACGTCTTGTTCAAAGTCTCATACTCTCCAAGTCCTATGCCATCGAGCAATCGCGTCTGAAAGCTTGACTAAACCCTGGTGTGCAGAATCATTCTAAAATGCCACGGCTAAGTTGAGCACGGGTGAAAGGTTGCACCGGTTCATCCGGGCGGTCGATGGTAAACCCCAGGGAATGGAGTGGGCCGCGCAACGAGCGGAGCGATCGTCCACCTAGGGCGTGTACGCTAAGGTAGGCTAGGCAGCCGCAGAAATCCTCCGCCTCCATTAGCGTGTTTAAACAACGAGGGGTAAGGGCGATACCTCGGAAGCAGGCCAGATAAGGGAGCATCCTCAAGCATCATCTAAGAGTTGACCATGCGGACTGATCCGAAGACACACCTCTCCAACCCGCTAAAACCATGACGATCGGGGTCATCCTAGTTCTGTGCATCCTGGTATTGGGAGGGGTCATTGCCACGATCGGCGATCGCCTTGGCTCCAAGGTGGGCAAAGCTCGCCTGAGCCTATTTAAGCTGCGTCCCCGTCAAACCGCTGTCCTCATTACGATCATTACCGGTACCGTCATTTCAGCCTCCACCTTGGCCGTGTTGCTCGCCACCAGTGAACCCCTGCGACGGGGGTTGTTTGAATACGATGACATTCAGAAAAACCTGCGGACGGCCCGACGCGAAATGCATGAGGCAATGGATCAAAAGGCCGTCATCCAACAGGAACTAGAACAGGCCCGTCGGGATCAAACTGCCGCCCAGCAACGCCTGGATCAGATCAACCGCTCCCTGCAACAAGCCATTACCAACCAAAATCGCACCCAGGCCCAGCTTCGGACCACGGAAGAGCAATTAGCTAGTGTCAGCAAAGACTTTCTGGCCGCGCAGGATCAGTTACAAACCATTACCCAGCAGACTCAGGGCCTCCGCCAGGAAATCCGTCAACTTCAGGCCGAACGCCAGCAACTCGTGCAGCAACGCGACGAAGTGAAGGCACAAATTGCCCAGCGGGATGCGGAAATTGCCACCAAGGAAGCCAGCATTGCCCGCAAGGATGAGCAAATTAACCAGCGGGATCAGGTCATTGCCCAGCAGGAAAGTCGGGTGAACGAATTAGAAGAGCAGCGGCGGTTTATTGAACAGCAGGTGGCCCGCTTACTCCAAACCTATCGGGAGTTGCGCCAGGGGGAAGTGGTCTTGGCCCGTGGGCAAGTTTTGACCTCCGCGATCGTGCAAGTCTCTAGCCAGACCGAGGCCCAAAATGCCGTCGATCAACTCCTGCGGGAAGCGAATCGCTATGTCATCCGGGTGACTCGCCCCGGTAGTAATGGTCAGCAGGAAGCCCAGGTTGTCCAAATCCCCAATGCCGTCGTGCGGGAATTGATCAACACGATCGCCAATAACCAACCCTACTACGTGCGCATTGTCTCGGCGGGCAACTACGTCACCGGTGAACCCGCTGTCTTTGTCTCACCGGAAGTGGCGCTTAACCAAAAAATCCTGGAGCAGGGCACCCTCATTACCTCGATTGACATTGATCCCACCACCATGTCTAGCACCGAGATCCGCGAACGCCTGGATCAACTCCTGCGGGCTGCTCAATTTATTATCCGCCAGCGGGGCGTGCTAGCCCTGTTTCCTATTGACCTAGTGGCTCTAGTCCAGTTCGTGCAAAACCTGGAAGCAGCCGATCAGGCCCTAGAGGTGCAAGTTGTTGCCACCCAGGATATTTACACCGCTGGTCCCCTCAGTTTTGAAGTCCGGGCAGTGCGGGGGAACGAAGTCAAGTTCCGGGCGAGGGTGGTCGATCGCTGAACAGCACCCTGATGGCAACCCTGTACACTAGAAAGAGTGATGTGAACCCCTGCTTGCTGGCCCGCATGAACGCTGACCCCTCTCCGCTTGCGATCGCCCCCCCCACGGCTCCCCAGGATGCCTCCCAGGATGTGTCTCCCAGTTCACCCGATGTGACCCCCCTTCCCATCGTCCCAGCCCCCCCCCCGGTCGCCACGCCAGACGCAGAGGCAAAGGAGCCAGAAGCGGCGGTTCTCCTGTCCCAGGTGCATATTGAGGCTTTCGGGAATCACCTGCGGCTGATCTTTCCGCCGGACGGTAGCCTGAACGGCCAACCCGATAGCCTACCCCTGAGTTGGCCAGAGCTATGGCAACAGTTCCAATTGCGCTTGCAGGGCGGCGATCGCTTCTGGCAACCCCAGACCCCGGTGCATCTCGTCTCCCACAACCGACTGCTGGATGCTAGACAACTGCAAGAGATTGCCGATGCCCTGGCCACCTATCAATTAACCCTGGTGCGGATCTCGACCAATCGACGACAAACCGCTGTGGCTGCCGCAACCGCTGGCTACTCGGTTGATCAAATGGCTACGATCGCCCAGATGGGCAAGCCAGTGATCGGGCTGGGGCGAGGAACCGAAGCGGGGGGGGCTGAAGCGGGGACCAAGGCTAGCAGGGAGACCGGTGCCGACACCACCGGGGAAACCGCGATTGCCCTGGCAGACCCGCTTTATCTGCAAACCACCATCCGATCAGGGGCTGAGATCCGCCATCCCGGCAGTGTGATCATTCTGGGGGATTTGAATCCCGGCAGTTCCGTGGTTGCCGATGGTGACATTCTGGTGTGGGGTAACCTGCGGGGAGTTGTCCATGCGGGGGCACGGGGCAACACCCAATGCCAAATCATGGCCCTGCGGATGGAGCCAACCCAAATCCGGATTGCCGATGTGGTTGCCAAGGCACCCACCAGAGCACCCACGGAATATTACCCGGAAGTTGCCTATATTGCGTCAGGGGGTATTCGTATTAGTAAGGTGGCGGATTACCTGAAGGGGCAGGGACGTTAGGGAACTGGGTTTAATCCGTTATACTGACCAAAACTGCGGGAATGAATAACCGTAGCGGCTTGGGAAGTGCTGCGAGGGTTGGCGACCCAATGCTGAATCACAGGCTCTCAAGGGAACTGCCATCGACTGTTTAGAACCGTGTCTTCATGGGCGTATGAGTCGCATTATTGTTATTACTTCCGGTAAAGGGGGGGTGGGTAAGACCACCTGTACTGCCAACTTGGGGATGGCCTTGGCCAAACAGGGGCGCAAGGTTGCTGTTGTGGACGCTGATTTTGGCCTGCGTAATCTCGATCTATTGCTAGGGCTGGAAAACCGGATTGTGTATACGGCAGTTGAGGTGTTGGCTGGCCAATGTCGCCTCGAACAAGCCCTGGTTAAGGATAAGCGCCAACCCGGTTTAGTGTTGCTGCCAGCGGCCCAAAACCGGACGAAGGATGCGGTGAATCCGGCCCAGATGCGTCAGTTAGTCGCCCTCTTGGCCCAAAACTATGACTATGTGCTGGTAGATAGCCCCGCCGGGATTGAGATGGGCTTTCGTAATGCGATCGCCGCTGCCCAGGAAGCCCTCGTCGTCACCACGCCAGAGATTTCGGCGGTACGGGATGCCGATCGGGTTGTTGGGTTATTGGAAGCACATGGCATCAAACGCACCCACCTGATCGTTAACCGGCTCCGGCCCGCCATGATCCAGGCCAATGACATGATGTCGGTGGAGGATGTGCAGGAAATCCTGGCGATTCCTTTAATCGGCATCATCCCCGACGATGAACGGGTGATTGTGTCTACCAACCGGGGGGAACCCCTCGTGCTGTCGGATACCCCGTCGCTGGCCGGGGCCGCCTTTGATAATATCGTGCGGCGTCTGGAAGGCGAACGGATCGAATTTTTAGATCTCTCGGTTAATGATGGGTTATTCTCCCGTCTACGGCGCTTGCTTTCGACAAAATTGCTGTAATGGCAACTCTAGGTTAAGGTGAGGGCGAATTTGCTCCCGCTGTCCCTGGTTTTAACCCCGGATCTGGCCCGATTTGACCGTTTGCGATCGTTGACGACCGTTTGCGACGCGGATCTGGAAACTTTAGCCTCTCACCTTTTAAGCGCTTGGCTTCTGGTCAGCCGCAACCTCCCGCTTTTAAGACTTAAAATCCATGTTCTTTTTGATTCCTCCTGCTCTGATGACTGGCTTGGCTGCCCCTGTTTATTCCTAAACGCGCCATGATTACTGAACTCCTGGAACGGCTTTTCCCGCGCTTTGGCCCTGATCATAGTCGTGACAACGTTAAGCGCCGTCTTAAGTTTGTGCTGGCCCACGATCGTGCCGATCTGACTCCCCAGGCGGTGGAAGAAATGCGCCAGGAGATTCTTAAGGTTGTTTCCCGCTACGTGGAATTGGATGAGACCCACCTGGAATTCCAACTGGAAAGCAGCCAGCGGGTCACTGCCCTGATTGCGAACCTTCCGATCCGACGGGTGCTCACGGAGGAAGAACAGGAAGAGGCGGCAGCGATCGCCGCGTTTACGGAAAAGATCACGCAAGCCAAGGACGACGCCCCCGGCACCCCCAGCACGGAGCCAGAGTTCCCCACGATCACAGAGGGTGAGCCTGAGGCCGGGATCAGGGCAGAAACGCCTACCTCCCATCCAGACGGTCCCACCGAACCGCCAGCCGTGCCTAGCGACGCTGAAGCCACGGCGGCACCCGACACCGACTCGGAATTGGCCGTCCTCGAAAAAACCTTTGCGAATGCCGAGATGAACGCCGAGACGAACGCCGAGACGAACGCCGACGTAGAACCAGCGGCCACGACGGCTGCGACTGATGCAGCGAGCATCACGGCTGACACAGCGGCGGCTGAAACCGTAACGGCTCCGGCTGACCTGGAAGTTTTGCCTCGATCATCAGCAGGGACCGAAACCCCTGAACAGGCAGAAGATGCCAAAGGGTAGGCGGGATGTCTACCCCTGTCCGGTTCAAGGTGACAACTTTCGGCGGAAACGCTTTGGAACCGCGATCGTCATCCAGCCTGTTCTCTCCCCCGCTGAAACCCCATTTAAGTTAGTTAACCTTCGAGCTAACTAATCAGGAGGCAATAGCCTTGCCTTGCCTAGCTTTGGCTAAAGGTTTTCGGTGGTGATTAAACTCATCCTTGCATCAATGGCCAGCCCCCAATCGCCCAACTGCTAAACTAGAAGTAGAACTGGCAGGTGTTAGCAGCTTCTACCAACCCCGTTGCTGCCGTTGTTGGGATCTACCTCCCCACGCAAGAAACACATTAAGTTGGCCAGCATCAGGTGCGGATACGCTACAAATCGGTCGATAAACCTGGCTGTAAACCTGGCCGGTAAATCTGATGAACTGCCCATATCTTGATGCTACACGGCAGTGCTCTCCCCACCGAATGCATGGCGGTGAGGCAGGATCTGGGTCTGCACAAAGGGATCGTCAGCCCGGAACAGATTCGCCCCTTGGATACCCCGCCATCCCGCTTGATAATAACGACTGTTGATAGCAGTTGATAGCCATTGATAGCCATCCCTGTTTATGAACGTTTATGAACACGCTTACTGGGTTACGATCGACTTTGTCCGTGATACTTAGCCTAACCGTCGGGTTAAGTCTCCCCCTCACGCCCGCCCAGGCCCAGCCGTTGGGGGCTGCCCCTAACCCCATCCAACTTAGTGCCCGATTCCAGACGCGGAGCAGTCCCAGGCAAACGGCGGGGGGCGCTAATCGTAGCATTATCGAAACCAGTGCTGCCCCCTGTTCCGTTCACCCCGACCAAGCCGGAGCCACGGCCCTGCCCCCGGAGGGCCTGTTGATGTTGTTGGTTCCGCCGCCCTTGCCCGGTGCTCCCAAGGTGCCGGAGGTGACGATTGCCGAGCGACCAACGCTTTTGTTGCATGTCCCCGATCGGGGGGGCTATACCGTCGATATCAGCGTTGCCCTAGATATCACGACCCTCTACGAGGGAACCGTCACACTGCCCCCCGCTGCGGGGATTGTCCAGTTGCCGTTGCCCACATCCCTACCGGCCCTGACGATCGCCAGACCCTATGAGGTGGCCTTAACCATTTTTTGTGACCAGCGGGACCTGAAACAGGTGCGTACCCTGACTTACCCCATCACCCGCGTGGCTGTCCCTGGAACGGTGCATCCCCAGGCAACAGGCGACTCCTTGCAATTTGTGAATGACTTAGCCAAGGCGGGCATCTGGTTTGATGCGGTATCGTCCCTCGCGGCCTTGCGGCAGAGCCAACCGACCAGCCCCGTCATCGAGGCTGAGTGGCGCGAATTGTTGCAGTCGGTGGCCCTGGATGGCCTCGCCGATCAACCCCTGCTCGACTGCTGCCAATTACCGGAGCGATCTCCACGCTAATGCGGCCATGTGGCAGACGTTCTACGCCAACCTACGCACCAGAGTGCAGGCCCACTTAAGCGCCCATCTCACCTTCTGGCAAGGATTGGGGCTGGTTGTGCCAGCGATCACCGGGGGCATTCTCGTGTTACGGTGCCTAGGGCTGTTACAAATGCTGGAATGGGCGGCCCTCGACCAACTGTTTCGTCTGCGCCCCCGCGACGCGATCGATCCCCGGATTGCGATCGTGATGATTGATGAGGCCACGATCCGGCGGGAGGGTTGGCCCATCTCAGACGCCACCCTGGCAACGGTATTAGACCGCATCCGGCAGCAACAGCCCCGGGCGATCGGCTTGGATCTCTACCGCGACCTGCCCGTGGAACCGGGCCATCGGGAGTTGGCGGCCATCCTGCGCTCAACCCCCAACCTGATTGGGGTGGCCAAGGTGGTCAGCGATACGGAAGGCCCCGCCGTCAATGCCCCCCCGATCTTAAAAGCCCAACAACAGGTGGCGGCGGCTGATGTTGTGGTTGATGCAGATGGCAAGGTTCGTCGGGGGCTATTGGCCCTCACCAGCCCCGCTGGCGAATGGGTCGAGGGCTTGGCAACTGCCCTAGTTCTGCGTTATCTCGCGGTCGAAGGGGTTGAACTGACGGTGCTTGATCCCGATCGGGAGCACTATCAACTGGGGCAGGCCAAGCTCAGGCCATTCCGGGCCAATGACGGGGGATATGTGCGGGCTGATGATGGCGGCTACCAGCTTTTGATCAATTTTCGCGGCGGGATCGATCGCTTTGTGCGGGTTTCCATGACGGAGATCCTCATGAATCAAGTTCCCCCCAACTGGGCACACGATCGGGTCGTTCTCATTGGGACCACCGCCGACAGCGTTAAGGATTTCTTCCTCACCCCCTACAGCAGTACCCTATCCCAGTTTCCTGAGCCGATGCCGGGGGTTGTCCTCCACGCCAATATTGCGAGTCAACTGCTGAGTGCGGCCCTGGCGGGACGCCCCCTACTGCGCGTCTGGTCCCCTGGGGCGGAATGGGGATGGATCACCGCCTGGGCGAGTATCGGGGCCGTCTTGGGTTGGCAACTGCGATCGCAAAAACTTGCCCAACCCTTCTCCAGTAGCTATACCCTCCTCCTGGGGTTAGCGATCGGCACCTTGACCTTAGCCGGAACGGCCTATGTTGCTTTTTTATGGGGTTGGTGGATTCCCACCGTGCCGCCACTCCTCGCCTTGGGGGGGGCTACCGTTGTGATGACGGGCTATGTAGCGCGTTTGGAACGGGCCGATCGCCAAACCATGATGCAGTTATTCGGTCGCCATGTTACCCCCAAGATTGCTGAGGTGATCTGGCTCTCCCGCTATCAACTCTTGCACAACGGTCAATTAGTGGGGCATAAGCTCATGGCCACGGTGTTGTTTTCGGATCTGCGGGGCTTTAGCACCCTGGCGGAACATATGGACCCGGCAGCCTTAATGGTGTGGCTGAATGAATATATGCAGGCAATGGCCCAAATTGTGTTGGACCATGATGGCGTTGTCGATAAGTTTATTGGCGATTCCGTTATGGCAGTCTTTGGGGTGCCGATCCGGCGCACCAGTTCAGCGGCGATCGCGGCGGATGCTAAGCAAGCCGTCACTTGTGCCGTGGCAATGGCGGAACGGTTGCAATCGCTCAACCAGGCATGGCAGCGATCGGGGCGACCCACGGTTTCTATGCGCATTGGGATCGCCACTGGCCCCGTGGTGACGGGCAGTCTCGGCAGTGCCCAACGGCTGGACTACACCACCCTCGGCGATACCGTCAACATCGCTGCTCGCCTCGAAGGCTACGATAAGACCTTTGGGGTCGGCCTGTGCCGCATTTTGATTAGCGAAACCACCTATCAATATACCCAGGGACAATTTGCCACCACCTGTATTGGCAAGGTACAACTGCGGGGCCGGGAGCAACCCTTGCAGGTGTATCAGGTCTTGATTGAACCCCATCGGGATGATACCTCCGGGAGGTTGCTGAATTAACGGGAATTCGACGCCCCTCACCCCAACCCCTCTTCCTCGGGGAGCGGAGCCTGAAACCTTGATTTTTGAGTGACTCGCCTTGGCCCATTTTAGGAGAGAGGGAGCAGCAACAGCTTCCCTTGTCTCTTGTCCTTGATGCTCCAAGGGCTGTAGCGGGCTGTAGCCATCCCTGGAGGGTTGGGGAAGGTATTGCCCCCGCCAGTTTTAAGTTAGGTAAATAGTATTGGGTTTTGCACGGGTATCCCCCTAGAATAAGGACAGTTGCCCCACACGCAACGTGTCGGCACCTGTTCTGCTCTCACATCAATAGGCCATTGCCATCATGTTAAAAACTCTCCCCGTCACCCTAGCGACGATCGTCGCTGCGGGAACGATCGCGGTTCCAGCCCTTGTCCGCGCCCAAGACTATTCCAACTATGTCTACTCACGGCCAACGGTGAACAGCGGCGATCGCATTCACCTACAAATTGTGAACTACTCCCATAAAAAAGTGGACTTTGAGGTGCCGCCCTTCATAGGTCCCACAACCCTCCAACCGGGGGCACAACGAACCGTTCACCTGCGCCTAGGGGGCAACCAGCACGGGTTGTCCTTGCTGTATTGGAACCCGGACAATTTCCCCGTGCGGGCAAATCTCCAACAAGCGGCTGGCTCCAAACACTATCGCGTTACCCTGACCTCGACGGGGTTTCTACAGGATAGTCGGGCACTGTACGACACCGAGTTCAGCAACTTTCTGCGCATCTTTTAAGATCCCAGCCTGACGGGCTGGGAAGATCCTGGTTAGAACCGATTGGTCTCCCGTGGGGGTGGGCCAATACCCCCACTCCCCGGTTGGTTGAGGAACAGGTTCTCAGCCGCCTTGTTCTGGTACACGCAGTCAATCTGGGGCGATCGCTCTAGTTCACCCACAAACCCAAAGGTATTCATCCGTTGGCGGCAATTCCGGGACTCCTCCGCCGTAATCAAATTGCGCTGCTCCAGAATACTCCAGTTCGCACTCCGCAGTACACACCCCGGTTGCAGCTTGGGTTGGGTGACATAGGCATTGAAGGGGTTGAGGGTGATAAACATCCGCACATCCATTGCCATTGCACTCGCCCCAAATTGGGCACACAGTTCCGGGTTCGGCGCACTCTGGTCAATAAATTCCCTAGAGGCGACATTTTCCGGACTGAAGGTAGCGGTGGAACTAAAGGCAATGCCGATCCCCACCCCTAGGACGAAAACGCCCCCCAGAATTGCCAGAGAGGTGTAGTTAAAGGGCAGGGCGTTGCCGGGAGTTGTTGATCTGCTGCGCCGTTTCATACTTGCCTCATTAAAATGCTCGCTAGCATCGTCCTGCGCCCAGTGCCTCACCACACACTCCAGTAACCCGATCGTCGCCCAGGGAGGCACCGCATGAGCGTATTCGGCTAGCGTTCTTTTCTAGTATGCCGAATCTATGACCGTCCTGACGGTTGGCTAGACTCGCGCCTAGGCCATCACCATGCCCCCGTCAATATTGATCACCTGGCCCGTGATGTAGGCAGCGGCGGGATCAGCCGCTAGAAAACGCACTAACCCCGCGACCTCTTCCGGTTCGCCATAGCGCCCCAGGGGAATAAATTGCAGAATATCCTCCGCCTTGAGATCACGGGTCATGTCAGTGGCAATAAAACCCGGTGCGATCGCATTGACGGTAATCCCCCGGCTCGCCAGTTCCTTGGCCACCGATTTCGTAAAACCGATCACCCCCGCCTTGGCGGCACTGTAGTTGGCCTGTCCCGGATTGCCCATCCGCGCCACCACGGACGTGACATTGACAATGCGGCCTGATTTTTGTTTCAGCATGATCTTGCTAACGGCACGGGTGCAGAGGAAAACCCCCGTCAGATTCAGGTCGATCACACTTTGCCAGTCCTCTGGTTTCATGCGCAGGAGGAGGGTATCGCGGGTGATCCCGGCATTGTTGACCAGGATGTCGATACGGCCCCAGGTGTCCATCACGGTTTTGACCAGACTATCCACTGCCTCCACCTGGGAGACATCCGCCTGAATCGCGATCGCCTCACTGCCCAGGTTGACGATATCAGCCACCACCTGATCCGCTGCCCCACTCGCACTGGCGTAGTTCACCACCACCTTGGCTCCTGCCGCTGCCAACGCCAGGGCGATCGCCCGTCCAATCCCCCGTGACGCCCCCGTCACGATCGCAACCTGCCCCGCTAGCGGTTGTGGTAATGGTTGTGACTCTGCCATGCCGCTTGTTCCCTTCACAAAAACTGCTAAATTATCTTACGGTGATTTGGGAGCAGGGGGGGCTTACCCTAGGGGCGAAGGCTACCACAGGGGGGGGGTCCCAAGTCCTTACGCAGGCTAAGGGTTGGGACACCGGGGGTGCAACCGGACCCGATTCTAGTTAGGATCTAGTTAGGATCAAGCTTAAGATCCCATTAGCTCGGCTCATAGATGTGCAATGTAAGGTAGGTTCAACTTCATGGCAACTAAGAAAGAATTCAGTAATTTTCAGGAAATCCTGGACTCAACCGAAGGCCCGCTGCTGATCGATTTTTATGCCCCCTGGTGTGGGCCTTGTCAGCTTATGGCTCCCATTTTGGAGCGGGTGAGTAGCCAGATGCAGCAAAGGCTGAAGATCGTCAAGATCAATACGGATAGCTATCCACAATTAGCTAGCCAATATCAAGTTCATGCGCTACCAACCCTGGTTTTATTCAAACAAGGCCAAATGGTTAACCGCGTGGAAGGTGCCCTTACTGCTGAGCAATTAATCCAGTGGCTAGAACCGCAAGTATAGGCAGTGCCATCGCTGTACATATTGGACGGTACATATTGGGTAGAGGGTTGTGCAAATTATGCTATAAATTGATTATCTACCAGTTAATTTCTTGAAGTATTGGCTTTTGAAGTACCTAATTTAATGATGATTCTATGATCTAAAGTAGTAAAAATTCTGATTACTCCAGCATTTTCAATCTACTGAAGGGCACCTGCATCTGATGAACAAGATGTTTGAGATAATTACCTGTCCTTCACTAAAAGTGAAAAAGACTGTATTATCATCTTCACTAGTATCTAAAAGCATGTGTCAATTAGTCTAGTTAAATTAGGATTTTGTGTTAGGGAAACCATGACTGAAATGGCCACTAATCTAATAATAATCAGCTACCTTAAGTGAAACTGGTATGAGGCGTAGAGATGAATCTCCGATCAGCAGTATATTCCCCAACCTAAAAATTGCTCACCCCTTCGGTGGCAACGCTATCGCCAAAAACGAGTATGTTAGAGTAGTTTTGACTCAGGAATTTACCCTCTAATCCCGTCAGTCATCGCCTGCGGGAGAGATAGGATAACCTGATTAGGGGATAACCCTAATATTCAGAGAGCGTCATCTGCTTACCCTTGCTAGTTTGCAGGTTGACCACCCTTGCTCATGACGTACCTCCTGTTGTTTAACGATCTAACTTATCCTAGTTATGGCTATCCGTTGACTGCGATAATTAGACTGCGATCACTGGACTCCTGTCATTTCATTTTGTAACTTGGCTGTTCATACGTCTTACTCTCACGCAAATAAATCTATAGGTCTTTTTTTTATGACTAACTCTCTCAGCCGTCTGTCGATTTTTGTAGATGGCAATAATATGTTCTATGCCCAACAAAAGAATGGCTGGTTTTTTGATCCCAAACGAGTCTTAAGCTATTTCAAAAATGAGATCGCGGGCATAGAGTTGGTAAATGCTTTTTGGTATACTGGTATTAAAGATGCGCAGGATCAGCGTGGTTTTCGCGATGCCCTCATTAGTCTTGGTTATACGGTTCGCACGAAGATTCTCAAGGAGTATTATGACGATATTTCCGGGCGTCTTTCCCAAAAAGCGAATCTGGATATTGAGATTGTGATTGATATGTTCAATACGGTTGAACAGTACGATCGCGTGGTTTTGTTCAGCGGCGACGGGGATTTTGAACGGGCGATCGAACTCCTGCGATCGAAGAATACCCACATTACTGTTGTCTCCACCGAGGGCATGATTGCCAGAGAATTGCGCAATGCCACCGATCGCTATATTGATCTCAACGATATTCGCTCGGAGATTGAGAAGCTGGACTATTAGATGGGCACTTCGATAATCTGGGATAGGGGCCGTTTGACTGCTTCAACCGACGGGATAACATTGCTTGAGCGCGCCGGATGGGTATTTTGCGCGGTGCCCAGATCAAAGGGGGGATAGCCTAGTGGATAATCAGGGGAGTGACGGGGTAGCGGTCCCCTTAGCTACCCGATGGCTCTGGCTAACGGGACCGGTACGCAGCGGCAAGACCCACCGATTATTAGACGAATTACGTCGTTGGGTCGAAGGAGAATGGCCGGATGACCTCCAACAGCCGGTCTTCCCAGCAGGGAATTTTGAGCCTCGCCAGCAGGGGCAGGGGCGAAGGGCGGTGACGCTCCCCATTCTGGGGTCGGAGGCGGCGAAGCGCCAATATCGGGCGGGTAAATTACTGGTACTGGTTGCCAACAGTGACAATCGTTTCGATTTCAGCGATCGCTTGAACGAGATGACCGGGGGCCAGTATCCCATCCGGGTAACCACTCCTTTGGGGTTTTTCCAGACCGAGGTTTTGCTGTTTTGGCCCTTGCTCATCCAACACCTTTCCCTGCGGGCGCAGTTTCCCATTCGTCTGCGTCCGGAAAATGAACAGGAACTGGCCACCCGGCTATGGCAATCGCGACTCTTGTCTACAGCGGTTGTTCCTGCCAGTCCTAGTGAAGCCCGCCAGGTTCGCCGTTTGCTCGATCTGTTCCAACTAGCGGCCCTCAGTGGCACACCAGTGGAGGAAATTCCCGCGATCCTGAGCCGGGGGTTGACGGCGGGGGAGGAGGGTTTGGCGGTTTCCTGGTCGGAGGTGGGAGAGTTGCTCCAGCAGTGGCGCAGTTGGTGTTTAGCACGGGGGTTGTTGAGCTATGGCCTGATCGCTGAACTGTATTGGCGTTACCTATTGCCCCAGCCCGCCTATCAACGTCACCTGCAACGCCGCTATCGGGTCGTGCTGGCGGATGATGTGGATGATTACCCGGCGATCGCGGCCCAGTTATTTCAAGTGTTGCGGCAGCAAGGGGCCGTGGGCATCTTTACCTTTAACCCGGAGGGCGCAGTACGGTTGGGGTTAGGAGCCGATCCATCGGCGTTTACGGCCTTGGCGCAACTGTGCCAAGTGGAAAGCTTATCGCCCCCAAGACTAACAGGATTGGGGCCGGATTGGGCTGCCCCAATCGTGGCAATGGTGGCCGATCCCCTGACGGGGGGCCAATTGCCCGACACCATCCAATCTCTGCAAACCGTGGCCCGATCGCAACTCCTCCGCCAGACCGCAGCGATCATCATCCAGGCCATTCAGGCGGGGGAGGTGGCCCCGCCGGAGATCGCCGTGATCGCCCCTGGGATGGATGCAATCGCCCGCTACACCCTGACGGAAATCCTGGGGAAACAGGGGGTTGCGGTGGAGTCGTTAAATGAACAGCGGCCCCTGGTGAGTTTGCCGATTATCCGGGCCTTATTAACCCTGTTGGCCCTGGTCTATCCCGGCTTAGGACGCTGGGTCGATCGCGATGGTGTGGCTGAGATGCTTGTGGTTTTAGGGCATCAGATCGATCCGGTGCGGGCGGGGCTGATCACCGATTATTGTTTTGAACCCCATCCAGAGACCCCGCGATTGTTACCCGTGAACGCGTTTCCGCGCTGGGATCGGTTGGGGTATGCGGCAACGGCAGCCTATGACACGATTTTAGGCTGGCTGGAAGAGCAACGGACGCAACAAATACAACGGGTACTGGCGAGTCCCATCGTCTTACTGGATCGAGCCATTCAAACCTTTCTCTGGCAGGGCCGCCAGCAACCCTATGCCCAGGTGGCAGCGCTACGGGAACTGATGGAAACGGCCCAACACTATTGGGAAGTTGCCGCACGGCTCAAGGAGGAAGACCGATTACAATCAGACCTAGCCTGGGGACCTGACTCCGCGACAACGTCAGTCCTGACTAATTTTATCCAACTGCTACGCAGTGGTGCGGTGGCCGCTAACCCTTATCCAGTTCAGCAGGCGGGCGTGGCTCGATCGGCGGTGACGTTGGCGAATGTGTTTCAGTACCGATCAAGTCGGCGATCGCACCGCTGGCAGTTTTGGCTGGATGCGGGAGCGCCGCGCTGGCTGACTGGCTCGGATGCGCTCTATGCGGCCCCCCTCTTTCTGAGTACCTGGTCAGGGGATGCCTGGACAACGGCGGACCAATTAGCTGCCTATGAGCAACGCCTAGAGCGGATTTTATATGACTTGCTCAGCCGCACGGCGGAGCGCCTATTTCTGTGTCACAGTGATCTGGCTGTGAATGGCCAAGAGCAGATGGGACCCTTGTTAACGCTGGTGAATGCAGCCCTACCGGTCGATCGTCCCTCGGTTCCTGACGATCGTCCCTCGATTCCTGATGCGTTCTCCTTAAAGCCGTGACGGAGCGAGGGCGGCAATGGCGTGACCGGGTCCTGAATCTGGCTGTCCTCAGTGCCAGCGTCTTCAGCCTGCTCTATTATGCCTGCCTAACGCTTGCCTGATTTTAGCTGTCCATCTATGGGCAATTGATCACCCGCGAAAATCTTGAACCCTTAGAAAAATCAAGGATTTTAGGCAATTGTTTTGATGAGAGAGCTATGGCTCAGGCGTGATTTGAACACGCGACCTTGGGCTTATGAGTCCCCTGCTCTAACCAACTGAGCTACTGAGCCAACTGCGAGCCTGTCCTATCATATCGTGTTGTGTCGCTGTTCGTACACAACTGTCTGAAATTTGCAGCCAATCTCATTTAGTAGTCTGTCAAGCTTGATTTAGGTAAACGCAGTGCAACCCAACCAGACCAGCGATACGCTAGGGGCGTTACCAAGCTATGGGGTTGGCGATCGCAGACGCGACGCCAACCGACGACTCCCCATTTTAGGGATGACAGTCCCCTCGCTAGATTCGATATATTATTAAATGACTACTCAGTAATTGAAGCGTGTCATCGCATCAGGTAGTAAAAGGTTATGAAACGACTCTCGGATATGGGCTTCTCTCGCGAAAACTGGCATCGCAACGAACGAGGCGAGTATTGGGTGATTGCCCAGATGCTGCTCTTGCTAGGGTTTGCTGTATTGCCCCCCCTGCGTACTGGTCCTGTGACGTTCAGCCCACCTTGGCTCTACCTAAGTTGGGGCGCTGCGGCCTTGAGTGCAGGGATATCGGGGGGATTGATGCTGGGGGGTGTGCTGGCCTTGGGGGAAAACCTGACGCCGTTGCCCTATCCCAAGGAGGAAGGGGTATTGGTGCGATCGGGTGTCTATGGGATTGTGCGGCATCCCCTCTACAGTAGTTTGATCTTCGCGGCCTTAGCTTGGGCGTTGTTCCAGATGAGTTGGGTACATGGCCTAGCGGTGATCGGATTTTTCCTGTTTTTCAATGCGAAGGCAACACGGGAGGAGGCTTGGTTAGCTGGAAAATATGCTGATTACTCGATCTATCAACAGCAGGTCAAGAAACTAATCCCCTGGATTTATTAGGGGTGCAACAGTAACCTTGCAATCGCAATTTGTCGTAATTGCGTCTAGGGATATTGTGCCTAGGAATGCTGCGGAGGTAGTCAGTGATGCTGTCAAAAGTTTGCCAATTGATGGATCAGTTTTTCCAACTCAGCCACATGGGGACCCGATAGACGTTGGCGATAAAGGGTCAGTAATTCCTGGTAAAACCAAAGGGTTTGCTCGCGTCCGCCTTTGAAGGCTTGCCAGATTTGTGCTCCTTGCAGGGCAAGATCGGTAACCAGCGATCGCGCATTATCTAACTTATCCGCCAGTGAGACCCGCAGAACAGAAAGGGATGCCTGACGTAATTGGTCGAGATAGCGCTGTTTACGCTCTAACCAGGGCGGCTTTGGGTGGGTATAGACTTCACTACAGCCGTCCACGATCGCCACGACCCGATCGCCAAAACAGTGTTGAATTTCGGCTCGGATCACTTCTCCTCCCTGATCTTCGAGGGCATCATGGAGTAAGGCGGCGATCGCTTCGTCTTCATCACCCCCCGCCGCTAAGACTAGGGCAGTCACACTTAACAAATGGCCAATATAGGGGGTGCCGTTGATTTTGCGAATCTGGTGACGGTGTAGCTGGAATGCATAGGTGAGGGCCTCGGCAAAGCGATCGCTTAATGGGGTGGTTAGGGAGGTCATAATCAGGATTGATAGAGTTGATATTCGGTGTGGACTTCTTGGCTAATGGCTTGACGCAGGTGCCAGGGTAATAGGATTTCGCTATGGGGTCGCCATGCCCGCAGGCGTTGTCGGATGTTGGTATCACCATCGCGATAGGTTGCTTGATAGTAGGCGTCGGTCTTGGAACGAGTGTTTAGAATGGCTAGCAGTTGCTGTTGCTCAGCCGGACAGCTATTGTGTTGGATTAACTGTCTGGCTTGTTGGTAGGAAATCTGGGTAAAGGTTTCATGGCGGAAGGTGTTGCGGATATAGCGATCGTGAAATTTACGTTCAAAACGCAGTAAAAGGGTTCGCTCAGGTAAATAAAAGTCAAACCCCCAGGCACTTGCTAGCTCGTTTCTAATATAATCGGGTGTTAAAGCCTGCTGTTGGTAAGGCTGGGTTAAACACGCTGGCAGGGTTGAATCTTGCCAGGTTAAAGGTTGTAACTGTTGAATACGATCGAGGCGATAATTATAATACGATTGTCCGGTTGCTATCGGGGTTTCGCCAAAGGCACAAAGATAGGCGGCCCGTTGCGCATAGTAAATACAAATAGGATAGATGCGATAGGTATCTGTTGAATGGGTGCGGGCACTGTAATAGGTAATGGCAATGGGTGGGATTGGCTCTTGTGCCCAGATTTGCTGTAGCTGGCTTTGCCAATCTTCCACGCGATCGAGAATTTCTGGCGCAACAATGTAATCAACGTGCAGGAAAAAGCGCTGATGCCCTCCGATTTCCTGGGAAAGGGTGTGTGCCAGACTTGCGAGATCAGGGTTAAGGAAATTCAGGATATCACTCTCAAATCGCGCATCGACGCAGTTAAGGGCGCTACGGGTGGGATAGGGGGGAAAAGAGTTGACTTTAATGTAGTAGGGAGGCTGGCGATCGAGCCATTGTAGTTCAACGAGGGCTTGGAAATCCGCCTGAAGCGAGCGACGGGTACGGGCGAACAGGCGATCGCTGAGGCAGGCTTCTAAATCAGCATTTCTTAGCTGTGTATGCTGCTGGAGTGCCTGTCGCCACTGTTGCACATTAAAGGAAGGGGCCGCCACCTGGACTAACCACTGCTCGGTAGAGGTTGCACAGGCACAGCCGGGGTCGTGTTCTCCAGGGATCTCCTCACCGGTGGGATGGGAGTCACTGAAGAAGGCCGATCGCCAATCGGCATAGGTAAAGCGATTGGGCAGATTAAGGCGCATCTCCTCTGGACCGTATAACTTCTGCAAGAGCACCCACAACCGTACAGCCCGCGACAGGTTTTGCTTTAAGGAACCACGGGCGAGCCACTGGAGAAGTTCGAGCGAGGGGCGATCGGTAAACACGGTTTCAGTCATCGGGCGCAGCTAGGATCAACGTCGATTATCGATGATATCTGGAAGAGGGCACTTCCATGCGTCTGCTAGAGTAGCATCATTGCCTGAGGCGTTCTATTTTGCAAACTTGTGTAAAGACCATGCCCTGATACTTGTAATACTCGTTACCCTGAAGAGGATCTAGCTGAATCTCTCAATGTTGCTTGTCTGACTAATAACTAACAACCTGATTAAAAAGACATATGCTAACGAAGATCGATATTGGTATTATTTGGTGTCTAGCCTGGGGAAGCGAACATGAACCTCAACTGACACTCGATAGCCTTCAGCAGGTACGACAAACTCTGAAGTCAGGTAAAGTGGACGAGCTACCTATAGAGGTCAAGTCACTTGTTGACCAAGTGCAGAAGTGTCAACAAATAAGCTTCCCTAAACGATTGACAGACCTAAAGCAGGCTAATCCTGAGCTTTGGCAACAGACAACCCCTATTGGTTTAGTCTATGGAGGGGCGACGAAAATTAAGCAATATGTTTTTGAATCGGCCAAATTACCAGACATTCGAGGGGCTTCTGCCCTCCTAGATCGAATTAATTTGTTTGATCTTCCTGCCTTCTTCAACCATCAATCTGAGAACATTAACCAGGAGAACATTAACCAGTGGCTAGATGAACATTTTGGGGGGCTGAGATCAGCACTGATTCCAGAAATGATTGTTTATTCGACAGGAGGAAATATCCTGGCTTTCTGTCCCGCAGCCTATGTGGATACCCTTGCCGATGCGATTGAGAGACGCTATACCAACGAAACCTTGACAGCTAATTCCTGCGCAGTGGGGTCAACCTTTCGACTCTTAGAGCTTCGATTAGGTTTGCTAGGTGATCCCCTTGAAACCACTCCCTGGTTAGATTGGTTGCAGCAATCAGATACACAAGATAACCCGGTTGTTCAAGCCTATTTTAATCACTGCCAAGAAGAGGATTTTCGTAACCGAAAGAATTTTAATGAGTTGGTCACTAAGCTAGCGATTTTATTCAATCAGCGTCGTAGCGGGAATGATACCTCTAACCGCCTGAGTCGGCGCTATCCACCGATGTTTGAAACCCATCCCTATCTCCGGCGAGACCTTAACGATCGCCGCTCAGCAATTACGCAAGTGAATGAGCTAGGTGATCGCCCGTGGTTATCCGAATCCCTAGCCCGTAAGCGACTCATGGGCCAACTAACAAAACGCGAGTTTTCCCAATTGCCATCCTGGTTTGAAAACCTTCAGCTTGATTGGCAACTCCTAGAGGAGGGAATCTCTAGTTGGATCGCTGATTTTGAACGATTCCTCAATTTAGATTGTAATACCCATCTCAGGGAGAACTACTACCGTAATCAAACTGCGGTTACTGAGGCTCGAACACTCCGGGAAATTGGTAATCTCAGTCAAGCTAAAGCTAAAGGCTTTGTCGCCTATATTTATGCAGATGGTAACAATATGGGTGGCTATATTCAGCGCTCTATTACCACGCCCCAAGACTATCAACGATTTAGTGAGGATGTGTTTAAGGCTATCAAGTACGCAGTCTATCGGGCAATTGCTCAGAACTTACAACCTCGCCAACTTCAAGGACTGACTGATGCTGATAACCGGCATCGCAATGGCGAATGGGTGCATCCGTTTGAAATTGTCGCGATCGGTGGTGATGATGTACTGTTGATTGTACCGGCAGATCAGACATTAAGTATTGCTAAGACAATAGGCGAAGAATTTGAAGCTTATCTTCAAAATGTTAATTCAGATAATGGTCAGTATGCATATCGTGCAAGTCGGAGCTACACCCCTAAGCAGATCCATCGCTATACTGCCCCCGATCTCAGGCAAAATCTCAGCGATCACGATTATCAATGCCAACTTAGCTTATCAACTGGAGTCTTGATTACAGCAGAAGACACCCCCATCTACTATGCAGAAGATCTGGTTTCGCAACTGCTGAAATCAGCGAAGAAACGCGCCAAGGATTTACGAGATAGAGGATATCTTGGCGGTACGATTGACTTCCTAACCCTTAAATCAACCACGATGCTAAGTGATAAAATTGAAGCTTTCCGTCAAGCTGGGCTAACTAAGCAACTACCAGAGCGCAATCAAGTTCTTAAACAATATGCGGCTCCCTATACTTTGTATGAGATCGGTGGCTTGCTCGAAACTATCACGGCATTAAAACAAGCCCAATTTCCTAAATCTCAGCTTTACCAAATGCGTAGCCTACTGGCCCAAAGTAAACAAACAGCTATCCTCAACTATCGTTATTTTCGTGTTCGGATGTCGGAGGCGAGTCAACGTCTGCTTCACGAGAAATTTGAGGAGCCTTGGTGTAAGGCTAAGACAAATAATGGAAACCTTGCGCCCTGGATGTCACTACTGGATGTGGATGGGGCAATTGGGGATGGGACAATTTACGAAACAATCTGGCGAGATATCGTTGATCTGTATGAATTCATTCCGGTAGATGAGGTTAACAATCCCACTCCAGATTTAGCTGGAACGATAGTGGAGGGGGCCTCATGATTCAACTAGCAGACCTTACCAGTAGAATTGAATCATTTAGCCTTACAGCGGTTGTGGATACGGCCCTGTGTGTCGGTGCGGGAGGATCGTCCGGTTCTCTAGCAGATAAACCTATTGTGCGAAATGCTGAAGGGAATTTAATAATTCCAGCTTCTCAGGTTAAAGGAAGGTTACGCCATGAGTGTGAAAAACTAGCGCGAGGTTTAGGTTGGCCCATCTGTGAGACCCCTGTGGCTGGGCAAATGCGATTGTGGCGACAGTATGCCGTGCCGCCAGAGTTTGTGCGACCAGAGTATGAAGTCCCTGGTTATCCCAACTCCTACCACTGTTTAATTAGTCAAATTTTTGGTGATCCGATTTTACCGTCACGGATTATCTTGGATGATTGGGTCTGTACTGAAGATTCAGAGAGTTTACCAGAGGTAATGCGGCCTGGTGTTAGCATTAATCGCCGTCGGGGTACAGCGGAGGAGAAAAAGTTGTACTTCTTGGAAACGTCGCCAGTAAATGCCCAACTGCGGTTTCAGGGGAAATGTTACTTTCTACCCAGTCTTACCCCCGATCGCCCGGATTATGCAAAGGCACTCATTTGGGCTGCTTTTCAGCACATTCATGCCTTGGGAGGTAGCAAGTCGGCGGGATTAGGGTGGCTCCACTGGGAGTTACCTGATATCGATGAGGTTAGAGCAGAGGTATGGGATTTTTTGGTGCGAGGGATGTCTAATGTATCAAATTGATTTGCAGATCAAGGCCCTAGCACCTTTGGCCATTAATCGCTGGAAGCCGGGTGGTTCGATCAGTGAAACAGAAGACTATATTCCGGGGAGTGTCCTACGGGGCACGATCGCGGGGCAAATTCTACGGGAAGCAGACCGGACTTCAGAAAACCTGGCAACGGATGGTGGTGATTTTTCAGCTTTGTTTTTGGGTGATTGTCCGGCTATTTTCCGTAATGCTTACCCTGCCAATATTCCTGATAAACCTGTGCCCCGTGGGCTAGAGGTGAGGTATTTACCTGCAACGGCTTTAAGTTCTAAAGCTAAGCCAGGATTTAAAACTAGCTCCAACGCTGAGGGAGTATTTGATACCCTGATCGATCGCTACTGTGCCCAAGCCTATGGACATCTCTACGATCCCTGTACACCAAACGGCGATCGCACGGAAGCTTTCAGTGGACTTTATTGTTGTCTAGGCAAAAACTACTATACGCCCAAGATTAACAAACGCCTACTCACACGGGTTGGAATTAATCGGCGACGGGCTACCGCAGAAGAGGAAATTCTGTACAGTACCCAGGTGCTGAATGAATCTAAACGAGATGAGCCTGTTTGCTACCACTCGGTAATTTTGGTACCCAATGAAGGGTTAGCTCAGCAGTTGCAGCAGTATATTAACGATCGGGCTTCCCAGTTTCGGTTAGGTGGTTCCAAGTCACGCGGTTTAGGTGCTGTTGAGATTCTAGCGTCAGTGCCAGTCATCAAAACGCCTGATGTGCGATCGCGCGTCGAAGCCTTTAATCAAGCATTGCAGCAGCGTTGGCAACAGTGGGGAATTTTTGGCCCAGCCCGCGATCAATCGGCCATCGATCGTACTTTTTTCACGCTTAACCTCCAAGCAGATGCGATCTTGGTAGATAATTGGCAACGAACAACAGTGATTTCCCCTGAGATGTTGCAACAGTTTGTCCATATAGCTGACGATTCTTTGCACTTAGAAGTTGCCTACAGTAGTTATGACTATCGTGGTGGCTGGAATGCAGCTTGGGGTCTGATGAAGGATATTGAGTTAATCACGAATAAAGGAGGTACTTATCTTTACAGTACTACTAACCCTGAAATGTGGTTTGCTGCTTTAGAGAATCTGGAACTACTGGGAGTTGGTGAACGTACTTCTGAAGGCTTTGGCCAGGTGAGAATTTGCGACAAATTTCACTTAGTATTACGGGAGAATGCTGTATGATGGATGCTAAGACTGCATTAAAAGTCCAGAAGGCAATCCGTGCGGCTGAGGATGATTTAGTCATCTGGATTCAAGATGCCTTGGATAATGCGAGCTATGCAAAAGCTACGGGGGAGTCATCCGAAGCTAAGGGAAAAACTAAGGAAAGTACTCAAAAGCTGGAAGAGTCTCAGTTCCGCAATTTAGTTCGTGTTGCTAATGCTAGTGATAGTCCAGAGGTGATTAAAAACTTTTTGCGTTATCAGGTAGGGAGAGATGACAAGTGGGGGCGAGGGAAGAATTCTTTGGCACAACGGATCGTCAGTGATATTGATGGCAATCTTAAAAAAGCCGCAGAGGAAATTTCCACACAAAATAACGCTTCCCAGAAAGTCATTTGGATCGAACTCATCCGACGTTATCTTGGCTACGGTTCTCGTTATCTTAAGTATCTGAATCCCAGTAAATAGTTGTATATCTCAGGAATATAGTTATTATGGCTAAGATACTCATTTCTCCTTTAGGAGTGGGCGGTCGCTTTAAGGGAACCTCTCAAAGCGAGAGAGAATATCGCCCTGCACAGTATGTATTTGAAGATCAATATTATCCAGAGAGTCGTTTTGTTGCATCAGTGCTTTACAAGCATTTGCAGATTGACAGTATTATATTTATTGGAACAGTAAAGTCAATGTGGGAAGAGGTTTACAGATTTTTTTGTGAAGAAAAATTACTGTCTTTTGATCAAGATTATTGGTTTGATCTAGCCAAAAAAATCGATCAACTTGACCATAAAAGTTCACTTGAAGAGATTGATCTATCAAGTGTAGAAGCTGTTTTAGGTAATAGATCTAAGTGTTTACTTATTAGATACGGTTTGACTGAAGATGAAATCTGGTTAAATTTAGAGAAGATTGTTGAGGCTATCCAGGAGCTACAGGAAGGTGATGAAGTGTATCTCGATATTACACACTCTTTTCGCTCTCTTTCGATATTTCAATTTCTAAGCGTTTTATTGATTTATGATCTCTTTCCAGAGAAGCAAATTAAGATTTCAGGTGTATATTATGGGATGCTAGATGTTTCATCAGAATTTGACGGAAAAACTCCTATTATCAATTTGATGCCATTATTTGATATGGCTCAATGGATCAAAGGGATATACAATCTTAATCAATTCGGCAATGGTTATCTAATTGCTAATTTACTCCGAGATCGAGAATTGCCTGATCTTGCAAGACGTATCGAAGACTTTTCTGACGTAGTTAATATTAATTATCTTTCTAATATTAGCCAAAAAGCTACTGATCTTAGGAGTGGACTAAATCAAAATCTACCAACTCCTCTCAGCTACCTAAAGCCTGAGATTGATAGATTTACAAGAAATTTTTTTGGTGGTAATATTCCTAGCTCGAAACTACAGCTTCAGGTTGCTAAATGGTATTTTGAAAACAGGCGCTATGCAACTGGATATATTACTCTAGCTGAAGCATTGATTACCTATGCTTGTGAGCTAGAAAATAAGGATAGTACAGTTAAGGACTATCGAGATCGAATGAAAGAGGCTTTACATGGAGAACGTCAAAATACTGACTTGGCTCGCTTGTTCTTCAAGGTTAATCCCATTAGAACAGCTATCGCCCATGCTCGAATTGATAAACAATTACCTAGTTATCAAAGTGCGATTAATCAGGCTCAAGCATATATCCAGGATGTCGAAAAGATTTTTTTGACAGGAACTTTTAATATGCCGAATTAGAAAGATATAAAATGCAACTTCTTTCTCAGTATTTTCTAAGTTCGTGAAAATTTACAAATTGACTTATGTTTGACACCTTCAAAAATCGATTGGAGTTGGCCGGGACACTGACGACAGTAACTGCTCTCAGGATTGGTGCAGGGCGATCGACAGAGCCAATTGGCTGTGATCTACCTGTTCTAAAAGACAGCTTGGGTCAACCCTTAATTCCGGGATCTAGCTTCAAGGGAGCCATGCGATCGCGCCTGGAAAGTTTCCTGCGTGGCATTCATGATTCACTAGCTGCTGATCCCAGTGAACTCACTTCCCCCCGTCGCCAAAATGAGATTAAAACCCTCAAACAGAGATATGGGGACGATGCGACGCTAACAAACGAGATTCTCCAATTTACTCGTACAGATAGAATTTCCTATCTCTTTGGTGCGCCGTGGCTAGCAGGCAAACTACAAATCCGAGACTTAACCGTAAAACCTGATGATTGGTTGGGGCAGTATGAGGAACGGGATGGAGTTGCCATTGATCGGGACACGGAGACAGCGTCAGATGGCAAACTTTATGACTTTCAAGTGGTACCTGCGGGAACGCCCTTTGCTTTCCAGGCTGTTATTGAAAATGCCGAGGATTGGGAACTGGGGTTGTTAATGATTGGCCTGTACCAATTTGAACAACAGATGATTCCCCTAGGCGGAGGGCGATCGCGGGGCCTCGGTGTGGTTGAGCTAAGCATTGATCACGTGTGGTGGGTTGATTGCCGCAATAACCCCCAAGCCTTAATTACCTATCTACAAGATTTGGTTAATAACAATAAAGAGGCTTATCGATTAAGCCCAGAAACCTTTGCCGCTGATCGACAGGAGTGGACTCAAGCACTGATCACCCATTTGAATCAATATGTTGCTGACTCGATCGCTTAACACTCATGATTAACTAACTATACCTGACTATGCATAAACGTCTTGTCAACCACTGCACTATTACCTTAACCCTGACACCTCAGGGGCCGATCTTGATTAAGGCGGGCAAAGCCGGAGCCGACCCAACGAAACCCGACATGGAGTTTGTTGAAACCTACTATCAGGGTACTAAATCGATCTACCTGCCAGGCAGTTCCCTCAAAGGAGCCATCCGTGCCCATGCTGAGCGTATCGTGAGGACGGTGGGGAGTGACTCCCCCCCTGCCAGTGGCAATCGCCTATGGGCCAATGATCCGCTCAATGATGGACGTGTCTATCTACAAAAGCAACTCGCCCCAGATGTCTATCAACTTTCCTGTTTTACCGATCAACTGTTTGGTAGCACGGAAATAGCTAGCCGTCTCAGAATTGAAGATGCCTATCCCGTTGATCCTCAGACAATTAAACTGGAAGAGCGGAACGGAGTTGCCATCGATCGCGTATTTGGCTCTGTAGCTGTGGGACCTTTTAACTATCAAGTCTGCACAGCAGGGGAATTCAAAACAAAGATTCATCTTAAAAACTTTACCCTTGCCCAGTTGGGCTTACTTGGCCTCGTTCTGCGCGATCTCAATGAGGGTTGGTTTGGGCTAGGCTTTGCTAAATCGCGGGGGATGGGAACTGTGGCTGTTAACTTAGAACAAGCCATTGTCCAATATCCTGGATGTTGTCTAGATCAAGACAATCGGCAGATTGTCACTCTGAATCGCTCCAAACAGTGGGGTGATACCTTCCTACTAGGTGCAGGCGAGTTCCTGGACCAAGATGAGCAGCAACGTTATGGATTCCCCAATCTCGATCGCCAAGAGACACCAGTACGCGCTCACCTAATGGACCTAGGTTTTGGTGTGCAACTGGTTTGGTCAGCAGGAACTGTACACGATTTATTTGAACGATCGGTCAAATCTTGGCATCAGTTATTGGAGCAGCGTGTATGAGTTTTGTAGGATATCGACAGGTAGACTCTGGGGAGACGCTACGGGATCTCATCCATCAGTGCATAGCGCAAATACCTAGTTACTATTTTTTACGCTGGGCACATCGAGTAAGCGGTATGATAGCTGACCTACCGGAGGATTTTCCCAGCCCTGAGGGGCAGGTTTTTAATGCCGAGATGGAACTGCGCTGGAAGCGTCAAGGTCAAGGCTATTCTGCCCTGCTTCTGAGCAATTCTGAAGCCGCAGTTGATGGTTTTACGCCCTTACCTGGTGACTGGGAAACCAGCGATCGACTGGCCCATTGTCATGATTCTAAAGAGACCCAATATCCCAAAGGTGTTTACTTCGATCAAGGGGTAAATCCCAACTATATTCATCAGCGTTATTTCCGCGATCGTCGCACCGCGACTGTCCATTTTGTTGCCCTTACCCTCGTTAACTAGCCATGACTAACCCCCCCCGCCCTAACCTGCGTCCTAACCGTCCTCAACGTTCTCAATCATCTCGCCGTCCCAACAATCAGGCCAATAGAGACCTGTCCCCGAAGCCTTATCACTTAATTCCATTTCCGGAAGAAGCTCCCCTACTCAACTCACCAGCAGGACAGCATAAATATTTAAGCGATCGCCTCCACGGTACACTATTGCTCACCCTGACGGTGGGAACAACCCTCCATGTTTCTACAGGTATTACTGTTATGGGTAGCGATCTTGATCGCCGTCCACCCCTGATTAAAGCAATGGTGCAGAGTCGTGATCAGCATCTTATGATTCAGGGAAGTTCTCTCAAAGGCTGTGTTCGAGCTATCTATGAAACAATTACGAACAGTACTTTAGCCGTAGTGACTCCTAAATATCGCAGTAGGGTTCCGAAAAATCGGCTGCCATGTCAAGATAAAAACCAGTTGTGCCCTGCTAGTCAAGTCTTTGGTGCTTTGGATTGGCAAGGGTTAGTTAAATTTGAGGATGCCAAGTGTGAAAATACAGAGTTTGGTATCGGCTTTATGCCTTCACTATATCGACCTCGTCCTGATGAGCATGATGCCTATTTTCAGGATGGCAAAGTAGCAGGGCGCAAATTTTATTATCATGCGATCCAGGCAATTGATAGAGGCCAAAACCAAGGTATTCCCGTCCAGCAAGCCGGAACAAACTACATTTTTAGAACCAAAATCAATTTTAAGAACCTGGCAATGGCGCAACTGGGAGCTTTGCTGGTGATTTTAGGGCAAGATTCCAATTATCCGATCGCGCTGAAGGTTGGCGCTGGCAAGCCCATTGGTATGGGCACCATGACCGTGACTGTGGAAGCACTCAATCGAATTTCAGGACAAGAATTACGCGATCGCTATCGTGCCTACACCGTTGCAAACGACACTACTCTGACAGGTCAACCTCTCCAGACATTTATGGATCAGGCGATACAAACAGCCCATCGTGAACTAATTCAGGCCCCACAACTCCAGCAGCTTGCCGAAGTGCTGCGGTTTCCCACTGATCGCACTGCACCCCAGGGAATGTACTAAACTTAGCAACCCTCAACCATGACTCAAGTTCCCAGCAACTCCATGCAAACCTACATCAGGACGGCAAAAACCCGACAGCAACGGCGCTTAGCTACCTTAGAACAACAACGTCAACAAGCCCTAGCCATTGCTCAACAAGCAGCCCATATTCTCAAAACCGAGTTTGGCGCTAAACGTGTAGTCGTGTTTGGCTCCTTACTAGACGAGACTTTTCACGAAGCTTCCGATATCGATCTAGCGGTCTGGGGATTACCAGAGGCAGATTACTACGATGCCGTAGGGAAATTAATCTCCCTGAGTCGTTTTTCGGTGGATCTAGTCGAGGCCCAGCGAGCAAGCCCAGAAATACTAGCGGCTGTCCAGCAAGGTCAAGAGCTATGAGTAAATATACTGTTTTGGTTGCTAGACTCAGACAAGAGCTAGCCAAAATTGAAACGGCTACTCGGACAGCAACCTCCCAGGCTAATAAAGCTAAGAATACCGGAGACCTAGACTATTTACAAGCCGCAGCCTTAAGCTTGCAAAATTTCTATATGGGCGTAGAACAAGCTTTTGAACAAATTGCCAAACAAGTGGATGAATCCCTGCCAAGAGGTGCTAGTTCTCATCAAGAACTATTAGAACAGATGGCTTTGGATATTCCTAGCATTCGTCCGGCAGTAATTACCAGTAGTACCTTGAGACAGCTAAACCAATATAGAGGCTTTCGCCATATCGTTATTCATCACTATGGTTTTGAACTGCAACCAGAAAGAGTGAGAACCTTAGTTGAAGGGTTGTCTCAATGCTACGAAGAACTTAGTCATGATATGGAAAGTTTCTGCCAGTTTCTCATGGAAATTGACACAGGAATTTCTGAATAAAAACTTAAAAATGATCATTAGGTTAATGACATGACCCAACTAACAACTCCCACAACGGCAGCAATTGATGAGATGACTGAAGAACAGTGGCAGGTTGCTCATAAGATCGCCCAATCCTTAGTGAGCAAAGAGACCGATGTGAACGAGGTAAGGAAGAGCATTGCCTACCTACGTTATGCTATTGATCAAAACCCAAGCGAGGCAGGGAAAAAATTTTTTAGCTATCTAAAAACCCTGGTGAGTCAAGGACAAAGCATTGGACACAGTAACCAAACTCAAGACCACTATCGAAATCTAGAGAAAGCCTGTAGTAGCCACTTAAAAGGCTATCAAAGTCAACCTGCTGTTTTACTCCATATCCTCAGTTGGGTGGCTCGCCTCATGTTCTACTATAAAAACGGTGGCATATTGGAAGAGACTGCCACCTTGGATACGACTCAAAAAGATGACCGATCGCAAGCATCTGAACGACAATTAGCGATTCAGACTGCTGCACAAGCTCATCATTTCCAAGTGGGGCAGCGAGTAGACGCGATCGTCACCAAGATTCAAGGGAATGAGGTCACTTATCTCATCTGTGACACCATAAAACTTTCACCCAAGGAACCAAGGAAAGCCAGTCAATTATCGGTTGGCCAAACGGTGACCGTTGAGATTCTAGATATACGAGATGATGGTCGCATCAAGAAAGTCAAATGCGTTGACTAAGCTTCACCCTTCAGCTTTTGCATGAGCAATTGATTCGTCAACTTCGGGTCTGCCCGTCCCCCCGTCTGCTTCATCACCTGACCGACGAAAAAGCCCTGGAGCTTCGTCTTACCGTTCCGGTACTGTTCCAACTCCTTCGGATTCGCCGCCAACACCGCATCGATCGCCGCCGCGATCGCCCCCGCATCGGAAATCTGCGTTAACCCCTTCTTCTCGACCAATGCCTGCACCGATCCGCCCGACTCCAGCAACTCCGGCAGCAAATCCTTGGCAATCTTGCCGCTAATCGTGCCTTTCTCGATCAGCGTAATCAACTCCGCCAACACCGTCGGCGTCAGGGCAATCTCCGTAACCTTCTGGTTCGCCTTATTCAAATACGCCGAAATATCCCCCATAATCCAGTTTGCCGCCTGCTTCGCATCCGCTCCCGTCGCGATCGTCGCCTCAAAGTATTCCGCAATCGCCCGATCGTCCGTTAGCACCCGCGCATCATAGGCTGACAGCCCCAACTCTTCCTCATAGCGGTGGCGCTTCTGGGCGGGCAACTCCGGCAACTCCGAGCGCCACACCGCCTGCTGCTCCGCCGATACCACGATCGGCATCAGATCCGGTTCCGGGAAATAGCGATAATCGCTCGACCCCTCCTTACTGCGCATACTGATCGTCCGTTGGGTATTTTCCTCCCACAGCCGCGTTTCTTGCACGATGGCCTCGCCGCTCTCCAACGCCGCAATCTGGCGCTCAATCTCATGCTCGATCGCCCGCTGGATCGCACTGAAGGAATTCATATTCTTGATTTCCACCTTCGTGCCGAATTCCGCCTGCCCCACCGGACGCACCGAAATATTCACATCACAACGCAGCGACCCCTCCTGCATATTGCCATCGCTAATCCCCAGGTAACGCACAATCCGTCGCAACTCCTGGGCATACTCCGCCGCCTCCTGCCCCGATCGCAAATCCGCCTCCGAGACAATTTCCACCAACGGAATCCCCGCCCGGTTGAAATCCACCAGCGAATAGGCCGACCCCGCCAAGCGATCGCTCCCCGCGTGGACCAATTTACCCGCATCCTCCTCCATGTGCAGGCGATGGATGCCAATCCGCTTGCGCACCGGGGCACCCGCCGCATCCGGCAGTTCAATCTCCAGCCACCCCTGTTCCGCGATCGGTAGATCGTACTGGGAAATCTGGTAATTCTTAGGCAGATCGGGATAAAAATACTGCTTGCGATCGAACTTACTGTAGGGCGCAATCCGGCAATTCAACGCCAACCCCGCCTTCACCGCATACTCCAGCACCGTCTGGTTCAACACCGGCAGCGTCCCCGGCAACCCCATACACACCGGGTCAATGTGGGTATTCGGCGGTGCCCCAAATTCCGTCGAACTGGTCGAGAAAATCTTCGTTCCCGTACTCAGTTGACAGTGGGTTTCCAACCCGATCACAGCTTCGTACTGGGTTTTGGCAGGCGCAGCAGAGGTCATAGGGTCAACCGTAGGAAAGGGCAAACAGTAAGCTGAGTTCCATTCTAGCGCCACTCTCGCGCCGCTCCACCCGCTAGGGATCGGTGCCGATTTGGTAATGCTGAGGGCTGTAGGCATGGCTCTACCGGGAGACTTGCTCGCGATTATCGTTAGCCCGGATTGCGCACCCCCACTGCGATCGTAAAGTCCGTTGGCTCCGGCGCGACCACATCAATTTGATACGTCCCCGCTTGGGGAACCACGCCCTCCCAGCTTAGGACCTTGGCCGCATCTTCCACCAACTCGCCGCTGGGATAGCGAATATCCATCGTTGCCGCCTGCCCGGACAGGACAACCGCCGAGAGAATTTGCCCCGTTTCGACCGTGACCGTAAACCGCTTCACCTGCTGGGGACTGGTTTGGCCACTGACATTAACCTCCGGCGCATCCGGCTGGATGTCCAACGCCTGGGTATCAAAGGTGGGTTCGGGGGGTGGGGTGGGTGAGGGTTCCGGGGATTCGGGGGGGCTGGGGGTAGGTTCCGGGGTCGCGGCAGTGAGGCGCAATTCCAGGCGATAGTCGCCCCTGGCAAGGCCCGCGATCGGGCTTAATTGGACGGCATAATCCCCGGTGTAGTCCAACGTCCCGGCCCAGGCCGTGACCCGCTCCGAGCGATCGTCAACGGTTTGCTGGTCGGGTCGCAGCACCGTCATCAACACCCCCTCGCTGGTGAGGAGTGCATCTAGCTGTTGTCCCTGCTCAGCCGCGAACTGGAGGGTGAGGGTTTGCCCCGCCTGGAGTTGGCCTGCACGGCTAAAAGCTTCCCCCGGCTTTAGGGTAATCCGCTGGCTGAATTGACTGGGTTCAGTTGGCCTCGGATCAGGGACTGGACTCGGTTCCGGCGTGAGGGTGGCTGTTGGACTTGCAGTGGGGCTGGGAGCTGGCGCGGCCCGCTGCCGTTCCATCACGTAGGTCACCACCGCCCAGGAACCAATCCCCGTCAGAACCACTAGCACTAAGCCCAGTAACCCCACCGCCCAGGGATCATCCCAAAACGAAGTCTCACGGGCTGGCGGCGGGGAAGCGGTTCCATAGGCCGTCGCCGGATTGAACACGGGCTGGGGTTGGGAGCGGGCAACGGCAACGGTTTTAACCTGGGACAAATCGGGCGCAGGCGGCACAGGGGCGGCAACCACGGGGGAGGGGTTGGGACTCAGGGTTTGAAGGGCCTGGAGAACCGTCGCTGCACTGGGATAGCGATCGCCGGGTCGTTGGTTCAACATGCGATCGAGGATCGCAACCAATTCAGGATGAACCGCTGGGACCCAGGGCTGCCAATGCCAAGCCAGGTTAACGGCATCGAACAACTCGCCCGGTTCCCGCCCCGTCATCAGGACGATCGCGGTGACGGCTAGGGCATAGAGATCACTACTGGGATAGGCTTGCCCCGTTTGCATTTGTTCGCTCGGGGCATAGCCCGGTTTGCCAATGGTGGTGGGGGGAGTATTGGCGGCTCCGGCTTGGAAACGCGTGGCCACCTCTTTGACAGCCCCAAAATCGATCAGCACCGGCAGGTGGTCCGGTTCTCGCAAAATAATATTGTCGGGGGAAATATCACGGTGGATGATGCCCTGTTGATGGAGATAGCTCAGGACAGGTAACAGATGATGGAGCAGTTGGATGACCTCCGTATCGGTGAAGTATCCCTGAGCCGGGGGCGTCGGCTGGGTATGGAGGCGATCGTTGAGCAGGGTGCGATAGGTTTTGCCAGCGGCGTAGTCCTGGACCAGGAAGAGGCGTTGATCGTGGTCAAAGGTGGCCCGAAATTGGGGAATTTGGGGATGCTGAATCTGATAAAGAATCTGGGCTTCCCGCTGAAACAGTTCCTGGGATTTTTGCAACGCCAGGGGACCCGCTTGAATCGGGATATATTCCTTGAGAACACAGCGCTCATTAAACCGGCCAATATCCTCGGCTAAATAGGTGCGGCCAAAACCGCCCTGGCCCAGTAGTCCCAGCAGGCGATAGCGATTCTGGAGGGTAGTCCCAGCGGCTAGGGGGGGTAACATACAGCGGTTTGCCTTCCGTAGAAATTGAGGATGAGGATCAGGTCAACGGTTATGGGCACCGTATAGGCACCGTATAGGTATAGACGAACGATTGCCGCCGTGGCTCCCCAGGCAGCGAGGTTGGTTCTGCATTCTCTCACATCCAGCCCCGATCGCAGTCTGAGCGGGGGGGTGACCATCGTCAAAGTGGGGGTTGTGCAATCGCTGGCCCACTGCCCACTATTGCCCACTGCCCACTATAACTAATGGGAACCTCGATTAATGGAGGTGGGCGGCTCCACTGCTCGCCTCAGCCTCTTAAGGATTGTGTGGGCACAGTTGCGAAAAAGGGTATTTTTTGCGGTGTCCTAATGGAAGGGCGGGGATACAGCACTTCCATGCCTGGTGAGGTACAGACAAGGGGCTTAAGCCCCTTGTTCACAAGGCTTGACCGTACTTCATTAGAGAGGGAATGGCTGTAGCATCTGCCCCCCTTGGCTGACTGGCACTGAAGTTGGTTCCCAAAAGCTGGCTACACTAGAGGCAGGCCGTGCGATCGGCTAGGATGACAACACCAGGCATCCATAAATCAAGCACAAATACTGATCATGAATTTTCCGATCATTGGCAAGATGATTGAGAATGATCTACATGGGCAATGATCTACATGGGCCGCGATCGCCCATTCATCACCCAGCATTGAGTGCATACCGGGGCAACTAGTAGTTTGCATGGATTCAGGGACTAAGCCAAACATTACGAGTGGTGCAAAATTGCCGCTGATGGTGGTGGACGACGAGCCAGACAACTTGGCCCTGTTGTACCGTACCTTTCGGCGGGAGTTTGAGGTGTTCCGGGCTGATTCGGCCTACATGGCGATGGAACTGCTGGAGGCATCAGGGGAAATGGCAGTGATCATTTCCGACCAGCGGATGCCAGGGATGAACGGGACCGAGTTCCTCAGCCGCACCGTCGATCGCTACCCCGATACGATTCGGATCGTCTTGACGGGCTACACCGATGTGGAGGATTTGGTCGAGGCCATTAACTCTGGCAAGGTGTTCAAATACATCACCAAACCCTGGGATACCAATGAACTGAAGGCCGTGGTCCACCAGGCTGCCGACACCTACCGGGCCATTAAACAGCGGACTGCCGAGTTGCGACGTGCCCTGCGCCACGAGTCGCTCCTGAATGCCATTACCAGCGCCATTCGGGAGTCCCTCAATTACCAAAATATGTTGCAAACGATCGTCAACACGATCGGGCAAGTCTTTGAGGTCGAAGCGGGTTACCTGTGGTCCGTCGATCACGATCGCATCCTGCCCAAGCCCTTTGTTTACCAGGCACCGGCCACCCTAGTCGTGGCCAGCGATGACCCTGAACAGTTAGCCATCACGACCACGGATCAAGTTACCCTCAAACCCTTAGTTGAAGCCGCGATCGCAGAGCGCAAACTACAACTGGCCCAGAATACAGCCACCCGCAGTCAGTTGGTAATCCCCCTGATCTCCCAGCAGGCCTGTTTAGCAGTCTTGGCTCTGTGCCAACCCTACACGATCGCTGGTTGGCCCGACGAAGACCTGCAATTAATCCAGGGGATTGCCGTACAGGCGGCCCTCGCCATTTCCCAGGCCAAACTCTATCAGCAAACCCAGGAACAAGCGGAACAAATGCGGCACGAACTCACCGTTGCCCGTCAGATCCAAAGTAATCTCCTGCGGCAGAGTTGGCCAGAATTTGAAGGACTCCAGCTCCAAGCTTGTTGCCATCCAGCCCGTGAAGTGGGCGGCGATTTCTTCGAGGTGTTTGTTCATCCCCAGGGGGATATTTGGTTAGCCGTGGGGGATGTGTCGGGGAAGGGGGTACCCGCCGCCCTGTTTATGGCCAGCGCCATTTCCGTCCTGCGACGCGAACTCTCCCAGGAAACCTCACCGGACCCCGCCGGGGTAATGCAAAATCTCAATAGCTTTTTGCTGGACGATCTGGTGAGCAATAATTGTTTCATTACAATGGTTGTAGCCCGCTATACACCGGCCACCCGTCAGCTTGTCTATGCCAACGCAGGTCATATTTACCCCATGCTGTGGTCCAATCATCAAGTGCTGTCCTACCGCAACAACGGGGCGACGCTGCCAGCCCCAGAGCCAGAATTCCTCAAGGAGCGGGGGGTTCCGCTGGGAATTTTACCGATTTGGCGGGCGGCGGCAGGGACCCGCTCGCTGAGCGCGGGGGATGTTTTTCTGTTGGCCAGTGATGGAATTACGGAGGCGCACATTTTCCTCCCAGGGGAAAACCCAGAGGCAACGGCAGGGGCCATGTTGCAGCAGTCGGGGTTGTGGGAATTGCTGCTGCGGCAACCGGTGCCCCTGGATCTCAAGCGCTTGTTGGCCCAGATGCGATCGTATACGGTGACCCAGGAAGATGACCAAACCCTATTGGCACTGGAGGTGTTGTAGGTCATGAAAAGTGAACTGCACGTCCCCAGTGATTTAAAGTTCTTAGAAGTGGTCGAACATTGGCTTTTGGGGTGCTTGACTAAGGAGTTTGGCGATAATGTTGAGTGGCCGCACCAGTCGAGCCGCCTACGCCTCGCCCTCGTGGAAGCCTACGCCAATGTGGTTCGCCACGCCCACAAGGACCAGCCCCAACTACCGATCTTGTTCCGGCTAGAAGTCCGCGATCGCGAGATTGACCTGGAGGTCTGGGATTATGGGACCGGGTATGATCTATCAACCTATCAACCGCCCCAACCCGATAAACACCAGGAAGGAGGGTATGGGTGGTTGATTATGACGCGCCTGATGGATCGAGTTGAATATTGTTTACAAATTGATGGCCGGAATTGCCTCAAGCTGGTGACCACTGTGCCGGAAATGTCGGAGCCGATCGGTGATAAACAAACCGTCTGATGCCGGTCCACCCGCGCCCCCACCGCAGCCCACCGCCCCCACCGTACCAGCAGCCCACCTCCCCCCGACGAGTACCTCTCCCCCCCCCCGTGGCTGGCCCACGGCGGCCCAGGTCAAACAGCAGGCCCGGACGATCGGTTTCCATAAGGTGGGCATTGCTGCCGTTCAACCAGATCTGGGGCGATCGCCGCTCCAACACTGGCTTCAGCAGGGTTACCAGGCCGATATGGCCTGGATGGCTAATCCCAAGCGTCAGGACGTGCGACACCTGCTACCCGATGTCCAGGCTGTCATCTGTGTCGCCCTGAATTATTACACCCCCCCGGTCCACTCGGAGAATCCCGCCCACGCGAAAATTTCCCGCTATGGGTGGGGGCGTGACTACCATCGGATCATGCACCGTCGTCTCCGGGCACTGGCCACCTGGCTCCGGGCACAGTCGCCAGAGATTCAGGTCCGCTACTATGCCGACACCGGGCCGATCCAGGACAAAGTCTGGGCACAGCAGGCTGGCCTCGGCTGGATTGCTAAGAACAGCAACCTGATCACCCGCGAGTACGGCTCCTGGGTGTTCCTGGGGGAAGTGCTGACCAATGTGCCCCTAGCGCCCGATCGTCCCCATACCCAACACTGTGGCACCTGTACCCGCTGTTTAGACGCCTGCCCCACCGCCGCGATCGTCGCCCCCTTCGTGGTCGATGCCAATCGTTGTATTGCTTATCACACGATCGAAAATCGCGCCACCACCCTACCCCCAGCGATCGCCACCCAACTCAACGGCTGGGTGGCAGGCTGCGACATCTGCCAAGACGTATGCCCCTGGAACCAGCGCTTTGCCCAGGAAACCAACGTAACCGACTTTCACCCCTATCCCTGGCATGTGGCTCCCCCCCTAGCCGAACTTGCCACCCTAACGACCGCTGAGTGGGAACGCCGCCTCCCCGCCTCCGCCCTACGGCGCATCAAACCCGCCATGTGGCGACGCAACGCCACCGCCAACCTAGCCAGTTCCAGTCAGCCAGACATCAGCCCCCAAGCCAGCGAGCAGCCCCCTACCGACCCGGCTGATTCCCCTCCCCCCCCGGCAGCCAGCCCTAAAATCTAAAATCTAAAATCTAAAATCCCACACCCCGCTATGATCGATCCCAGTCCGCGTGCATCCTAGTGATCATCATCGTCAATGCTCAGACACCCTAGGGAGGAATAGAGTGGCATGGATCAAGGCAACCTGAAAGTGATCGAACCGGTGGGAATTTTCGATCGCGCCCGTGCGGGCAGCATCCGCCAAGAGATCAACGACAGCCTGGACAGCGACATTGATAAGATTCTGATCGATTTCAGTGGCGTCACCTTTACGGATTCCTCCGGTCTGGGAGAGTTGGTACGATCGTATAAACGCATTCGTGAAGCCGGGAAGCAACTGTATCTTTGTGCCCTGAATGAGCAGACGAAAATGCTGTTCCAGATCACCAACGTCGATCGGGTGTTTAACGTTTACGCAACCCGTGCTGACTTTGAGAAGGCCCACGCCTGAGCCGCCGCCATGATCCAAAAAGCAATGGTCACAGGCGCAAATGGGTTTACCGGCTCCCATCTCGTGAAGGCCCTAGTGAGAGAAGGCGTCACCGTCGTTGGCCTAGTGCGCAAAACCAGCGACCTCTCGCGGCTAGCCGATGTCCCCGTTTCCCTGGTTTATGGCGATATCACCGATCGCGCCGTCCTAGAGCAGGCAATGGCCGATGTGGACACCGTGTTCCATACTGCGGCTTGTGTTGAGCTAGGGCTGGTGGATGCCGCCCTGATGGCACGGGTGAATGTGGACGGCACCCGCACGATGCTGGCGGCCCTGGCAGCCATTAGCCAGACCCGGCCTACCCCGCCAATACTCGTCTATTGCAGCACGATCGGCATCTACGGCGATACCCAGGGGCGAGTGGTGGATGAACACTTCCAACGCCAACAGGTGGGGTTTTCCTCCGCCTACGATCGCACCAAATACGAGGCGCAACAATTCGTGGATCAGGCCGCCCAGGCCGGGTTACCGGTGGTTAGCGTCATGCCTTCGGGGATCTTTGGCGCGGATGATCCCCACTTTGGGCCAGTGTTACGGTTATTCCTGACGGGACGCTTAAAAGTCTGGCCGGGGGGCGATCGCGTGACTGGCATTGTCCATGTAGACGATCTGGTGGCGGGAATGCGCTTGGCGGCGGAACGGGGGCAACCCGGTGCCCACTACATCCTGTCTACGGGCGATCGCTCCCTACGGGAAATGTTTGCGATCCTCAGCCAGGAAACTGGCATTGCGCCCCCCAGGGATCTGCCCGAACCCCTGGTACGCCTAGTCGGGAATATTCTGGAGATCGTGGGTCGGCTCCTGAAGTGGAACCCGCCCCTAAGTCGAGAACGGGTCCATTATCTCTACGATCGCTGTGTGCGGGTGGATGGCAGCAAGGCTATGCGGGAACTCGGTTGGCAACCCCGGAGCGTGGAGGTGACCCTACGGGAAATTATTAGCCAGCTCCAGGCTGAATTAACCCATCCTCCAGGTAGGCAATGCGATCGGCCACATCCATAATCCGGGGATCATGGGTGACAATGAGCACGGTTGCCTGCCGCTCCTTAGCCAAGTGGTGGAGCATCGTAATCACCGCATGACCACTGTGGGAATCTAGGGCCGCCGTGGGTTCATCCGCCATAATCAATTGGGGCTGACCCGCCAGGGCACGGGCGATCGCCACCCGTTGTTTTTGCCCACCCGACAGATCCCGTGGCTTCAGCGCCATCTTGTCCCCTAAGCCCACCTGTTCCAACAACAATTGGGCCTCTAGACGCGCAGGACGGCTCTTAATCCCATGTAGTTGCAAGGCCAATTCGACATTTTCCAGGGCAGTGAGAGCCGGAAACAAATTAAACCCTTGGAAGATAAAGCCAATATGGGCAAGGCGAAACCGAGCTAGTGCCGAGGCCGACAACTGGGTAATTTCGGTCCCTAAAAGCTTGACACTCCCTGCCGTGGGGGTCAGAATACCGGCCAGGATCGAAAGTAAGGTCGTTTTACCTGAACCAGAGGGTCCCATGAGTAATTGGATCTGGCCAGGTTGAATTTCGAGGTCAATCCCCCCCAGCGCTTGGTAGGACTGGCGTCCAGACTGAAAGACCATTTTCACACCACGGGCAGAGATCGCTGCCGTTGTGAGCATACCTGCTGGGAAGTTTGTCGAAGTCGCCAAACTAGAAAACCTGGGTTTTTCAACCAATAAGCCTTGAGAAGTCATCATCCGTCTTCGTTCAGGATAGTGTATAGGGATACGCAGTACTTGGCAAAGCCAACAATGCCAAGCCAGGAATTGCCCAAGCAACGGGCAGTTTTAGTTCAATCCAGCAGGATGCTCTGGTTTAAGCTCTTGCTTAATTAATTCAAACTGATGGGGATGGGTTCCAGAGTAGCAGTGGGGACAGTTATGCAATTGGCAAATGGTTGGTTTGCCCGTGGCTTGTGATGGCCTACCTTGCATGACTGTGATTGATGATGAGAGAGTTCCCCATCTCCTGGCCCCAATATTTGCTCCGGTATTGATTTGAACCGTCAGCCCGGTGTCTCCCCCTCTGCGGTCTTGCCAGCCCAACACCTACCCCCATTATATTGGGTCGCTGCGGGCAGGGTGGGGCAGGCGAATTTACGGATTTTCGGGGTGTAAAGGCCGGGAAACCAGTCTCGTCTCCCAGTTTATACGGGTGATCATCCACCGACTCAAGCCTTAAAGACGATCGCGGGATCGACGCGGGTGACCTTCTGGATTGCGAAAAAGGCGGAACAAGTACACATCCCCACGGTCAGGAGTAGCACCCCCACCAGTGTGCCCGGTGTCATCAGGATCAGAATGCCCTGGGTAGATAAGGCCCAGGTTTTGACCCCCCAGCAAATGGCGACACCGGGTAGATAGCCCAGGACTGCCATCCACACAGCCTGCTCCAGGACCACCCGATAAAGTGTCCAGTTGGAGGCTCCCATTGCCTTGAGGGTGCCAAATTCCTTCAGGTGATCGGTCACAGAGGCATAGAGAATTTGGCCAACAATCACCGTCCCGACAATGATCCCCACACCGGCCCCCAGCCCCAGCACAAACCCTACGCCTGTGCGATCTTGCCAATAGCGCCGGGTGCGCTCGGCCATTGCATCGCGGGTATACACGCGGGTACCCGGCAGGGCGGCGGCTAACCGTTGACTGAGACTGGTGAGATCCTGATCCGGGACCGCTTGCACCAGAATATAGGAGATGGGATCGGCTTCCGAGAGGGGCGGTAAGGGCTGATCCGGGTCAACGGTGGGGGGGGATGTGGATTGCTGGTAAACATTGGTACATTGCAGGTCGCCATCCCGAATTTGGCAATTTAACTGGGAGGTTAACCCCGCCGTTGAGTATGCCTTCGCCGTGGGTAAGGCGGCAAAAATAAAGGGACTGGCGGCGATCGATTGCGTGCCCTGGGTGAGGCCGACAACGGTGACAGGCAAGGAGCGAATGCGGGCCGTCTGACCAACGCCGTTAATATTGAGCGATCGGCTATTGCTACGATCGACGAGGACGGTATAGGGTGCGGTTAATGCTTCAAGACTGCCCGCCACAACCGTACCCGGTACAAACAGTTGGCCTTGGGGATCAAAGCCAAAGATGCGCACAGTATCGGGGGAGCCTTGACCGCTATACCAACGCCCAGTGCCCAATAACAGGGCTTCAGCCCGTTGGACACCCGGAACTTGGGCAGCTTGCGCTACCGTAGAGAGGGGCAGGGGTTCGGTCAGTTCCAGATGTTCCATTTGGTCTGAAGCAACCCAGAGATCTGCTAAGGACTGATCGATCAGCAGCGCGGTGGAGCGGGTAAATCCCTGGAGGATGCCAGCTTGAATCGTAATCAGGCTAACCGCAAAGGTGATCCCAGCCTGGGCGATGAGGAAACGGGGAAGATCTTCAAACAGGTTACGACGGGCGATGGAGGCCATGTTAGGGGGTGGGGTAAAAGGCAAAAGGGTTAAGGGTAAAAGGTAAAAGGTAAAATTTCCAGATGGTAGCTGTCTCAGGGATTATTGCGGAGCGAGGCATTGGGCGCGGGGGAGCGAGTTGGGGGCGGTTTTGTGCTTCCGAGGGCGTCGCATTCAGCCCAATTCGAGTAAGATAAAGGACTTCCAGAGTGTGTTAAGGGCTGGGTAATGAAGGTTCTGGTTCTTAGTTGGGAATTTCCGCCCCGGCTGGTGGGGGGAATTGCCAGACACGTTTCAGAACTCTATCCAGAGTTGGTGCGTCTGGGCCATGATATTCATTTAATCACGGTTGAATTTGGAGAAGCTCCCCTGTACGAGGAAGTGGAGGGGATTGCGGTCCACCGGGTTCGGGTGAGTACCAGCGAGAATTTTTTGCAATGGGTCACCAACATGAACCTAAGTATGGGGGACTATGGGGGTAACCTGTTGCGATCGCAGCCTGGGTTTGACCTCATCCATGCCCACGACTGGTTGGTGGGGGATGCGGCGATTGCCCTGAAGCATTTGTTTCGGATTCCCATGATCGCCACCATTCACGCGACGGAAGCAGGACGCCACCGGGGCCTGTATACCGATATTCACCACTATATTGCTAATAAGGAACGGTTGTTAGCCCATGACGCATGGCGGGTGATTGTGTGTTCCAACTATATGCGCCAGGAGGTGATGGGGGTATTGGGGTGTCCCTACGATAAGGTGGACGTGATTTATAACGGTATTCGCCCAGAGAAAAAGCAAAAACCCCGCGAATTTGATGCGATCGAGTTTCGATCTCGCTTTGCAAAACCAACAGAAAAGATTGTGTATTATGTTGGGCGGATGACCCATGAGAAGGGGGTATCGGTGTTGTTAGATGCGGTTCCCAAGGTGTTGGCTGCCCTCGATGGTCAAGGTAAATTTGTAATTATTGGCGGCGGGAATGCCGATGCCCTCAAACACCAGACCTGGCAGTTAGGGATTTGGGAGCGGTGTTATTTCGTTGGGTTTATGTCCGATCGGGATTTGGATCGCTTCCAAACGATCGCCGATTGTGCGGTTTTCCCCAGTTTATATGAACCCTTTGGTATCGTCGCGTTGGAAAGCTTTGCGGCCCGCGTGCCAGTGGTCGTCTCGAATGCGGGGGGCTTGCCAGAGGTGGTGCAACATGGCAAAACCGGAATTGTCACTTGGGCCAATAGCCCCGACTCCCTAGCTTGGGGCATCCTAGAGGTGTTAAAAAATCCTGACTATGCCCACCAATTGGTGGAAAATGCCTACGAGGATTTAAAACAACGTTTTGCTTGGCCGAAACTAGCTCAACAAACAGAGGCGGTCTACCAGCATGTCTTAGCGGAGCGATCGCAGATTATCTGGTAACAATCATGTGGCTATAGCAATCTCAGGTGATTGATGAGCGTGGGGTGGGCATCCTGCCCGCGCCGACTAGAAGCCTGCCCCAGCATCTTTCAGGAACCATTTAGGCTGGCTATACCAACAGAGCCAAACTTCATATTTACTGGACTACAGCACTTGCACACCCGGTGAGGTACAGACAAGGGGCTTAAGCCCCTTGTTCGCAAGGCTTGACAGTACTTCATTAGAGAGGGAACGGCTGTAGTCGTATGAGTTACGAACAGAGGAAAGGTGTCAGCATGACAACAATCTCGAAAAATTTACCCCAAGACCAACAAGCCTTAGCAGCTCGAATTCGGCAATTTTGTGCGGCTTGGAGTACGGCAGGCAATGATCCCGAT
This sequence comes from Coleofasciculaceae cyanobacterium bin_20, assembly GCA_037445115.1. Taxonomy (GTDB): domain Bacteria; phylum Cyanobacteriota; class Cyanobacteriia; order B231; family B231; genus Trichothermofontia. The sequence continues at coordinate 46,601 of JBBILC010000008.1, forward strand.
TGGGCCACGATCGCGGATATTTATTCTCCAGAAGAATCCTTCTATTTTGATGCAGTGACGCCCCACAGTTTTACCAATGTTGAGGGGATGAAGAGGGCGTTCTTTGAGATGCGTGACAAGCTAAAATTCCTGTCGTTGACGTTCAGTTTGCGGGATGATCTGCAAACCTTCCGCCGGGGCGATCTGGTGTGGACAACGGCCACCCACGACGTGTTAGCACAACTGCCGCATGGTCAGGAACTTAAACTAATTCAGCGACAAACCAGCATTTGGGAAGAGCGGCAGGGGCGGTGGGTCATGCTCCACGAACATCTGTCAGTGCCCTCCGAACTCTAGCCATACAGACTTTCTAGCCGAGTGCCATCAACCTCAAGTTGCGCTGCATGGGTTGTAGCGACTGGGGTTGTTGCAGGCAAAAGGTTTACCTCCCCCTTCGCCAGCGGCGGCCCTGCGGGCTAGGATAGGAACAGGTGGGACAGGTTAGCGTGTCCGTTTTGTCAACGGATCCGGGGGAGCGATCGATCTGGCTGCTGCCTGCGCCCCTGATCACGATGCGTTGCCTTAATCCAATCTGGAGATTGTTCTTGGCTGGCGAGGAGAGACGGGTGAGACTGGCACATTACCATCGATGGGGCCAATACCTCCAAGCCTTTGTGCAGTCTTCCTGGCGATCGCTCTTACTCGGTCTGGTGGCCACGATCGCCGTGTTCGGATTGTGGCAGCAGTTATTAGTTCAGGAACAAAAGCATCTTGATGACCTCGTCCAGCAGCAGGTAGAGGCTGTCACCACGATCTTGGGGAAGCAACTGTCTATCCACGTTCAAGGTCTAGAGCGGATGGCCAATCGCTGGCGAGTGGGCCAGGGAACCCCACAGGCGCTCTGGGCAGCCGATGCCAAGGCTTATATCAGCTACTATCCAGGGTATCAAGCGATCAACTGGGTTGACCCAACTTTTCATGTGCGCTGGGTGGTGCCGCTGAAGGGCAATGAGTCTGCCAAAAATTTCGACACGACGCAAGATCAGCGCCGCAGAATCACGTTACAAGTCTCACGAGATTTACGCCAGACCCTCTTAACCCGTACCGTTAACCTGGTGCAAGGGGGAGAGGGTTTTGTTGCCTGTGTACCGCTGTTTGTCCCCGGTGCTGCCAATCCTGGGGATGGTGTTACCCGCGATCGTTTTGATGGCTGGATTATCGGTGTCTTTCGCTTTTCCAGGCTATTTGACAGTCTTTTATTACCTGACCCCGACTACCAAGTTGAAATCTATGATGGGACCCATCTCATTTATCGTCAAGAAGGTGAGAAATACCTAGATACCCGTGCGAGGACGGGGCTAGTCCACACCTATGGTGCTGATTGGCAGGTTAAGGTTTTCCCGACGGCTGCGTTCATTACCAGGGAACGATCGCCCCTACCCGGTCTGGTCTTGTGGGGAGGGTTAGCCCTGTCTTGGCTCCTAGCCTTGGCGATCGATCTCAGTCAACGCTCCCAACGTCAGGCACGGCGTGTTAGACAAGTTAATCAACAACTGCAAGCCGAAATTCAACACCGGGAACAGGTGGAATCCAGTTTACGGGCCAGTGAAGAGCGGTGGCACCTTGCCATTCGGGGGAGCAATGACGGCATTTGGGATTGGCAAGTACCGACGAACGAGGTGTTCTTTTCCAGCCGTTGGAAGTCGATGCTGGGGTTTACGGATGATGAAATTAGTCATCAATTGGATGAATGGTCGAAACGGGTGCATCCCGATGATTTGCCCGTCGTGATGGCTGCGGTTCAGGCCCATTTTGCGAAGGAGACGCCCTTTTATCTGAGTGAACATCGGGTGCAGTGTAAGGATGGTTCTTATAAGTGGATTCTCGATCGCGGTCAAGCCCTTTGGGACGATACGGGCCAGGTGATCCGGATGACGGGTTCCCACACGGATATTACCGAACGCAAGCAAGCGGAACTGGCGTTGCAAGAGAGTGAGGCCCGCTTCCAAGCCTTTATGCAAAATGCGCCTGTACTAGCCTGGATTGTGGATGCTGAGGGGACCCTACTTTATGCCAATTCAGCCTTTTTGGCGATCGTCGATCCTGCCGTACCTAACGCGATCGGCCAACCCCTCAGCGCCCTCTTCCCGGCTGAGTTTGTGGAAGGCTATCTACACTCGAACCAGCAGGTCCTCGACACTGGCCAGGTCCTGGAAGCGCTAGATGTGGCCCGCTGTCCGGACGGTTCCCTGCGGCAGTATTTAGTGCGTAAATTCCCCTTGCAGCACCAGGGAGCCACTACCCGATCCACCACCGGAGCCACCACTTGGGTCGCTGGGGTTGCCTTTGATGTAACTGAACAAAAACAAGCGGAACTGGTGCTGAAAGAAAGTGAAGCCCGCTTCCAAGCTTTTATGCAAAATGCCCCGATCAATGCCTGGATCGCCGATGCGAATGGCATCCTACTCTATGCCAACCCAGCCTTTGCGGCAAGCTGTCATCACACCGTAGCTACCGCGATCGGTCAGCCGATTAGCGCCCTCTTTCCGCCGGAACTGGTTGAGGTGTCTTTGCGCACCAATCAGCAAGTGATTGAAACGGGCAATATGTTAGAGGTTGTGGCAGCGACCCCCGGCCCTGATGGCACCCAACGGCAGTATTTGGTGCGTAAATTTCCGCTCCATCATGCCGGAGAAACGAGGGGGGAACCGGCTTGGGTGGGTGCGGTTGCCTTTGATGTTACTGAACGCCAAGCGGCTGAACTGGCGGTGCGCCAGAGTGAAGAACGCTTCCGAGAAATTGCAGAGACAATTCAGGATGTGTTTTTTATCAATTCTCCCGATCTGAAACAATTAGACTATATCAGCCCTGCCTACGAAGGGATCTGGGGGCGATCGTGTGCCAGTTTATATGCCCATCCCGAAGCCTGGCTGGATGCCATTCATCCCGACGATCGCGATCGGATTAGCAAAGCCATTGAACAACAGATGGAGGGCGTCCCTTTCCAAGAAGAATATCGCATTGTTCGACCCGATGGTGCTGTGCGTTGGATTTTTAGTCGGGCCTTTCCTTCCTTCAATGAAGCGGGTGAATTACAAAATTATATTGGCCTTGCCTCAGATATTACTGAGCGGAAACAGGTTGAAATTACCCAACGGGCCTTGATTGAATCCATCCCTGATTTCCTCGTGCGGATGCGGCGCGATGGCTTCCAGTTAGAAATCCTCAACCGGGGGGCGATTCACCTCATCCAGCCGGATGCCCAGGCCATTCCCGGTACCTGGGTGACCGAGATTATGCCCCCAGATATTGCCCAAGAACGATTGCATTTAGCCGCCAAGGCACTGGCAACGGGCAGGGTGCAAACCCAGGAATACCAGTTTGAACTGAATGGTCTGAGCATCTATGAGGAAGCCCGAATTGCCCCCCTAGGCGCGGATGAGGTTCTGGTCGTGGTGCGGGATATTACCGATCGCCATCGCTCGGAGGCAGCGCTTCGAGCCAGTGAAGAAAAATTCCGTCAGTTGGCCGAAAATATCCATCAAGTCTTTTTCGTTCTGTCCGTCAAGGGAGAAGTGCTTTACATCTCACCCGCCTATGAACAAATTTGGCAACAGAGCAGCGATCGCCTCTATCAAAATCCCTACGCTTGGTTGGAGTCTGTCCATCCCGACGATTGTTCAAGAGTGCTTGCGGCGTTCCAGCGCAAAATTAACTTGCAGGAATCCTTCGATGAGGTTTATCGCATTGTCCGTCCCGATGGCGAAATGCATTGGATCGCTGCCCAATTTTCCCCCTTACAGGATGAAACAGGCACCGTCACACGGTTTATTGGACTTGCGGAAGATATCACCCAACAAAAGCACGCCGAAGCGGCTTTACGTCAGAGTGAAGCTACGAAGCAGGCGATTATCGAAGCGATCCCCGATCTGCTGATGCGCATGCAGGCCGATGGCACGAATCTAGAGTTTATTTCCAACACGGACTTTAATGTGATCCCTGATCTGGATCAACTGGCCCAAAACGTTTCTCTCACTGATGTCCTAGATTCTGATCTTTGCCAACTTCGTCTCACCTACGCCCAACGTGCCATTGCCACTGGTCAGACCCAGGTCTATGAGCATAAGATTTGCATTGATGAGCAGTGGCATTATGAGGAAATTCGGATTACCCCCCTCACCCAGGATGCCGTCCTAGTGATGATCCGGAATATCACCGATCGCAAACAGGCTGAACTGGAACTTCTGCATGAGAAAGATCGCTTTCAAGCGATCGTGTCCCATATCCCGATTATGGTGACCCTCTTTAATGATCAAGGCAAAGTGGAATTCGTCAATCCGGCCCTCGAACAGATTTTAGGGTGGTCGTTAGCTGAGTGGCAGGCACGTGATTTGGTGCCCGAATGTTATCCCGATCCGGTTCATCGTCAACGTGTTCTTGAACACATGCTCGCCGCAACCGGACAATGGCGAGATATCCCCATCCGGACGGCCCGTGGTCAGCAATTAGAAACCAGTTGGGCCAATGTGCGGCTATCCGATGGGCGCTTCCTCGGGATTGGGCAAGATATTACCGATCGCAAACAGAAGGAACTGGCCTTGCAACAGGCGATGGAAGCCGCAGAAGCAGCCAACATGGCCAAAAGTATGTTTTTGGCCAACATGAGCCACGAACTGCGGACGCCCCTCAATGTCATTCTGGGATTCACCCAGATCATGGCCCATGATCCCTCCTTAACCCCCAGTCAACAGGCCGACCTTGAAACCATTCAACGCAGTGGCGATCATCTGTTGAGCCTGATCAATGAGGTGTTGGACCTCTCCAAAATTGAATCAGGGCACTACAACATCGACATGGTGCATCTGGATTTGATAGATCTGTTGCATACCCTGCGGAGCATGATGACGGAGCGGGTGCAGGCTAAAGGGATTGGGCTGACCTTTGAGATTGCGCCGGAAGTGCCCCAATTTGTCATCACCGATGAGAAAAAACTCCGGCAGGTGTTGCTCAATCTCCTCACGAATGCCATCAAGTTTACGCAAGTTGGGGGCATTACGCTTCAGGCAACAGCCCCAGCCAGCGCAACCCCCGTGCCCCCCCCCGTAGGCCCGACTGTAACCGTTGCGCCCTCGACTGCGCCGCCGATCGTGCTGCAATTCGTGATTGCTGATACGGGACCTGGCATTGCTCCCACAGAGTTGGATACGATTTTTGACGCATTTGTCCAGGCTGAGGCGGGCCGGAAGGCCAGTAGCGGAACGGGGCTAGGGCTAGCGATTAGCCGCAAGTTGTTGGAACTTATGGGCGGAGAGATTACCGTCAGCAGTACCCTGGGGGTTGGCAGTACCTTTACGATTCGTCTCCCGGTCTATCCCACCATAGGGACAACCGCAGAGCCATCATTTGATGAACGGGTCGTGATTGGGCTGCGACCGGGCCAACCCCATCGACGGGTGCTGGTGGTCGATGATCAACTGGAAAATCGCCAACTGATGGTGCGTATTTTGTCCCAACTCGGTTTAGCGGTTCGGGAAGCCACGAATGGCCAAGAGGCGGTTCAACTGTGGCGCGACTGGCAACCGGATCTCATCTGGATGGATATTCGGATGCCGATCCTGGATGGCTATGAGGCCACCAAGCAAATTCGGGCACTGGAGGGCGAACCCACGAGTGTGATTATTGCCCTGACGGCCCAGGCTTCCCAGAGCGATCGCACCTTGGCCTTGGCGGCGGGGTGTAATGACTACATTAGCAAACCATTCCGTGAGACAACCCTATTCCTTAAAATGGCAGAGTATTTAGGATTAGAGTATCTCTATGCCGAGTCAAACCGGGAGGCCAGCACCGTCACCCCCTCTGACCATAACCCAGAAGACCGATTGGTCGATAACGCCCTAATGTTCAACTTGGCAGCCCTGTCTGCCAGCGATTTGTGCGATTTGGAGGCGGCTGCCATCCGTGGTGATGATCGTGCGATCGTGGCGATCGCGGCCCAACTCCCACCTGCGGTCGCCCACATCGCAACACAGGTAACTGCCCTAGCCGAGCAATACCAGTTTGAGCAGATTCTGAAGTTAATTCACGATCGGCCATCTAACTAAGGTTTTAAATGCTTAATTGAAGTTCTAGGTTAGTCAAAGTGATATGTTAACCCTGCCAACGGCATCTATTAATATTCTCATTGTGGATGATACACCCGATAATCTACGGTTATTGGCTAAGATGCTGGAGGCCCAGGGGTATGTTGTGCGCAAATCTCTAAATGGTCGGATGGCCCTGCAATCAGCCCACCGCGATCCCCCCGATCTGATTTTGCTCGATATCAATATGCCGGATATGAATGGCTATGAGGTCTGTCAGCAATTGAAGGCATCAGCCATTACCCAAAAAATTCCCATTATTTTCATTAGCGCCCTCGATCAGATCAATAGTAAATTACAAGCCTTTGAAAGTGGTGGGCAGGACTATATTACAAAGCCCTTCCAAGAGCTAGAGGTGCTGGCGCGGGTCAGGAGTCAATTGTTGATTCAAGAACAACAACGCCAATTGCGCCAACAAAATAAACAACTTGAACAAGCAATTCAAGTACGAGAAAAGGCAGAGGCCGAAATTCGCCATCTGAATGCGGATTTAGAGCGCCGGGTTAAGGCACGCACCCTTGAAATTCAGCAGGCTTTAACATTTGAAGCGACCCTAAAGCGCATTTCCGATCAGGTTCGTGATTGTTTGGACTCTCAGAAAATTTTGCAACGAGCAGTCGAAGAATTGACGATCGTCCTGGCTTTAGACTGTTGTAATGCCGTTTTCTATGATCCTGATTTTCCTGCGACTCGAATTTGCTTTCAGGCAAGTTCTTTCGATATTTCGACACGATCGGCCAACGCTTTCGATGTGGGTGATGCACCAGAAGTGTATGAGCAATTGCACCACCAACAGATTTGTTTTGCCTTTTGTCAATTACCATCATTATCCCAACAGCATGAAGCGTCGATCCTGGTTTGTCCTATTTTTGACGATCAGGTCGATCAACTGGGTATTCTAGGAGAACTTTGGCTTTTTAAACGAAATTATTCTAGTTTTGGTGAAATGGAAATAAACCTGATACGACAGGTAGCCAATCAATGTGCGATCGCCCTACGACAAGCCAAACTTTATGAAGCTGCCCAGGCCCAAGTGACGGAATTACAACGCCTACACCAACTCAAGGATGATTTTCTCAGTACAATTTCCCACGAACTCCGCTCACCGATCGCCAGCATGAAAATGGTGATCCAATTATTAAGTAACCTTACCCAACAGGAACAGGGGTTACTCGAACAAATTGCGGCTAGTGCGGCCCAACGGGATAAGGTTGAGCAGTATCTCAAGATTTTGCGTGAGGAGTGCGATCGGGAACTGCTGCTCATCGAAGACTTGCTCAGTCTGAAATATATTGAAGCGGGCACCTTTGCTGAGCAACCCACCCAAGTCAACTGTCAAGCACTCCTGACCCATCTGGTCAGCACCTTCCAACCCCGTGCCCATCGCAAGGGACAACAACTTCAGGCCCAGATTGCCGATGATCTACCTATCGTGAGTTGCGATCTGATCGTGCTCAATCGCATCCTGACTGAGCTATTGACCAATGCCTGTAAGTATACACCTAGGGGCGAGACCATTACGGTTACGGCGCAACGGGTCCCGTTTGATCCCCTGGTAGCAACCTCAACCTCATCGCTACAAATTGCCATTACCAATACGGGGGTGGAAATTCCTGCCGCTGAACTGGGGCATATTTTCGATAAATTCTACCGAATCCCCAGCCAAGATCCCTGGAAGCAAGGAGGAACGGGGTTGGGCTTAACCTTAGTCAAAAAAATGGTGGAACAGATTGGGGGCACAATCCAAGCCACTAGCGCTGATAATCAGACCTGTTTTATGATTGGCTTAACGGTCTAGTACAGCCAACATCAAGTTTCGCCAGGTTTGTCGTAATGACGAAAGTCGTTACGGGTACAAACGTTGCATAATGGGCAATGTGCTGCCCTCGTATTGAGTTGATTGCTTGCCACGCCTAGCTATTACTATTCAAGGAGCCGTGCAAGGGGTTGGCTTTCGCCCGTTTGTTTACCAATTGGCGATCGCGCTGAACCTGCGGGGCTGGGTGAGTAACTCCGCCCAAGGGGTGGATATCGAAGTCCAGGGCACCGCCGATCGCCTCCAGGAATTTGTGCAGCGGCTCCAGACGGAATCCCCTCCCCATGCCTGGATTCAACACTTAGCTGTTCGTGCCCTCGCTGATGCAGATCCCACCACGATCGCTGCCGACTTTACGATTCGCCCCAGTCAATCCGGGCCAAAAACCGCCCTCATCTTGCCCGATCTCGCTACCTGTCCAGCCTGTTTGCGGGAATTATTTGATCCCCACGATCGCCGCTATCGCTATCCCTTTATCAATTGCACCCACTGCGGCCCTCGCTTTAGCATCATTGCGGGGCTACCCTACGATCGCGCCCAAACCACTATGCGGGCCTTCACCCAGTGTCCCCAGTGTCAGGCTGAGTATGATAACCCCCACGATCGGCGCTTCCATGCCCAGCCGAATGCCTGTCCCACCTGTGGGCCACAATTGGCCTGGTGGGATCGCACGGGCACCGTTCTTGCCCACGGGGAAGCCGCCCTCCAGGCAGCCGTAACCGCCATCCAGCAGGGGGCGATCGTTGCCATCAAAGGCTTAGGGGGGTTCCACCTCGTGGTCGCTGCGCAGCAAGCCACCGCTGTGCAACAACTGCGACAGCGTAAACAACGTCCCGATAAACCCTTTGCCCTGATGTATCCATCCCTGGTCGCCGTGCAGCGGGATTGCCAGGTGTCTCCCCTCGAAGCCCGTTTGCTGGAGTCTCCAGCAGCGCCGATCGTCCTCATGCGTCGCCGGGAGAAGAACGATCACCCCAGAGCGGAGGACCCAGTGTGGCAATGGGGAGACGGGCAGGACACAGCGCCAGATCCACCAGCCCCTGACCAGATGCCCCCGATCGCCCCTGGGGTGGCGCCGGGGAATCCCTACCTGGGCATCATGCTGCCCTACACGCCGCTCCACCATTTGCTTTTGGCTGAGTTACAAAGGCCGATCGTCGCCACCAGTGGCAATCGGAGTAGTGAACCGATCTGCTTTGACGAACATGAGGCCGTGGCGCGTTTGGGCGAGCTAGCGGATTACTTTCTGGTGCATAATCGCCCCATCCTGCGGCCTGTGGATGACGCGATCGTCCGTGTCGTTGCCGATCGCGCACTGATGCTACGACGGGCACGGGGATATGCCCCCCTGCCGCTCCCCCTACTGGGCAAGACAGTTGGCGCGGTGACAGCCGAGACGGCTATCCCACAAGCGGCGATTGAAGCAGTGACCGTTGGCGCGGTGACAGCCGAGACGGCTATCCCACAAGCTACGATTGGGCTAGCATTGGGGGCCGATCGCAAAAATACGGTAGCCCTGGCCTTGGGGTCCCAGGTTTTTCTCAGCCAACATCTGGGGGATTTGCAAAACGTTGCCACCCTCACCAGTCAACAGCAGGCGATCGCGACCCTCACCCAACTCTATGACACCCAACCCGCCTGGATTGCCTGCGATCTCCATCCGGACTATGTTTCAACCCAGGTTGCCCAGCAGCTAGCCCAGCCCCAACAACGCCTGATCCAGGTCCAGCATCACCATGCCCATATCGCGGGGTGCTTAGCGGAAAATCACTTGACTGGCCCGGTGTTAGGGGTCGCTTGGGATGGGACGGGGTACGGCCCCGATGGCACGATCTGGGGGGGCGAATTTCTCATCGCCGATCACGCCACCTATCAACGCGTCGGCTACCTGCGCCCCTTTGGCCTACCGGGGGGAGAGATCGCCGTGCGCGAACCCCGTCGTAGTGCGATCGGGCTACTCTATGAAGTATGGGGCGATGCCCTCTTTACCGACGATACGGCCCAATCCCTGGCCCCCCTACGCACATTTACTCATCGAGAACGGACAATTCTGTGCCAAATGTTACGAAATCAGATCAATACCCCACGTACCTCTAGTGTAGGCCGTCTGTTTGATGCCATTGCCGCGATCGTGGATTTATGCCAAACCGCCACCTTCGAGGGACAGGCCGGGATGGCGGTCGAGTTTGCGGCGATGATGATGGCTGGGCACGGGGGCGAACGCGGCAATTCAACCTTCAACATTCAAGATTCCAGCGTGAATGGGTTGGTTGAACAGGGACAGGCTAAGTTGAGGGGACTGGGGGCACCAACGATGCCAGCGGAGACAATACCGCCGCTTTGGGTGGTGGATTGGGAACCGTGGTTGCGGGAGGTGCTGGCTGATTGGCAATCAGGGCAGTTGGGCGGCGCGAGCACACCCCTGATTGCAGCGCGGTTACACGCCGCCCTCATAGCGGCGATCGTCGCGGTGGCAGAGCGGGTTGGGATTGAGGCAGTGGTGTTATCGGGGGGATGTTTTCAGAATCGCGTGTTGACGGAAGGCGCGATCGCAGCTTTGCGACAGGCGGGCTTCCGGCCCTATTGGCACCAATGGATTCCCCCCAATGATGGTGGGATTGCCTGGGGGCAAGCGGTCATTAGTATGGCCCAGCCAGTACCATAGGGGTATCCTCACGATTGCCTTGTTATATCCTATACATTTCATGGTGGGTTGCCCTGTGTAAGACTGGGGGTGATGGGGGGACGATCGGTCAATTCAAAATTCAAAATTCAAAATTCAAAATTGTAAAGTTTCAAACACCTAACCTGTTTGCATGAACCCACCGATTAAACGTCGTCAGGCTTCGCCAGAATCTTTGAGTGCCGAGGAGACGGGGACGCCAGTTGCCACGCCATTGGCCTCGTTGACCTGGGGTAGTGAGTCGCTACAATTACTGTTCGAGCGATCGATGACGCCTTGGTTACTCATTGATGGGGCGGGGACAGTGGCGGCAGCGAATGGGGCGGTGGCGGCGCGGTTAGGCCGCTCGATCGCTAACTTGATCGGGCTTCCGATCGGGGCGTTGGCCCCGGCCTGTCAAACCCTGTTAACGCTGGATTGGTCTCGTTTAGCAGTCCTTCTTCAGGGCGAGGCGGCATGGCTGGGCACTTCCTCAGGCGGAATTCTGAACACCGAACCGATCGCCTATCAGGTGATCCCCCAGTTTTTGCCGGGTTATGCCCTACTAGAGTTACAAGGACCACCCTCTGGGACGGCGGCCATCCTGCCTGGACACATGGAAGACCCGTTGGCCACCTTACAAAAGCTTGCGGATGTGACCTGTGATACGACAGCTTGCGATCAGGACTTGCTGGCGGTGATCACAACGGCGACTGGCTTCCCAATCGGCTTGATCGAACACTACGATCGCCTAGGGCAGCAGATGGTTCTCCTTGATGCCAGAGGCTTACCGTTGCCGCCATCTCCACGGCAGACAACGCCCGTTACCCAAACCCGATCGGGTACGGTTGCCCTCACGGGGCAGCCCCTGGTCCAGTCCTTCCCCCCGGCTGGCCCCCCGCCCGATCCGACTAACTTTCCCGCTCACCTCAGCACCGGGACCTGGATTTGTGTCCCGATGCGGGTCAACCAACAGATTGTCGGCACCCTCAGCCTAGGCCATCCCGATCCGGTACCCGTGGATTTGGTGCTGGTCCAGTGGGTGACCAGTTTGGCTGGTTATGTGGCCGCCATCCGCGATCGCTACCAAACTGAAGTAGCGCTGCGGGAATCGGAGGCGAAGGCACAAGCCCTAGCCACCCAACTGCGGTTGCAAAGTGCTGCCCTCGAAGCGGCGGCGAATGCAATTGTGATTACCGATCGCACGGGTTCAATTCAATGGTGCAACCCCGCCTTTACCCAGCTAACGGGCTATACGTTCCCAGAGGCAATCAACCGGAATACCTGCGAATTACTGAAATCCGGCCTGAATCCGCCCTCACTCTATCGTGGACTTTGGCAGACGATCCTGAAGGGTGAGGTGTGGCAGGGGGAATTGATCAACCGCCGTAAGGATCACCGTCTCTACACGGAAGAGATGGCGATCGCCCCCGTCACCGATGAGCAGGGGCAAATTACCCATTTTGTCGCCATTAAGCAAGATGTGAGCGATCGCAAACAGGCAGAACGCGCCCTGCGCCAGTCGCAGCAACGCTATGAGGATTTGGTAAATTCCCTAGATGGCATCATCTGGGAAGCCGAGGTGGGGGCTGATTATCGCTTTACCTTTGTCAGCCAAACCGCTGCACGCATGCTGGGCTACCCGGTTACGGCCTGGTTAGAAGACCCACACTTTTGGCCTCAACATATTCATCCCAACGATCGCGATTGGGTTTTGGAGCGTTGTCAACGAGTCACCCAAGCGAACCTATCCCACGACTTTGAGTACCGCATGATTACGGTCGATCACCAGGTACTCTGGTTCCGAAATATCGTCAAGGTTGTGATCACCAACGGCCAGCCCACCAAGCTGCGGGGCGTGATGATCGATGTGACCGATCGTAAACAGGCGGAACTGAGCTTGCTGAGCCTTCAGGGGCGATTGCAAACTCTACTGGCCACCAGCCCTGCCGTCATTTATGCCCTCAACCCGGATGATTGGCGACAGGTGATTTTCATCAGTGAGAATCTAGAGTCCCTCCTGGGCTATGACCCTGAGCGCGTCCTTGCCTATCCGGACCAGTTCTGGGAATGGGTACACCCCGACGATCGCCCTAACCTCAGCGCCGCCCTTACTGGCTGGCTGGCGGCGGGAGCCACCACCTGCGTGAGCCATCAGTGTCGCTTCCAAACCGCCAAGGGCCAATGGCGATGGGTCAATAACCAGCTAACCGCTATCCATGATGAAACGGGAGATATCGTTGAATTGGTCGGTTCCCTGACGGATGTCACCAGCCAGGTCGAATCCGATCGTCGCCTGGAACGGATCTCACGGAATATTCCGGGCATGATTTACCAATATCGCCTACGCACGGATGGCAGTTCCCACTTCCCCTACGCCAGTGAAGGTATTCGCGAGATCTATGGGGTGACGCCAGAACAGGTGCGGGGAGATGCCTCCCCCGTCTTGGCCATCATCCACCCGGATGACCTGGCTGAGGTGCAGCGCTCCATCCTCCACTCAGCGCAACACCTGACCCTCTGGCATTGTGAATATCGCGTCTATGGACCAACTGGCCAAGTGCGCTGGTTGGAGGGCCGATCGACCCCCCAACAGGAACCTGACGGCAGTGTGCTTTGGCATGGGTATATTACCGACATCACCGAGCGTAAGGCGATCGCCGATCAACAAAGCGCGATCTTGGCAGCGATCCCCGATCTACTGCTACACCTCCGTATCACCGAGCGTAAGGCGATCGCCGATCAACAAAGCGCGATCTTGGCAGCGATCCCCGATCTACTGCTACACCTCCGTCGGGATGGTACCTGCATTGAGTGTATTTTGCCCTTTGGCCCCCAGGCAAAGCAGTTTATCCCCATTCAGGCCCATCTTTCCGAAGTCCTGCCACCGGCCTTGCTATCCGAGCAGTTACAGGTGATCGAACAGGCACTAGTCACGGGTGAGTTGCAGATCCATGAGCACCAGTTCCTCAAATACGGTGCATTGCTCTACGAGGAGGTGCGCGTGGCTGCTATTAACGCCGAAGAGGTCCTAGTCATTGTGCGGGATATTACGGTCCGGAAACAGGCAGAATTAGCCATCCACCACCAGGCAGAGCGGGAACGCTTGATGACTAGAATTACTAACCGTATCCGCCAATCCCTGGATGTGTATGAGGTCCTCAATACCACCGTTTTGGAAGTTCGCCAGTTTCTCCAAAACGATCGGGTGCTGGTCTATCGGCTCCAGCCCGATATCAGCGGTGTCGTGATTGCGGAATCCGTGGGTGCGGGGTGGCCATCCCTTCTTAACCAAGCCCTGCATGATCCCTGCTTACAAACGGATACGTGTCGGCAACGGTATATCGAGGGCCATATTCACAATTTTGCCGATCTGGACACCGCCGATCTGCCCCTGTGTTATCAACAGATGCTGCGCCAACAGCGGGTTCGCGCTAGTCTGGTGCTTCCAATCCTGCAAGGTCGGGAACTCTGGGGGTTTTTGATGGCCCAGCACTGCGCCGCTCCTCGTGACTGGCAAGAAGGGGAAATAAGTCTGCTCCAACAACTGGCTGACCAGGTGGCGATCGCCCTACAACAGTCGGAGCTATATGCCCAGGTCCAACTCCTCAATTCCAGCCTGGAACAACAGGTGCAGGAGCGGACTGCCCAACTGCAACAAAGTCTTTCGTTTGAATCCCTCCTCAAGCGAATTACGGACAAGGTACGGGACAGTCTGGATGAATCCCAGATTTTAAGCAGTGCGATTCAGGAATTGGCGACGGAACTTCAGGTTGAATGCTGCGATGCTGGTCTTTATAATGCCGACCATACCCGTGCAACGATCGCCTACGAGTACACCCGCACCCTAACCTCTGCCCTAGGGGCAACCTTCACCCTTGCCGACTCCCCCCATCCCGAACTTTACCCCGCCCTACTGCAAGGGCAGGTTTGCCAGTTCTGTGATCTTGCGCCAACGCCCCTACGCCCTAATCAGTACCAGCTCTCGATTTTAGCTTGCCCGATCGTCGATGATCAGGGGGTATTGGGTGATCTGTGGCTTTTCCGGCGACAGGCGCAGGTCTTTAGTGAGCCGGAGATTCGTCTGGTTCAACAAGTGGCCAACCAATGCGCGATCGCCCTGCGCCAATCCCGGCTTTACCAGGCCGCCCAGAGCCAAGTTACGGAACTGGAACGGTTAAATCGACTCAAGGATGACTTCCTGAGTACGGTTTCCCATGAGTTACGGACGCCGATGGCCAATATCAAGATGGCCACCCAGATGCTCGGTTTACTGTTAGGGCTAATCGGGGTGGAAACCACCGATGACGAACAGACTGTGCTCCAGCTTGATGCCCCGAAACGGAGTCGTATTGGCCAATATTTCCAAATTTTGGCCCAGGAATGCCAGCGGGAAATTAGCCTCATCTCGGATTTGCTGGATCTGACTCGTCTGGATGCGGGGAAAATCACCCTACACCCAACCTCCCTGGATCTGTCCATCTGGCTGCCCCGCCTCCTTCAGCCATTTCAGGCCCGCACACGCCAACAACGCCAAAGCCTTGATCTGCATCTGGCCGCACCCCTCCCCTCGATTAGGACTGATATTCCTAGCCTGGAACGGATTTTGTCGGAATTGCTACACAATGCCTGTAAGTATACCCCCCCAGGTGAATCCATTACGGTCACTGTCCAAGGGGTGGGGGAATTGCCATCGGCGCAAGTCTCCTCGACCCTTTCAGCCCCAACAGCCTCGCCTTTGCCTCTCGCTGTTTCCCTGGCAACTGCTGTGGAAATTGTAGTGAGCAATTCGGGCACCGAAATTCCCGTTGCTGAATACGATCGTATTTTTGAGAAGTTTTATCGTATTCCCCGCCATGATCCCTGGCAACACGGCGGTACCGGACTAGGGCTGGCACTAGTCAAAAAACTGGTGGAACGGATTGGGGGCACGATCGCGGTCCACAGTGCTCAGCAACAGGTGAATTTTGTGATTACCCTGCCCCTTAACCTGGAAGAGCTTGCCTAGTTGCTAGGGCACATCGCTGCGGTCGATGCCGCGATCGCGCTCTGGCACCCAGCGATCGACCCCAGCGATCTAAACCTTGGCGCATTTCCGCAAAGCCCTGCTCCATACGCTGACCTTGGGCCTCGCCCAAGAGGTGCAACTCGGTGATCGACGCTGACCTTGCCCCAATCTGCTGGGTTTGTAGCGCCAGATTCCGGGTTGGCTGCTCTCAGTTACGGGTCTGCTGCTGGGACGCCCGCACCCAATCAGCCCTCATGGCGACCAATTGGCTTAAATCTTCCCGCCTCTCGTTGCGGGGTTGTTGCATTCGGATCTGCCCTGCTTTTCTTCCCGCGTCTCTTTAAGTTGAAGGGATCGACAACTTCCCTTTCACTGTGCCCTGGGATGGCTGGCGATCGGTAACCACACCACGGCGGTTGTCCCTGGGGACGGGGGGACTATGGGGGCCTGGTCAGAATCAACTGGATCAGCCGGATCAGGCGTATCCGGAGAACCCCAGGGCGGTAGGGCTGGACTGAAGACTTCAATATCTCCCTGCATCCGCGTCAACAAATCCCGGACGATCGCTAGCCCCAAGCCCGTGCCCGGAATCGCCGATTGGGCCTGCACACCTCGGTAGTGCCGCTCGAACAAATGGGCCTGATCAGCAGCCGGAATACCGGGACCCGTGTCGCTGATCGTCAAGCAAAACGAGGTTCGGGAATGGCTGGGAGGGCTATCCGACGAGTTGGGGGGCTGGGGGGCAGCCGGATCGGGATGTGCCCGGACCTCGCCGCTAACCCAGATATGGCCGCCGGGTGGCGTGTATTTGAGGGCATTGTCGAGCAAATTGCTGATCACTTCCCGTAGGGCGATCGGGTTGGCCCACACGGATGGCAAGGGAGCGGGCAGGTTAATCCCCAGCCGCAGTTCCCGATCCTGGGCGATCGCTTGGGCTGAATCCAACAAGGGCAGCAAGAGCCGATCGAGGTCACAGGCTTCAAGGGCCAGGGGAGCCGTGCTGGTCAGACTGGCGGCGGGAAGTAATTCTGGGGCGGGGCTAGGGGCCGCCGCTAACTGGGGCAGAGCTGGGGTTGCCGGTGACCAATCCGGATGGGCAGGGCCAGGGAGGGCCGCCGGACCGATGGGCAGACGCACACTGGGGACTGGGATGGTGACGGCCTCATCCAGTTGTTGGGCTAGCTCTTGCAGACGATCGCTTTCTCGCAAAATACTTTGGGCCAAGGTGCGGTTGGGGTCCTCTGGTTGCAGCCGCCGCAGCAAGAGTTTGCCAAAGGTGCGCAGGGCCGTGAGGGGGTTGCGAAACTGGTGCAGCAGGGTATCGGTGATGTCTTTTTGTTGGGCAAGGCGTTGTTGCTGGTGATGGTATTGTTCCTGTAACCAGGCATAGCGTTGGTTCAAGGCACAGGCGATCGCGATCGTCTCGATAATCGGGGTCAGTTTTGCCCGCTCGCGCCCCGACCACGGGCGATCGTCCCGGCCCGTCACCAATAGGCCCAAAACTACCCCCCCATAGACCAACGGCAGGACCAGTTGTTCCGGCGGTAAGGCGCGATCGTCACCGAAGGG
>JBBILC010000009.1:0-63544 GCA_037445115.1 Coleofasciculaceae cyanobacterium bin_20
TCACCATCCTCCAGTTCCATGAGATCACTGGTTAAAAAATAATCGATCGTAGGCAAACCCGACGTAATGGGGTGGCCCCAAGTCAAACACTGGATCGGGGCTAAGCGCAAGGCGGCGATTTGAGTTGGCAGCGCGTACATACCCAGATCCAAAAAGACCAGGATATGAAGGCGATCGTTGATAATTTGCTGGCAAACGGCTTCTAGGTCATTAGGAATATGGTGAAAGGCATGACTGTAGAGCCGATACTTTTCCGTCATGTGATCTTGAACAGTATCGAGGTGATAGCAGTATATTTCAAAGCGTTCTCGATCTGCATACTTGACCCAGCCACTAAACAGGAAATCTACGGTATGAGACTTCAGGCAATGGGAAACATAGCCAACCCGCAGACGACCTCCATTGCTCAGGGGATATATCGGCAGTGGTTGTACCCATTGAGGATAGTTAGCGGCCATAATCCGATGAACAGACTCTCCATAAAGCCGTTGTAAATAGAGATCATCCTTACCTTGATATTGCAAGAAGAACGTTGTACCGTAATCTAAAATAGCCACCCACTTATGGCTATCCTCTGGTGTATCTATCTGAATAGTTTCTGCAAATTCTTCCAAGGCTTGAGTAAAGCGATTTCGCCAAAGGTCAACTTCAAGTGTTGATTCGTAAATAATCGGCAAAGTAAACCATATAAAAAACTTGAAGATGAGTAGATCTGGAAATTGTTCGGAGGCTCCTTGGGCTGTTTCTATCACTACTTCAGGTTGGCCAACCGCTTTCAATCCAATTAATAAATTTATGAGAATATCTGAATGATTCGGTTGATATCTAAGAGCTATTTGATAGACAGAAACTGCATCTTCTACCTTATTAAGATGCAATAATACATTTCCTAAGTTTAAATATGTTCCAAAATGATCTGGCTGAAGATTGATGGCTTGTCGATAGATCTGCTCAGCAGTCACCAGATCTCCCTGGTTCATTAGAAGATTACCGAGATTATTATAGGCATCGATCAAAGTTGGATCATACTCAATTGCCTTGTAATATGCTGAGATAGCGTCACTTTTCTTGTCATCACTCTGTAAAATTAAACCTAGGCTATAGTGCCTGAGACCTGAGGTATCATCAAGATTGAGTGACGTGTATACGGCTCGCAAGGCATCATTATAGTTTCCCAACTTAAAGAATGTCATTCCCAGATCATGCCAAGCTTCCGCATCAAACTCATTCTCCTGCAAATACGTGAGGTATTTCTGGATCGCTTCTACCCAGCGGCCTGCATAATGGAGGGAGGCTGCCTCTCTCAGGAGTTGTTTTAATTGATCGTTTTTCTCGATAAATTGAATATTGGCTGTTTTGAAATAGTCCAGGAAGTATTTTTGCTGTTGACGTTCGATTTCCTCAAACTCATATTCTTGCTTATTTTGGCTGTTCCAACTGAGGAGATGAATACCATTGTAAAAACTCGAATGCCTGTCAGATCTTGTCTTGAGATTGAGCAAATTTCGACATTCAGGATTTAAAAGTATGAAATCGATAACTGCTTGCTCAACGTCTTCTCGATTACTGTTATCAACAATAATTAGAGCTTGATCAGCCAGAAATTCTTTGGCTAATGCAAGACTAAGTAGTTGCGATCGATAGTCTAATAATCCTCGATAATAATAAATTCCAATTTTTTCAGTAATCGCTAATGAACGTAATTCATAAAAAAAACTTTCGATCGTTTGATTATGAAGTAAAACCTGATCAGCCAAACCAAATTGTTCCAGTTGATTGACTAATTCTTCAAAGGCAATTTCTGGATCATCCGTAGTGCCAAAATCACCGATCGTCCAGGCGATACAATCGGGATGATTGAGCAACGCACCTACTAGCGTTATCCCCTGCACAGGACCCACTTCACAGTAAACTTCGGTAGGTGCCAAGTAACCCACTGCACAATTCAAAAGCTGCAAAATATTACAACTGGTTTCTCCCGGTAGGGTATTTAAGATCGGTTGAAAGGTTTCTTCCTTTGGAGCAACGGTCTCTTGTCCCCATTGGACATATAAAGAAGGTAACTGTTCTAAAAAGGCTTGATAGTCCATAATTCAGGAGGGTTCTTGCCTAAGCAGGAAGTAGGGAGTAAAGGTTACGATTATATCTTAGCCTCAGTAGATCATAAATTGAACGTGGGATGGCCGTCTCGGCTGTCTCCGGGGCAGGCAGGATGCCTACCCCACAATTGTTTTCGTTCGCGTAGCGTCTCTGCAGGAGCATCTTCTGCACCTGTGTGTTTAGCCTGCGGGCGGAGTCGTAGCTAGGGGGTCTCCTGGGTTGGGGTGATACGGGAACACAGTACAATCTAATCCCGCGCCAATCCGGTCACTTGCCAATAGAAATCTTCTAAGGCCCGCACACAGCTGACATCTTCATATAATTGCGCCTGACCCGCTTGCATTTGCTGACAGATTTCTGCCCGCCACGCCGGATCTTGACCTAACCGCACGGCAATTTCGATGTACTCAGATTCATTATGGGCGATCGTGGCGGTTACCCCCATCTGACGTAAAATCCCGTAGGCATGGCGTCCCCGCATAAATTCACCGGGACAGGTCACCACCGGTAATCCACAGGCGATCGCCTCCAGGGTTGTATTTCCCCCTGACCAACTTAAGGTGTCCAGGAAAATGTCCGCCGCTAAATTCAAGCGCAGGTAGGGTTGATGGTTTAAGCGTGGTAAAAAGATACAAAATTCCTCATGATTTAGGTTAAATTCCTTGAAGGCTCGATACAGTCGCTCGCGTAACTTGTCGGTAATATATTGGCTAGCGTGGGAAAGAAAGGCAAAACGAGCGTGTTTGACTTGGTGCGCGATCGCGGGAAAAATAAAGTCATATTGGGGCAAATACTTAAACAAGGATTGACAGGATAGATAAACTATATCCTGTTCTGTAAAGTCAAATTCGTGACGAGCATTTTTAATCGTCGGCACAATCGGCTTTTCGTAGGCAATACTGATATTGGGTAGACGAATAAGCTGTTCAGTATAATGTTCAGCACCGGTTTCCGGTTCCATTAGATCACTGGTTAGAAAATAATCAATCGTTGGTAAGCCCGAAGTGATGGGATGCCCCCAAGTCAAGCATTGAATCGGTGCCAAACGCAGGCCCGCAATTTGAGTTGCCTTGGGATACATACCCAGATCTAAAAAGACAAGAATATGCAATTGATCTGCCAAAATTTGTTGGGCGATGGTTTCGATTTCATTAGGGAGATGGCGAAAAGCGGTGCTGTATATTCGATACTTTTGAGTATTTTGATCTTGAATTGTGTTGAGGTGATAGCAATAGGTTTCAAATTGCTGATGATCAGCATGTTTGACCCAGCCTAAAAAAAGTTGACCGACCGTATGGAAGCGCAGACAATCGGAAATATAGCCAATCCGCAGACGATGGCCAGGGCTAAGGGGTGGCAGCGATCGGGGCTGGGACCATTGGGGATAGTTGGCTGCCATTACCCGCTGGACGAACGCGCCATAGGTTTGCTGAAGCGAGCGATCGTTCTTACCTTGATATTGCAACAAAAAAGTTGTCCGCCGACTCAGGCTATGCATCGCTTGCTGGCGCTCAGGCAGCGTTTCCAAGGAAGTTTCCGCAACTAATTGGGCGAGGGAAGTCGTAAAGTGTGCGCGATAGGTGTTAATTTCTGCTTCGGATTCATAAATAATCGGCAAGGTAAGACCGATCGCTAGTTTCAGAAAAAGGTGATTGGGAAACTGCTGCGCAGCCTCCTGGGCAATTTGGACTGCCTCCTGGGTTCGCCCTGCATCCTGTAAAATGTGAACAAGCTTCAGCGGAAATTCAGGATTATCGGGATAGCGTTGTGCGCCTTGTTGACAGGTTTGAATGGCTTCTTGGTACAAATTGATGATCTTATACGCATCGGCAAGCTCCAGATAAATTTCAGGACTAGCAGGATTTTGCTGCAAATATTGTTGATAGTACTGGCTGGCTGAGGTATAGTCGCCCAGGGCTTGATAGGCTTTGGCATAGTATAGATTTGCTTGCGATATATCCCCTTTTTCCTGTAACGCGATCGCCAAGTTCATTAAGGTATCGGGATAGTTCGGTTCATAACGTCGTGCTGCCTGATAGGCCGCGATCGCGTCCTCAAACTTGCGCAGCACAAATAAAATATTGCCGAGATTTAGGTAGGCCCCAAAATGATCAGGTTTAATCGCGATCGCCTGCCTATAGATCTGTTCAGCCGCTTCGAGATTACCTTGCTGCATCAGCAAGGTTCCCATATTATTATAGGCATCAATCATGTTGACATCGCGTTGAATAGCTTCTTGATAAGCCACGATTGCATCATTTAATTGTCCAGCGTGTTGCAATACTAGACCTAAGCTGTAGTATCGAAGTGCTTTGGAATCGTCAAGCTCAAGTGACCTTTGTAATGCCGATAGAGCATCGTTATAGTTTTCTAATTTAAAAAAGGTCATGCCCAAATCATGCCATACTTCAGCGTCAAATTTATTTTCATCCAAATAAGCTAAATACTTGTTAACTGCTTCAATCCAGTAGCCAGAGTAATGCAGAGCAGCCGCCTCCTTAACAAGTTGACGGAATTGCTTATTTTTTTCGATAAATTCAGCATTAGACTTTTGTAGATAACGTAAAAAATATTGTTGCTGATGACGTTCAAATTCTATTAAATCATATTGACTTGTTTTGGAATCAGCATCCCACTGAAGGAGATGAATGCCATTATAAAAGGTCGAATCTTTCTCGGAACGAGTTTTGCAATTGAGAAGACTCTGGCATTGGGGCTGGAGTAAAATAAAATCCCAAATAGCTTGCTGTACACTGGGATAATTATTATTATCAATAATGAGCAATGCCTGATCAGCCAGAAAATCTTTAACAATCGATAATCCTAAGAGTTGCGATCGATAATCAAATGGGCCACGATAATAGTAAACACCAATTTTTTCTGTGATTTTTAGTGAACGAAGTTCATACAAAAAATTTGTCACTGTTTGACTGTGGAGTAATACCTGCTCGCTCAAACCATACTGATCAAGTTGTGCCACCCATTCTTCAAAGGCAATTTCTGGGTCTTCAGTTGTTGCAAAATCATCGATCGCCCAGGCAACACAATGGGGATGGTTGAGTAATGCGCCTGCTAGGGTGACACCCTGCACCTGTCCGACCTCACAGTAAACTTCATTCCTGTCTAGGCAACTAACGGCATGGTTCAAAAGTTGCAAAATATTAAAGTTTGTATCGCCCTGAAGCGTATTCAACAGGATTTGGAACGTGTGATCACGCGGGGCCAAGGTATCTTGATCCCAGTTTTCATACAACTCAGGCAATTGTTTCAGAAATGATTGACAATCCATATCAACAGTCAACTATTGATGACAATAAAATAACGTAACTGATTCACAGTCTCTGCCCAATGCCCGCAAATCGTGGGCTAGGACATCGATTGAAGCAGTACCAAGGCTGGTAACATCTTAGCCCGCGCCTGTTTTCCTGACCACTTTGAGCTGCGTGTTTAGTTTAGACAATGGATCGGGGTAGACTAGACTATAATCGGCAATCAGTACTGTCCCTGTAGCCCATATATTATGGATTGTCAAGCATTTTTAACGGCACTTGCCGCCTCGGCGATCGCGGATGACAGTGACCAAACCCTTTCTAGGGGCAGACAGTATCCAGACTGGGTGACTGAAATAGTCGAGCAAATCCGAGGTACTGCTTCACCTCAGCTATTATACCTACTCAATTTGGCAGTTGGTTATCTAGGGCCAGATGAGATCTATTGTGAAGTAGGGTGTTTTCAAGGGCGCAGCCTAGTGGGAGCATTGACCCATCATTCCCATGCGATCGCCTATACCGTTGATGATTTCTCTGAGTTTGATCCGTTTCAAGATAATTTTGATCAATTGATTGAAAATCTTACCGATCGTGGCTTATCTGATCAGATCACCTTTTACTATCAAGACTTTGAGGAATTTTTCGCAGATCTTCGTAATAGCCAGGAGCGGCCCACGATCGGCGTCTATGTGTATGATGCGGCCCATGACTATCGCTCGGTCTTAATGGGTCTTAACCTTGCAAAGCCATTTCTTGCCGATCAAGCTCTGATTTTTCTAACCGCTACAGATTGGCCCTCAGTTCAACAAGCCAGTCAAGATTTTTTATTAGCCTCTGCCGCATGCACACCCATTTTCACGTCTACTGAAATAGAGAAAAGAGCTTTACTTGAAAAGCAAGGCTTGAGTATTTATCTCTGGAATCGAAAGCAGGATAAAACACCTTATCATCCATATAAAAATACTAAACTTCAAGAGCATTTCCACTCTTTGTACACTGCACATAATAGCGAAAGAGAAGCTAACGCCAAGAGGCTTTACCATGAGGCTCTTATCTTACATCATGTGCCTTTGATAGAAGCGGCAATTTTAAAATATCGAGATGCCTTATTTTGGACACCCGACGATCCAAATATATGGCAAAATCTTGGGACAGCATACTACCTACAGCAACAATATGATTTGGCACTAAAAATGTTGAATCATGCATTAAACATCAATCCATCCTCATCCATTATTTATTATAATTTTGGCCTTGTTTTTACAGCACTTGAAGATAAAAATAATGCAATTAAAGCCTATGAAACCGCTATTAATTTAGATGCTCACAATGTTTTAGCATATAATAATCTTGGTAATCTGCTGATGCAGGTCAATGAAATAGGAAGTGCTGAGCTTTTATTTCGAAAAGCCATTTCTATTAACTCTAAATTTCCAGGTAGTTATGTGAATTTGGCTAACACACTTTTCTTCCAGGATAGATTGGATGAGGCAATTGAAACATATCGTGCTGCAATTAGCCTAGAGCCTCGCAATTCTGATACTCACTACAACCTTGCAATTCTATATCAGCATACTCATAACCTTACTCTTGCAGAACGCTATTTTGGCAATGCTAGCTACTATAGAAAAGACTATGAATCTGCGATCGTACATTATCAACGTTGCTGTGAATTAGCAACGCCAACACTGGATCTCTATTTGGCGTTGGCGCAAGCCCATCGAGAATTAAGAGATTTTCAATCTGCGGCTCGCGTTTACCAGACAGCTTGCCAAACTTATCCACAATCGCTTGAACTCTATCATCACTGGATTACTGCCTTGGAAGCAACAGGTAGGGTTGAAGAAGCGATCGCAGTTGCTCAACAAGGTATTCAATACTTGCCACTCGCTTTGTATTTGAAATCTGAGCAATTCTGCTTACTACCCATTATTTATGACAGTTTTGAACAGTTAAAAGCATACCAGAAAAGATTTAATCAAGGTCTAGAAAATTTATTGCAAGATCTTGACTTATCAACATCTGAAGGGTGCGCGGGTGCGCTAACTTTTCCAGAACTTAAAAATAACTTTTATATTATTTACCAATTACAAAACGATCGCTATTTTCAGGAGCGCTGGTCTTTCTTAATTCATACTATTCTTAATGCTAACTATCCCTATTGGTGTCAACCTCGACGAATGCCTCCATTGACGAAAAATGGCAAAATTCGAGTCGGTTATATTTCTGCAAATATTTCTAAGAACGGTGTTATACTTCTATTCCACGAATGGCTACGCTCCCACGATCGCAACCAATTTGAAGTGTATTGCTTCCAAGTTAATCCCCAATCTGACCATGTCACTGAAGCATTTAAGCTGCATAGTGATGTTTTTATACCAATATCGAATGATTTAGCCAGCCTTTCCCAGCATAGCCTCGCAACAATTGCCCAAACTGTCATTGCCCAGAATTTACATATCCTTGTTTTTCTAGAAGTTGGCTTGACACCAGTTATGTGGCAAGTAGCCAACCTGCGATTAGTTCCCATTCAGTGCGTGACCTGGGGACATCCAATCACAACTGGCACCTCAACCATTGACTATTTTCTATCGAATGAGTTAATGGAGCCACCCGATGCAGAGCAATACTATTCAGAGACCTTGATTCGTCTTCCGAATTTAGGTATTTACTGTAATCAATTATCCGAAAAGTTAGACGTTGGCAAATCACGACAGGATTACAAAATTGCTAATGATGCGATCGTCTATCTATGCATCCAATCTCTACAGAAGTACTTGCCCCAATACGATTTTGTTTTTCCCGCGATCGCACAGCGAGTACCTCAAGCAAAATTTGTGTTCGTGGAATCCTATATTAGCTCTGAGGTTACTCAGCAATTTGCGAGACGCCTTCAGTCTGTCTTCAAGGAATATGGCTTGAATGCAGATGATTATCTTGTTTTCCTACCTAGAGAAGAATACAAAAACTATTTTAACTTCTATCGAGTTGCCGATATCTTTCTGGATAGCTTTGAGTTTTCCGGCTGTCTGACCACCCTGGATAGCCTAGTGTATGATTTACCGATTGTTACCTGCCCAGGTCAATTGATGCGAGGCCGACAATCCTACGGTATTTTGAACCGCATGGGTGTGACTGAGACAATTGCCAGTAATCCAGATGAGTATATTGATATCGCCACTCGCTTGGGTTTGGAAGCAGAGTGGCGACAATCTATCTCCAAAAAAATTCAACAGAAAAAAGCTCTCTTGTATGAAGATCAAGAACCCTTAAAAGCGTTGGAAAAATTCTATCGAGAGGTTGTTGATACTACCCTTTCTAAGCAAGCGGCATCACCTGATCTAGACACTTCTTGCCAGAATAGTGTTGCGCAAAAATTACTGCTCCATGTGGGATGTGGTTCGCCTGATCCGAATAAATTGCCCCAACAATTTCGATCGCCCGAATGGCGCGAAGTTCGCCTCGATATTGATCCATCGGTACAACCAGATCTAATTGGGTCCATTACCGATCTCAGTGCCGTTGGGGCTAGTTCAGTAGATGTGGTGTATTCTTCCCATAATCTTGAGCATATCTACCACCATGAAGTGCCTACTGCCCTCTCAGAGTTCTACCGTGTCTTGAAACCGGGCGGCTATGCCCTGATCACCCTGCCCGACTTACGGCGAGTCGCTGAGCAGGTTGCCCAAGGAAAACTTGAAGAACCTCTTTACGTTTCAGCCGCTGGGCCGATCGCCGCGATCGATATCCTCTACGGCTATGGCTACGACATTGCCAGGGGAAATCACTTTATGGCTCACAAAACCGGCTTTACCGCTAAAACCCTGGCTGAAAAACTTCGACAAGCTGGTTTTAGCAAGGTTGAAGTGACGGAAGACGATCTCAACTTATGGGCTACAGCCACTAAGGCGGTGACATAAAAGAATGTGATCAAGGACGTGATAAAAATTGTCAAACCGCTTATGGGTATTGAATGAAGTACTCAACGGCATTTCGATGAATCTGGGATGGAGGAAGTTCAACTGTCCAAACCGACGAGATAACTTTGCTTAGGAGCCTAGGATGGGTATTTTTCGAGGTGTCCTCAAATTAACCGCAATTGGGTTTCTGTCGCGTAATGGGCAGGTGGTTCTGTTAGCTTGGGTGGCTCAGACTGGGGAATCGTTGGGTGAGGTATTGTCTGTTCACTGCTGGATGCCGAAGCCACTTCGACTACCGTCGAAATATTCACAGCTATATCGATCGCCTCCAATTCACTGCCGTTCAGCATGACTTGAGCCGTCGCTAACAGATCGGGGGCCAGTTCCTGAAGATCATCTCGGTTATTCAGATAAGCCTTCAGCGCAGCTAAGGGTTCGATATTTACCCCTACCCCTAACTCCGGGAGACGCGATCGCACCAACTCACTCACCAATTCCGGCTGGATCGTATAACTATGGGCGATCGCTAGGGCAGCGTGGATCGCGCTGTTATCGATCGTCGCTAACTGTTCAGCCCGCACCTGGTAGATCAATCGCACCACCGCATCCTGCACCTGCTCCGGCACGATCGCCGCCAACAACATGGCTTGGGGATCATCCCCACTGGTAAGATCCACCTGAATGGTCAAAAAGCGCCGCACAGGTAAGGGGCAAAACTGCATCTGAGTCTGCCCCCGCACCAGATCAACTAACACAAACCCCTTGTCTTCCTTCTCTTCACTGAAATCCACCCGTTCAATACTGCCGGGATAGACTACCCAGGGGTTTTGAGACAAGACTTGGTGACGATGGACATGGCCCAGCGCCACATAATCAAAACAATCACGGGTTAATACAGATAGGGGTACTGTAAAGCCCTTACCCACCGCTAAAAATCGCTCTGCTCCATAGCGGGCCGTATCCACCATCAGGTGCCCTAATAACACCGTGGGCACATCCGGATCTAAGCCCCGAATTTCTCCCTCCAGGGCAATCCGTAGCCGATCAATGAGTAACTGATTGACCGCCACGAGCGATAGACCCTCTGTTTCCGGTCGCGTTAATAACATCGATCGCGTTAGCCAGGGGAGGGTGATGATCTGCACCGGGCCATGTAGGGTGCTAAGGCGGTGGGTTTCCAGGCGATCACCGACCACAAAACCTGGCACCCCTAGTGTGCGATAAATACACAGACTCGCTCCCCCCTGTCCTTGGGCGTGTTGATCGTGATTGCCCACCAACAACACTGTGGGGATTTGGGCCGTCACTAGGCGACAAAATTGCTGAGCAAATGCCTCTTGGACCAGCGGTGGCGGGGTTGCATCGGGGAAGGCATCCCCCCCAAACAGCACTAAATCCACGGGTTCGGCTAAGGCGCGATCGATACAGCGCGTCAGCGTTTGTACAAAATCCTCCAAGCGCGTATTCAATCCCGTTTGGGGATTCACCCGCCCGTGGGAAAACCCACTGCCTAAGTGAATGTCAGACAGGTGGAGCAGCTTAATCATGACAACAACAAAAAGCCGATTGAGAACCTTTTAACACGTTAAACCTTTTCGGGAATTCCCAGGTATCCCAGGTACTTCCACCAAGGTTTTCCCGTAGGAGACCACCCTCCTACTCCGTGGGTTCACAATCGACTTGCTCTAGGGTTGGCAGAAGATAGAAAGCCATTCGCTAGCGCACCCAATTCGGCACAGCTACCCGCAAGTCACACCTACGGCCAGCGATCGCAGGATCAGGCGCTAACGTCTCAACGGGTCACTCAATCTTCTGGTAACCCCTACCAGTACTACCTAATTAATCAGTTTGGCTAAATTCTGAGAAAAAAGTCGCCAAGGTTACAAAAAAAACAAACTTGTTTACGCAACGCAACAAAAAAACGCCCCCTTGGCAATAGTTGTATCGATAAATTACAACTGGAGGTAAGGATCTCTCCCTGTTAGTAAATGCGATCGCGGTGGGCATCCTGAGCTTATAAAAGAGCAAGAACATGCAACCGAGCAGCCAGATCTCTACCCCAGGACACAGCCCGGTGCCTTGAACCAGTGACGTCTGCCCATCGCTGTTCGCCTTCCGCATCACCCTGATTCACCGTCAACCTTTCGCAACGGCGCTATCTATGTCTTCTGCTACCGAACTGCTCCAGGAGGGGATCAAAGCCATCCGCCAGGAACGTTATTCGGTCGCGGTAATGCGGGCTATCGTTTTGGCTCGGAGCTACAGTTCCAAGATGCAACAGGGATGGTGATGCTCCGCTATAGTTCACGCTTTGGTCCCCTGGGTAATTTCCTCTTTGGGGCCAGTCAGGCGGACAATTTGGTCAATCGGGAGGCCAGTGTGGTGGGTTGGTTCCGGCGGGGGGTGATGTCCTGGGTGGATCTGATTCACCTGCGCCGCCACAGCGATGATTACCTGGTTAATAGCTACCACCGATTTTGGGCATTTTCCCTGGCGATCGGGTTAATTGGGTTAAGTTTTTGGGTGATGGTCAATATCTCAACTTCCTAATCCCAGCTTCCTAAAAATAACGCGAGGGGCGTCGCCTTCCCATGCCATGCACAGTCTTAATCGCGATGCCAACGGGTTTCTCCTCCGGCCTGATCAATGAGGGTAATACCCTGAGCCTTGAGCAAGTCTCGAATCCGATCGCTCTCCGTGAAATTACGTGCCTTCCGGGCCGCTTGCCGTTGTTCAACTAGGGCAGCAATTGCCGCATCACTTGGACCCGTCTGGGGCTTGGCGGCAACGGGTTGGGCGGCCAGACCCAGGACTGCTGCTAGTTCCGCCAGTTCACGCCAAGTGTGTTCCAGCACATCGGCAGCCATTTCTAACTGACCGGCATGAACCAGGACATTTTTCTCGCGCCGCAAGGTTTTCGCCAGATCGAACAAGACCGCGAGGGCACCTGCCGTGTTGAAATCATCATCCATTGCCGCCTGGAATTGTTGATGGTGGGGGGACACATCAGCGGCCGCGCCTACGGGCACCGGTTCCAGAGACCAGCCCAGTTGTAGCCCATACTCATGGCCGAAGAGGAGGCCCTCCTTGAGGTGTTCCCAGCCCTTTTGGGCCGACACGATCGCGGCCTCGGTGAAATCCATCGGTTTGCGGTATTGGGTTTGCAGGATAAAGAACCGCAAGGCCATTGGCTCCAAGCCCGAATCCAGCAACGCCCGAATCGTGGTGAAGTTGCCCAGGGATTTGGACATCTTCTCGCCACCCACATTGACCATGCCATTGTGTAACCAGTAGCGAGCCAGGGGTTGACCCGTTGCGGCTTCGGATTGGGCAATCTCGTTTTCATGGTGGGGAAAGATTAAATCGGCCCCCCCCATGTGAATATCGATTGTCTCCCCCAGGCGATCGCGCACCATTGCCGAACACTCGATATGCCAACCGGGACGACCAGCCCCCCAAGGCGACTCCCAGGCGGGTTCATCCCGTTTCGCTGCCTTCCAGAGAGCAAAATCAAACGGGTCTTCCTTCTTTTGCAGATCAGGATCATCCACCCGACCGCTGGCCCCCACCTTCAAATCAGCTAGCTTCCGGCCCGACAGCTTGCCATAGTGCTCGAACTGGTGAACACGATAGTAGACATCGCCGGCAGCGGCATAGGCAAAGCCCTTTTGCTCAAGTTCGTGGATCAGTCGTTTAATGCCATCAAGGGTGTGGGTGGCATAGGTATATTCATCCGCCCGCAGGATATTCAGCCGATCCATGTCCTCAAAATAGGCTTGGGTGTAGCGATCGGCGATCGCCTGCATGGTCGTCTCCTCGGCCTTAGCACGGTTGAGGATCTTGTCATCAATATCAGTGAAATTTTGCACATAGCGGACCTGATACCCCCGCCAGATCAGGTAGCGGCGCACAGTATCCCAGACCACATAGGAACGGGCATGGCCGAGGTGACAGTAGTCATAAACCGTAACCCCACAGCAGTACATATTGACGCGATCGGCAACCAGGGGCACGAAGGGTTCGCGCTGTCGAGTCAGGGTGTTATAGAGCGTTAGGGTCACAGGCTAGGGAGGTAGGGTTACAAAAACAGTCCATGCAAAGTTTAACAATCTTGGGGGGAATACAACGGTTTTCCCTCTCCTGAAGGACACTAACAGCCAATGAACAAGGGGCTTGCGCTTCTTGCCTGTCCCCTTCAAAAGGTTGTAGCAGCTAGGGGGCGCCCTATTGGTTTTGTCTAGCAATATCTGACATCCTGGGGTTATAGCGTCAGCCTGAGGGCATTCAGCGAGCAAGGAGATGAGAGTGGCTTGGTCGGGAAGCGATGTCGGCTTGGCGACACTGCCAGGTCAATCAGTCGCGGGGTA
Organism: Coleofasciculaceae cyanobacterium bin_20; assembly: GCA_037445115.1. Taxonomy (GTDB): domain Bacteria; phylum Cyanobacteriota; class Cyanobacteriia; order B231; family B231; genus Trichothermofontia. The sequence goes on from JBBILC010000009.1 coordinate 13,657, forward strand.
GATTGATACAAAACATTGAGAAAACATTGAGAATCGTTAACCTTTTGTTGGGGCGAATCCCCTGGGCCGGATAATAGCCTTATCTCAGGATTAGCGATTGGAAGCTTATAAGTTCTCTTTTTTCAAAATGACTCGGATAGCTGAGTAAGAATCATCACCTAACTAGGGAACTCATTTCTATTATGAGGGTTTCTTCAGTGGGGTAATAGGGATAAATTTATCCTTATTACAAGAACTTAGATATCCGCTTAAAATGTGTCATGTTTTTTCTGTTTGTTCTAATTATTATTATTTTTCCTATCGTTGCTGATATTTCATTCAGACCAGTAACCTCGTAACCTCCGCTCGTGTGATCGGGTTATGTCTGGATTTCCGATACTTGGGTTTATACTTAGATTTTTCATTCCTAGGTATTGGTTATCACTTAGACAGGGCTGACGCTAGCGATGCGATTGCGGGAAGTTGGCTAAATCGTAGGAGCCATTGGCGTGTCCCCCGTTTGGGTATCTATAGGCGTAGTCTGCCACAGAAGATATGCCAAAAGGACGATGGCAAGCAACCAATGTAGCAACTATAGTTTTTTTAGAATTGTTTTTTTAGAAAGGATCATTTCGCCAAGGGTGTTCGGCTCTTCCCCGTTACCTTTCGGAAGAGTTGGCCCGGTCAATAACCTTGTGAGTGTTTGCCATGCAACCGTCCCCTTCCCTGTCGCCAGTTGATTATTCAGTGGATAGCCTACCTAACAGCGATCACTTACCAGATTGGCAAACACCCCCCGCCGACCAGCAGGGCTTGGGGTGGTTGGGATTCGGCTGGGGGCTGAGCGCGATCGACGCGATCGCCCATCCTTCCCAGGGCGTTAGTGAAACGTGGTGGCGGGTGTTCAAAGCCCATCAAACGGGTTGGCCTGAAACGATCGAGTGTGTCTGAGGCTGCCTGAGATTGCCGGAGCGGGTGAGTTCCCTTAGTCAATCGGAGGCTTATCAAGATTACGTCGATTCTCCGGTCCATCAGCGGTACGATCGCGTTGACGCTCCAGCCGGGAGTGATATAGCCCCGCCATAATGAGGCAGAAAATACCGAGATTAATCGACACATCGGCCAGATTAAAAACAGGAAATTGGATCAGACGAAAGTCAAGAAAATCGACAACTTCCCCGGCCAAAAAACGATCGATCCCGTTACCGACCGCCCCCCCTAAAATTAAGCCATATCCAGCCTGCTCCCAGCGATTCATGGCCGGGCCGAAGGTGGCCAAGGCCATTAACAGCAAACTCACCCCCAAGGAGAGCCAGCGTAGCCAATGTCCCGCATCCTTAAATAAGCTAAAGGCTGCGCCCGTATTGGTGACATAGGTCAAGTGGAACACCCCCGGCCACAGGGGCAGGGTTTCATGGAGGGCAAAGTTATGAACCACAATAGATTTGCTGAGTTGATCGAGCAAAATACTGACGATCGCGGCTATCCAGAACCAACGATTTTTGACACGCATAGGGATAATGCCCTCAACTCCTACCGACAGATTTCCTGGAGAACCTCGATCAAGCGATCGATTTCTGACTCTAGCGTAAAGTAGTGCAGGCTCGCGCGAATACAGTCCGGGTTGCGAATGGTGCGCAGAAAAATACCGTGACTCTCCAGGGATTTCACCAATGGTTCATGGCCAGCGTTTGCCACTTGAAAGGCCACCAAGCCCGATTCCGGCGGGGTAGTGCGCAGGCAGGAAACCGTGGGGAGTTCCTCAAGACGTTGCCAGCAATAGGTCGCCAATTCCAGAATACGATGGTAACGGGCCTGGGGCGTTCCCCAACCGGGGTGGAGGGCGATCGCCTCCCGTAACCCGGCCCAGAGCGGACAGGCCGATGTGGCAATCTCAAAACGGCGGCCATCTGGCTTCCAACCGCTCGGATGGGCCATCGGGTCGATCTCAATCCCCCGCCAACCGACAAAGGTTGGGTTGAGCAGGGCCAACCCATCGGGCCGCACGTATAACCCCCCAACGCCCTCTGGGCCACACCACCACTTGTGTCCCGTAAAGGCATAGAAGTCCACATCCAGGTCCCCCAAATGCAAGGGCAAAACCCCCACCGATTGGGCCGCATCCACCAAAAACTGCAAGCGCCCGGTGGTGTCTGCGGCTCGACAAGCTTTGATCATTGCAGCCAAGGGAAGTACCTGCCCTGTATTCCAAAGCACATGGCTGAGCACCACCAGCCGCGTTTGGGGCCGCAGGAGGCGCACCACCGCCGCGATCGGATCATCCTGATTGCTGCTATCCAAAAACGAACAGATCGAGACCTCCACCCCAAACCGACGCTGAAGTTCTCGCACCGCTCCAACCACACCGGGATGTTCACAATCGGACAAGATAATATGATCACCCGTGTGCCACTCAATCCCCCACAGGACAATATTGCAGCCGATAGTCACATTTTCCGTCAGGGTAATGGTTTGGGGGGCAACGCCTAAATCGTTAGCGATCGCGTGTCGCAGTTGCTCTTCCGTTTGGCCCATCCACAGGATTGCCTGCCGGGAGAAAGGACCTAGGCGCTGGATGGTTTCGTAGGCCGCAATGATGGCATCAAGGGCGACACGGGGCAAGGGACCTTGCCCGCCGTAGTTAAAGTAAGCTTTGGTAGCCAGGGCTGTAAACTGTTGCCGAAAGGGTTGCAGGGTCTCGGCCAAAAATTGGTTATGCGCCAGGTTGGTCAGTTCGGTCACGGTTGCGAACGGGGATAAACGATTAGCCAAGTCTATTGTTGAGCGTTTCGACCTCGGACTCAACCTTTTTGTGGGTGGCGGCTATCAATAACAGGAGGCTGGGGTGGTTTTCGACGGTTTTCTCAATTTACATAAGCCCTTGGGGTGGACCTCCCACGATTGTGTGGCCAAGGTGCGCCGCCTGCTCCAACAAAAACGGGTCGGGCATGGGGGGACCCTTGATCCAGCGGCCAGCGGGGTGCTACCGATCGCCCTCGGTAAAGCCACTCGCCTGTTACCCTATCTTCCCACGCACAAAACCTACCGGGCAACCCTGCTCCTGGGGCTGGCAACGGATACCGATGACTTAGAAGGGACGATCCTGCCTGCCTTGGATCAGGCTGGCGGAACAGAGCGGCGATCGCCCCAATCCCTGACCTTAGCCGAGATTGAGGCCGCCCTCGCCACCTTCCACGGCACGATTATCCAAATTCCCCCGCGCTACAGTGCCATCCAGGTGGCGGGCCAGCGCCTCTACGATCGCGCCCGGGCGGGAGAGACCTTTGCGGTGCCAGAGCGACAGGTGACGATTGAGCGCATCGAGATCCGCGCCTGGCGGCCACCCTCCCTCGCCACCCAATCCCGCCTCGCACATTACCCTGATTGGCCGCTAACGGACCTGCGGGAGTTGGAAGTTGTGGTAACCTGTGGTGCAGGAACCTATATTCGGGCGATCGCCCGTGATTTAGGGGCTATCTTAGGGGTGGGGGGAACCCTGGCAGCCCTAGAGCGAACCGAAAGTTGTGGGTTCACGCTTCCCACCAGCCTGACCTTGACCGATCTCGCGAGTCAAGTAGCCACCCATACCTTCCACCCCTTACCGGCAAAGCTGGCCCTACGGCACTTACCCGCGATCGTCCTGCCGCCGCCCTTAGCCAAACGGTGGTGTCAGGGACAAAAGCTGCCCATCCTCGCCAATGGCACCCTCGCCCCTCCCTCCATCGATCCCGCACTCCCCAGCCCGATCCCCGGCCCGATCCCGATCTTCAAGGCCCCCATCCTTCGAGTTGAGGACGATCGGGGTCAGGTGTTGGGCGTGGCCGAAGTCCGGACCCCTGATCCTACACCCCTGCCATCAACTCATGCGCCTACCCTACTGGTCGCTAAGGTGGTCCTAGTGGAGCCGGGAAGCTTGACAGCATCAGAGTGAGTTCGACAGCCCCGTACCTTGATTAATCCAGGGTAAGCAGATAATCACACAGACGAAGCAGGGTTTGGACGCGATCGCCCATCAGAGTAACCCGTTGCTGGCGGGTGGTGGCTTGACGAGCCGCATTGAGAAAAGCAACATCAGTACTTAAGAGGCGCAAGTACTTATGGATTTCGGGATGGACCGCCCGCTGCTGTTGACGCTGGGTGGGGCTAAGTCCCTCTGGATTCAGGGATAGAACCGATTGAAACTGGGCTTGGGCAGTGGTGACAGCCTCGATCTGTAACGCCAGATCCGGATTGGACTGGAGGCCGTTTTCCAGATCTAGCAACACTTGCCGCAAGTGAGCATAGGCATCACTGTAGGGTTGAGGTAACATTGGAATACACAATCAGCACAGTTGATCAGGATAGCGCCGTGGGTTAAGACAACATAGGGGGTTAGACCGCACGGTTAGTAGGAACAATCATGCCCACTAGGGTGGTTCCACTTGGTTAACCGCCAGGGGCAAATACTTAGCCGCTTTGCTCTGAACAGTTCTGAACTGTCCTGATGCCATTAACCCAGGCTTGCATAGGGATGGTAGTATCGGCAGTATTCGCTTGGCACATCGGTCACTTGACAAATCGGTTAAGGCATCAGTTCAGGCATTGGTTCAACCAGGGTGATGGGTCGATTCTAGAGGCCACCCATCCCTGTGTCTTCTTCTAGAGGGCAATCTTACTGCCTTGGTGCAAGCGACTAACCCAGTGTGATCGTTCAATTTTAATTTTTGGTTAATTTAGATTAAACTTTGTTTAAGTAACTTAATATTGCGTATAAGAAATTACTTATCTTATCGCCTATTCATTTCTAGTATAAGAAATTACCTGTTCTAACTGCTCATCGCCGCTCATCTTAAAGTACGCAAGCATCCACCCTCAAACTTATTCCGGCGATCCTGGTTTGACTCCTTGCCGACATTGCCTACCTTCGTTTCAGTTTCGCCCAGCATCTGCTCCATGAACGTTACTACCTTACCGATTGATTCGACATCCGTCCCAGTTGATACGGTCTCGCCGAACCCCGTTGGTGCGGCCTCACTGGACTATGAGGTTGTGCCGGACTGGTTGCGATCGTGTCTCATTCTGAATGGTCAGGACCCACCTACCCCCGCCACCTCCCTTGATGGCAACCGGGAGGTCGGCGACAGCGACTTTCCCGTGATTAGCCGACCGATCCCCCTGAGTTCGGAGGATAACCGCCTGATCTGTCAGGCATTTGAGTTTGCCTACTGCCTCCACGCGGGCCAACGGCGGGCATCCGGCGAACCCTATATTTGCCATCCGATCGCCGTTGCGGGGCTTCTGCGCGACTTGGGGGGCAGTGGGGCGATGATCGCCGCTGGTTTTTTGCATGACGTGGTGGAAGATACGGAGATTACCCCTGTCGAGATCGAGGCCCGGTTTGGGGCAGAGGTTCGCCAGTTAGTCGAAGGTGTCACGAAACTCTCGAAGCTCAATTTTTCCAGCAAAACCGAGAGTCAGGCGGAAAATTTTCGCCGAATGTTTTTGGCAATGGCTCAGGATATCCGGGTGATTGTGGTGAAACTGGCCGATCGCCTCCATAATATGCGCACATTGGAACATCTCAAGGATGAAAAGCGCCGTCGTATTGCCCTGGAAACCCGTGAAATTTTTGCCCCCTTGGCGAATCGTTTGGGGATTGGCCGGTTTAAGTGGGAATTAGAAGATCTGTCCTTCAAATATCTAGAGCCAGAAGCCTACCGGGAGATGCAGGGGCTAGTGGCCGAGAAACGGATCGATCGCGAATCCCGCCTTGCCAAAGCAATCGCCCTCCTGCAAGAGCGCTTACACCTGGCGGGGATCAACTACGCCGATATTAGTGGCCGTCCCAAGCATCTTTATAGCATTTATCAAAAAATGCAGCGGCAACAGAAGAGTTTCCATGAGATTTATGACATTGCCGCCATTCGCATTATTGTCGAAACCGCCGAAGAATGCTATCGTACCTTGGCGATCGTCCATGATGCCTTTCGTCCGATCCCCGGTCGTTTCAAGGATTATATTGGCCTACCCAAACCAAACCAATACCAGTCCTTGCATACAGCGGTGATTGGTCTGAATGGGCGGGCAATGGAGGTGCAAATCCGCACGGTCGAAATGCACTACATCGCTGAGTACGGGATCGCGGCCCATTGGAAATATAAGGAAGCGGGTCACTCCAACACGCCCCTCTCGGCCAAGGAACACAAGTTTACCTGGCTGCGGCAGCTTCTGGACTGGCAAAATGATCTCAAAGATGCCCAGGAATACCTGGATAACGTCAAGGACAACCTGTTCCATGAGGATGTTTATGTCTTCACTCCCCGTGGCGATGTGATTTCCCTAGCTCGGCAGGCGACTCCAGTGGATTTTGCCTATCGCATCCATACGGAGGTAGGAAACCACTGTGCGGGCGCGAAGGTCAATGGTCGCCTGGTTCCCCTAGATACGGAACTGCGCAACGGTGATATTGTCGAAATCATTACCCAGAAAAATTCCCACCCCAGTCTGGGCTGGTTGAATTTTGTCGTAACCCCCGGTGCCCGGAACCGGATTCGCCAGTGGTATAAGCGATCGCACCGGGACGAAAATATTGCCCGTGGGCGGGAATTGTTAGAGCGGGAACTGGGAAAAAACGGCCTGGATGCCCTGCTCAAATCAGCCCCGATCCAAGCTGTGGCGGAACGCTGTAACTACCACAGCATCGACGACCTGTTGGCGGCCCTGGGGTATGGCGAGGTAACCTTGAACTTGGTGGTCAACCGCATTCGGGATGCCGTCAGCGGCAAATCAGCTCCCACTCTGCCCCCCACCCTGCGTGATGATCAGATCCAAGTCTCGCCTAGCCAGCGACCTGATCTGACCACCCATTCCCCGATCGCGGGAATTGATGGTCTGATGCACCATATTGCCGGGTGCTGTAACCCCATTCCGGGTGAGCCGATCATTGGCGTGGTCACGCGTGGGCGAGGAATTTCGGTGCATCGCCATGACTGTGAAAATTTAGTCCATATAGAGGGGGATCGCCTTATTCCCATCAGTTGGAATTTAGGGCAGAATGGCAGTGGTCGTCCCCATACCTATCCGGTGACCTTACAAATTGAGGTGATCGATCGCGTGGGGATTCTCAAGGATGTCCTGGCACGGCTAGCGGATAATGGCATCAACGTTCGCCATGCTGAGGTGAAAACCCACCATGATCGACCCGCGATTTTGGATCTCTGTATCGATGTCCAGGATCGTGTCCAACTAGAGCGCACCTCGATCCAGATCAAAAAACTGAGTGACGTCTTAAACCTGCGTCGCATTAACTAAGACTTGCTGACCGAGGGGGCATCTTCTTACAAAACTTAAAATTTCACCCAGCCCCCTTGTCCTTCTCACAACAGTCCTGCAAAATCCGAGAGCGACGGCCTCTGGCCGCTTCTACTCGATCGTTGAGACCTATTGCTGCCTCCGTTTTGCGCCGTGATCATGCCGTTCCCGGGAAAACACCCCCATTCCACCCTGCACCGCCGACAACGCTTTTCCCGTCGCCGTTGGTTATGTACCTGCTTGGCCATTGCCTGTTGCTCAACAGCAGGGTGGCTGACCCTGCGATCGCTTCAGCGAGCGGGTGAAGTTCCCCAGGCTGTGCTGGTTCTAGGGGGTGCACCGGAACGGGAGCACTTTGCGGCTGAATTTGCCCGCCAATACCCCAACCTGCCGATCTGGGTCTCCTCGGGCACCAATCCAGAGTATGCCGAATGGGTGTTTGCGGAAGCGGGGATTGCGGTTGAACGCCTACACCTGGACTATCGCGCCGTCGATACGGTCACGAATTTCACGACCCTGGCGGATCAACTTCAGGCCCAGGGAGTTCGCAGTGTTTACCTGATCACCTCCGATTACCACATGCGCCGCGCCGTGGTGATTGGTGAAATTGTGTTAGGGAGTCGGGGGATTCATTTCCAGCCCGTGCCGGTGGAATCCGATCGCTCTCCAGAGTCCCCCGAAACGTTGAATAAGGTGGTGCGGGATGGGATGCGGGCGATTTTATGGGTAGCGACAGGCAATACCGGCATCAATCTCGCCAGACGCCATTCATCTTTCCCGAATTGAATGCAAAATTCCAATTTGGACGGTACCCTGGGTTTGGATAGGGTGCTGAGGGCATCTGCTTTGGCCGATCGGTGGCCGATCGGTATAGCGTGACTGCCATCCGGCTGCTGCCCGGAACTATTTTGACACCCTAACATCATAGGCAACAGCACCAGTCCGAATCCGCCGTCGCCCCTGCATTCCTGGGAGGAAATCTTGATGAAACCGCTACTGCACGCTGGCCTTGCTGTTTTTACCACGGCCCTGCTTGGGGCAACTGGCGGGTTGCGTCCAGCCCATGCCGCTACCTTTGGACAACAGGAAATTGATCAGTCTAAGTTAATTGCGATCGCGGCTCCTCGTGGAACTACGGGTGCATACCAACTGCTGATTTTGGAGCAAACGTCGGCCCAACGGCCTTGCTGGGCTGAAAGTGGTAGTAGTCCAACGGTGATTGATCCCCTATTACTCACCTTTAATTTCACGGGGATTTGCGATCGTAAAACGGACAGTAATGGCTTCTCCATTCGCATGGGCGGTGAGGATTTGGCCCTCAACTACAACCTGCGCGTTGTCCGCACGGCCAATGACCTCGTGCTGATTGGGTACCCCAGCCGCGATCGCAATGCCCCTATTCTCGAAATTGGTCGGGCCTATGGGGTGATCCCCGGCGAGTTTGCCAAAATTATCCTGAATCCCAACTGGCGGTTTGCCAAACGCACCTTTGGTGAGAAAACCCTCGGCCATATCTACCTGGCAACGGATCTGAGCCTTGCAGAAATGGCAGCCACGACAACCCCGCCTACCCTGTCCCCGCCCACCCCACGCCTAGAGACAGCCCCTGACCCTGCCGATACCGCGTTACCGGAAACACCAGCCCCCAGCCTGACGGGTATCGAGGCAGACTCGGAGGTGAGACCCACTGTGGTTCTGGAAGGGGACACCCCCACCCCCAGTGCAATGGAATCCCCGGCCTCACCGTTAGACATCCCAGTCACTACTATTACGGAAATTGCGCCTACCCCTGAGAACCTACCGGCCACGGCGATCGAAGTGGAAGCATCCGTAGTGACCCCGGTTGAGTCAGAGGCTACGATCGGCACAGAGGTGACCGTCGAGCCAGAGGTGACCGTCGAGCCAGAGGTGACCGTCGAGCCAGAAGTCAAGCCAACATCCCCGACTCCTGCCACTGATGCCTTACAAGTGCCCAAATCGGATCAGGAGTTTATGGTGCCGACGCGGGAAGCAACCCCGACCCTCTGGTAAGTTCTCCCCGGCTAGCCACCGTCAGGTTAGTTTAGCGAATCATAAATTCTGCAACGCTCGTAGTGACGACTTCAGTCGTCATGGGCTACTGTCAGACTTGGTATTGTCAGGCTCGGTACTGTCAGGCAGGGATCAAGGCATTCCCCATTGGTCTGAATGATCACAGACTGGGGATCGATGACTGATCCCAAAAGTTGCAAAATGCAACAGTCTGCGGCTTCGCACACTGCGAGGGAACGATCGCGGGTACGCTAGGAGAAAGCATCGACCCGGTTTGGCACCTATGGACGCAGCCCACGACCCCTTCCGGCGAGCCAATGATCTGTTCCGACGGGCGGATTACCTGCGCTGGCAACGACTCCAAAGTAAACAACATATCCTGCGCTCCCAGGTTGGCTTTGTTGATCCGAACCCCACCCGCCCCCAGCCCTGTCAGGGATGTGCCAACTATCATGGCGTTGCCTATGGGACATCGCGGGCCACGCGGCGTGTTTTGGTGTGTGCGATGCATCCTGAAGGGTGGTTAGCTCCAGGGGGGTGTCCAGATTGGCGAAGCAGCCAGACGTAAGACGCTGGGTTGAGTGCCAGGGACATCGCTGAGCAGGGTGTCGGTTGGCTACAATCAAACCAATGACTTACCGTACCTGGTGGGCGATCGTGACAACTTCCGTGATTCAGACCCCTGAGCGAACGCTAGCGCTACCCGACCACACGCAACTGCCGGACTCGGACGGAACCTTTGTGAAAAACTTTCAGGAGCACCCCCAAAGTATTCTCCTTACCAGTTCCATCCTGCCGGTCCTCAATACGATCCATCCCGATCAGCAGTTTTGCATCGGCCAAGATTGCGGTATCTATTGGCGCTTAACCGATCCCCCCCAAAAAGGGGCCGAGTGTCCCGATTGGTTTTACGTGCCCAATGTGCCCCCCATGCTCAACGGGCAATTCCGTCGGTCCTACGTTCTCTGGCAGGAATATGTCGCCCCGCTCATTGCCCTGGAATTTGTATCGGGGGATGGGAGCGAAGAACGGGATACCACACCGCCCTCTGCGATTACTGGAACAGACCGCAAGCCGGGTAAGTTTTGGGTCTATGAGCAAGCGATTCGGATTCCCTACTACGGAATTTATGAAGTCACCAAGGCCAGCGTTGAACTTTATGAGTTAGTAGCGGGGCATTATCAGCGGGTTCCGGCCAACGATCGCGGCCATTACCCCATTCCGCCCATGCAAGTTGAGCTAGGGATTTGGCAAGGGGCCTACGGCGGCATCACGCTCCCCTGGCTACGCTGGTGGGATGAGGCGGGGAATTTACTCCTAGCCGGGGAAGAACGCGCCGAGCAAGAGCGCCAACGCGCCGAGCAGGAACGCCAACGGGCCGATCGCTTAGCAGCCTACATAAAACAGTTAGGAATCGACCCAGATACTTTGAGTTGATCTACATTAGAGTTAACGTCAACTAGAACTCTCGGCACGCTCGCCGGGTCCTGGTTATTGGCTTGAGCCTCCCATCTTCAAAGCCGTCTAACTTGGGTTAGGCCGATGGTAGCTACCCCCCGTTTACTGAAGGGTGCCTACCGCAAATGGGATAACCGTCCCCGATGGATCTGAATCACGGGGCAATTGGATAGGCGCACCAATTGTTCATCATGGGTGGTCACGAGGATAGTCACCCCAAAAGAGTTGAGCTTGCGCAGGATTTTTAAGACTTGCAGGGAATTATCGGGGTCCAGGTTGCCCGTGGGTTCATCGGCCAGGAGTAAAGGCGGCGTGCCGACGATCGCCCGTGCCAAGCTCACCCGTTGTTGCTCTCCCCCCGACAACTGTTCCGGAAAACAGTCGGCCTTGTTGGCTAACCCCACCATGCGCAGGGTCGGTTCCAAGCGGCGATCGATATCTGAGCGGGAAAACCCCTGTGCCCAAAGGGCAAACGCCACATTTTCTGCCACTGTGCGCCGGGGGATGAGCTTGTAGTCCTGAAACACAATCCCCAAGCGTCGCCGAAACCGTGCCAAGCGATCGCCCCGCAGTTGGTTGACAGGCACCCCATCAATGAGAACCTCACCGTGGGTGGGCTGCTCTGCGCCATAGAGTAGCTTGAGGAACGTCGTCTTGCCGGAACCAGAGGGACCCGTAATAAACAGAAAACTGCCCCGTTTTACGGCCAGGTTGACCTGATTCAAGCCATAGCTGCCATTGCTATACACCTTCGTCACCCCTTTGAGTTGAATAATGGCCGAGGGCGGGGTGGGCGTTTCCGGCGTTGGCGTTGGCGTTTCGCTTGGATTGCTGGCGGCTGGCTTAGCGGCTGGCTGGGCGGCTGGCGAAGGCAGCGGGCGATCCGTGGCGGCAGGTGGCGCACTCAGCGGTTGCGTGGATGCAGTAACGGGAGGGGATTTCACAGACGCAGGTCTCATGGGTTAGTGGATATCAACGTTGAATGACTTTGTGGGGGAATGACTTCGTGAGGTAGGCATCCTGTCTGCCCTGGGGGCTTAAAGGAATTAGCATCCTGCATTAACGCACCGATCGCTGAACGGCAAAAAAACTGCCCGTCAGGCCAATCACGCTGCCAAAACCGATCAAAATGAGGGGCAGCAGCACAAAATCGGGCAGGGTATGTAAACTCACCCGGCCTGTGCCATGACTAAAGAGGAAGCGAATAAAGTCGGGTTGTCCTGCCAGTAAATTGCCCAAGGTCTGCTGAAACGTCCCCAGCAGGACCCAGGCGATCACCGCCCCAGCGACCCCAAAGGCAATTCCCTGGAAGAGGAAGGGCAAATAAATCCAGGCACGGGTCGCCCCCACCAGTTGCATAATTTCAATCTCGCGGTTACGGGCCAGGACAATCAGCCGAATTGTGGTCATAATCACCGCGATCGCGCTCCCCGTCAGCAGCGTCGTAATCGTCAAACTCACCCAATTCAAGCCTTGATTCAATTCCCGTAGCCTTTGGAGAACCTCCGGCAAATATTGCACCGCTTCCACCCCTGGCAGAGATTGAAGGCGATCGACCAAGGGCGGGACCGTATCGGGATTCCGGGCCAACACCTTGAGTTCGTCTACCAGGGGATTGCCATTCAGTTGAGCCGTTGCCCCCCGAATATCAGATAGGCCCAGTTCCGTGATTAGGGTTTCCCAGGCTTGTTCCTTCGAGATAATCTCCAGATTGGCGACTTCTGGCATCTCTCGGACAAGGGGCACAATCTCATCCGCAAGGACCCCTGGCTCCAGGAACACCGAAACCTCCAGTTGGTTACCAAACTGATTGACCAGTTGTTCTAAATGCCAGGAGGTCTGTAGGCCGCTACCGAACAGAAACAGCAGAATGGTTACGGTACTGATCGCAGCCCAATTCATCCAGCCGCCCCGCCGTAACCCTAGCCAGGTCTCACGCAGCAGGTAATCCAGTCGGGTCAGGGCTTCTAACACGCTTCACCTCGTTAACTTCTCACACCGTGGGTTTAGCACCCCCGCATGGGTTGGGTTCGAGCAACAGGTCTCCCCCAAAAACCTGACTTAATTTAAAGGCTGTTGCGAGTCTCGTCCACCCTGGCGAGGATTACCCCCTGGAAACCTGTTGACCCCTGGATGCGGCAGAACGGGAGAGGCGCGGCTGATCCTAGCGCGGCCCCATGCCCACGGCCCCGGCGTAAATGGCCTGTTCCCCTAGCTCGGCTTCAATACGCAGCAAGCGATTGTACTTGGCAACGCGTTCACTGCGGCAGAGGGAGCCGGTTTTGATCTGACCAGCACGGGTGGCCACGGCAAGGTCGGCGATCGTCGTGTCTTCGGTTTCACCAGAACGGTGGCTGATCACGGAACGATAGCGGTTGCGCGTGGCGAGGTCGATCGCTTGCAGGGTTTCGGTCAGGGAGCCAATTTGATTGAGCTTGATCAAAATCGAATTGCCCACCCCCATGTCAATGCCCTTTTGCAACCGGCTGATGTTGGTCACAAACAGATCGTCGCCCACTAACTGCACGCGATCGCCCAACCGCTGGGTGAGTAATTGCCAATTCTCCCAGTCTTCTTCATGGAGACCGTCCTCGATCGACACGATCGGGTAACTGCCCACCAATTTTTCCAAATAGTCGATAAACGTAGCGGGGGCATGGGCGGAGCCGTCATAGACATATTGGCCGTCCTTGTAGAACTCACAGGCCGCCACATCCAGGGCCAAGGCGATCTGTTCTCCCGGTTTATAGCCCGCCTGTTCGATCGCCGAGATCAGCAAATCCAATGCCTCTTGGTTCGATCCCAGGTTGGGGGCAAAACCGCCTTCATCCCCCACACCGGACAGCAACCCCTTATCCTTAAGTACCTTAGCCAGGGCTGCAAACACCTCTGCTCCCCAGCGCAGAGCTTCCTGGAAGGAGGGGGCACCGTGGGGCACGATCATAAATTCCTGAAAGTCCACGTTATTACTGGCATGGGCACCGCCGTTGATCACGTTCATTAACGGCACGGGGAGTAGGTTCGCGAGGGGTCCCCCCAGGTAGCGATAAAGGGGCAGGTTCAGGGCCGCCGCACTGGCCTTAGCCGTCGCCAGGGAAACCGCCAGAATGGCATTGGCCCCTAATTTGGTCTTGTTCGGAGTCCCATCCAGGTCCAACATGACGCGATCGACGAGTTCCTGGTTGACCGCATCCAGGTCCAGCAGGTTGGGGGCGATCATTTCTTCCACATTCTGAACAGCTTTCAGAACCCCTTTGCCACTGTAGCGAGCCGGGTCCCCATCCCGCAATTCATGGGCCTCGAAGCTACCTGTGGAGGCACCGCTAGGCACCTGAGCCAATCCATAGGCCCCATTGACCAGATAGACTTCCGCCTCAATGGTGGGGCGACCCCGCGAGTCGAGGATTTCGCGGGCACGAATTTCATCAATTTCGGTCTCTAACCGGTCAATCATGATGCTCCATCCTTCTAGAGTCGTCAGTAGCGTTCAGTTGCAGCGATCCACAGTGTGATCCGCACTCCGTTTTTTAACACCCTACGCTGATCCTGCCTAGTCAGTGGCTGCTTCACCGATATTTTTTTGGGATCTGTTGGGAGTGATCAACACCCTTGAATAGTGTGAGGTCAAACGCCGTGCAACCCAAGCTCCGTAGATCACAATTACAGGAGATCACACTTGAACGTGAATTCCTTTGAGTTTCACGCTTGCAAAGGGTAGATTTAGGATAAAGTTGCTCCTTGGCGGTAACCCCTGATGCTCGCGACTACTGCCCGCTATACGGTCACCTGGGAAAAGCTGCCCGATGAATATGTTTTGCCGGACGATCCCGTGGACAATATCAACCAACCCGCCCTGGCAGCGGCGTTAACTGAGAGTTTGCAACTGGCGGGTCGGCTACCCGATACGGCCCTGACCCCCACCAACTACGGGATTTGCGCCACCCTCGACGGTCAGGTCGTGGTTAAGGCTCCCGATTGGGCTTTTATCCCTCAGATTACGGTCGATCGTGCCCAAGTCGAACGGAGTTATACCCCTCGGCTTCAGGGCGAACTACCGGTACTCGTCCTGGAGTTTTTATCGGCCACGGAGGGAGAGGAGTATTCCGCCAAACAGACCTATCCCCCTGGCAAGTTCTTCTTTTATGAACAGATTTTGCAAGTCCCCAGCTATGGCATTTTCGAGCCAAGCAGTGGCGATCTAGAACTCTATCGGCTGGATCAGGCGGGCCAGTATCATCTCGTCGCAGCCGATACCCAGGGACGGTTTTGGCTACCTGAAATGGACTTATTTCTGGGCGTTTGGCAAGGGGTACGTGAGAATCGCGCTGGCTACTGGTTGCGCTGGTGGGATGATGCCGGCAATTTACTGTTGTGGGGAACGGAGCAAGTCGCTCTGGAACGCCAACGCCTGGAGCAAGAACGCCAGCGGGCGGAACAGGAACGCCAACGGGCAGAACAGGAACACCAACGGGCGGAGCGCCTAGCGGCACAACTACGGGCAGCGGGTCTTGAACCAGAGTCATGAATAACCAACACGTTTTACTGACCGGTGGCACGGGTGGCCTGGGATTGGGGGTTACCCCCGCCGTTTTGGACCGGGGGCCTGCCTCTGTGACGATTCCCTACCGTCATCACTATGGGGTGGAACGGTTGAAAGGGGTCTTATCGCCAGCCGCACGATCGCGGGTGCGCTTTGTTGACGTGGATTTAACCCAGGAAGCCGCGATCGCGGCCCTGGTGGTTGAGATGGATCGCGTAGACGTGCTGATTCACCTGGTGGGTGGCTTTTCCATGCAACCCGTTCATGAACTCAGCCTGGACGACTGGCAACAGAGCTTTAATCTCAACCTGACGACCACGTTCCTGGTGTGCAAGCATTGTCTGCGGCGAATGCGACAACGGGGCTATGGGCGCATTGTGACGATTAGTTCGCGGGGGGCGGTGCAACCCGGTGCCCAACAAGCTGCCTACAGTGCCGCTAAAGCAGGGGTTGTGGCCTTAACCCAGGTGATTGCCCAGGAGACGAAAGGGATGGATATCACGGCCAATGTGGTGCTACCAGGAACGATCGATACCCCAGGGAATCGCGAGGCAATGGGATCGGCCCATGCGGATCAGTGGGTGAAGCCGGAATCCCTCGCCGAAACGATTTGCTTCCTGGCCTCGGAAGCGGCACGGGATCTGCGGGGAGCGATGATTTCTGTCTATGGCAATGGGTAAGGCAACACGCCAGGGCAGACCATGCCCTCCCTACCGAATATACCCTATACGCTCAAATACGCTCAGCGGTTATTGCCAACCGTTACTGCGCGATCGCCAGTTTGTACTCAGCGGGCTGGACATGGAACTTGACCACATTGGCGAGTTCTTGTAGCTGGCTGATGGCTTCTGCCCCTTCCAGCTTCATCAATTCGCGATCGTCGCGCATTTCCGTCCAGGTAATGCCGTAGTCGGACACGATAAACCGGATCAGGTGGCTATCGCCCAAGCTGACCATGAATGAAGCACTGTTCAGTTGGCCACCGCAGGTATAGCACGAGGCCACATACCCCTGGCGTTCCAGAACCGTCGCGAGGGCCTGGAGGCTCATCACTAAGTCTTGAACAAACCGACGGTGTTGCTCTGCAAGTCGAAGAAACACACCATAACCTCCAATCACCACACCTATTTTAAGCTTTTTTATACTTTTTTAAGATTTTCCTCAGGATTGCGCCCACGCTACTGCGAGTACAGAGCAATGGACGACTCTGGGATTGAGACCAGGTCACGGCTTGCCTGTTTCACAACCTCTCAAGCCTAGCGAATCCTTATCCGGCTAACAGTGTCTAACGCCACAATTGGGAGCTTGTCCACGAGCGTGACTTACCCCTAGGCGCAGGATCTGCCACTTAATCTAGCTTGCCCAATTTCTGGTGGGGATGATCATGTAATTTAATTTAAATAAATTATCGAATCTATAAGGATAACCGTTAGGTTGGGGAAGGCAGCCTGAGCCACGATTTCCGCGAAAACCCACTTGGTATTGAGCAATCTAGCTGATTCGCATTGATTTCTAGCCTGTCGTTATGTGGGGATCACGCGACTGCCCACACCCCAGCCGCTAGCGATCGTCGCTACTCGGAACGATCGCCGCCATGCGCCCTTAGTCCCTAACCCATGTCACTAAGCCTTAACGGCCCCAGCGCTAGCTGTCCGCGATCGCCGCCAGGGTAGGCAGCCAGACAGCCTGGGGTCCTAGTTGATTTCCCACCAGCCCAGGGCGGGGCCAATGAAGCGCACAGTGACCCAGACAGCCACCAGCAGACCAATCCCAATCCAACTGCCTTGGGTGGTCCACTTCATGAATTGCTCGGCCTGACTCTTCTTAATCGGTAGCCACGGTAGGATATTCGCCTCGGTGCCGTACTTCTCACCCAGGGCTTCTTTGCGGCGTTTGGCTTCACCCATACTGTTTCTCAGCTTCTGCGTTTTCGTTTGATCCGGTCATTGATCTTAAGGATACCGCCTTGGCTACCCACACGAGAAAGGAGACATCCGGGCAGCGGGGATAGCGGGCCGGAGTCTACCCGCAGTCGAGGGCCAAGGGAGCGTGGGATAGCCGTCTTGGCTGTCTTGGTAGCAGGCTGGATACCGATCCCACCCCCTATTTCCCGCCCGCGTAGCGTCTGCGCCGGAGAAGCGGCTGATCCTTCGGCGTATTAGTCTGAGGGCCAGTGGGAGCGATCGCCGTCGGGCAAAAACAAATCGGGAGCCAGGTAATTAATCCGGGCAAAGGGGCTGAGGGCCGTTAACACCTGTTGGCCATAGGTACGGCGCAGGACACGACTGTCGAGCAGGGCAACGATCCCCTGGGAGGTGCGCATGGGGGTGATGGCCCATTGCAAATCAGCCAGGGCCGTGGGTAGCAGATACATCCGGAACCAGTCTTGCCGCTGGCGTTTGTAGTCGGCGACTCTGGCAGCAACCAGGGGATGTTCCAGGGAGGGGATGGGCAGGGTGGCGATCGCCATGAGTTGGGGGGCCGGGAGGACCCGCTGTTGCTGTCGCCAAAATTCCCAGCCCGTGACCAGGATGCCATTGCTCTCCAGGCAGGTTTTTTCAACTTGGACACGGGAGCCAAATTCAGCCGCCAGTTGGGAGCCGATCTGGGCCTTAAGGGGGAGATCGCCAATGAGGAGAACCGCGATCCCCTGGGTGGTGGCCTGGAGGGTGAGGAGTTTGCGTAGCTCGTGGAGCAGGGCCGGTTGAAATTCGCGGGTGTTGGGGGTGGGTAGGCCCTCTGGTAAGTAGAGATCAATTTGTTCGCGCTGGCGATCGGGGGAGAATTTGACCGTGGTCATTTCCGGTAAACCGAGCCGTTGGCAATAGGTGGCGGCTTCCGGTTCCAGGTCGATCGCGCCACTAATCAAAATCAGGGGTTGTTGCGGCCAGACGGGAGCGAGAGCCTCAGCGACCTGGATGGGGGCACAGTGGAGGGAGAATTGCCCTTGGGCACGGTGGATCGTCACCCAGGCCATTGTGTGGGGGTGTTGGAGTTGGTGCCAAAAGCGTTGCCATGCGGAGGGGAGGCTGGTTGTGACATGGACGAGATCGGGCAGGACGGGCAGGGGCGAGGGCAGGCTGTGATCAAGGGCGATCAGTTGGCGGTGATAGTCACTACCCACTTGTTGCAGATCCCAATAGAGATCTTGCAATAGCAACTGTTCTTCACCATCGAGCAAATAACACTCGTAGGGATTGGCGGGGTGTTGAAACAGGCGATGGGTTAACTGGGCCTGGGTATCCCGGATGCGATCGCCCGCTGCGGGATAGGCTAAGGTGAGCGATCGCCAATCGACCGGATCGAGATCCGCTTGCAATTGTTGCCGGGTCCAGGTTTCCAGATCATCAATGCCATCAATAATCGTCGGGATCTGGGGCGGGAAGGCGTCGGTATCAAACAGGCGATCGGCTAACCAGGCATCAGGGGTGGTCATCAGTAGCCCCTCAAAATTGGCTTGGGGCCAGCGATCGCCCTGCCAGATCGCCTTGGACAATCCTAACCAGGCTTGCAATCGGGGGATTTCTACTTGCAGCAAGCGCTGTTGGGTTTCCAGGGGGGTGACGAGGATAACCGGACCGGGCCAGATCAGGGCTGAGGCCAGGTAACTAATCCGGTAGTGACCGTGATCCCCAGCGGGTGCGCCTGCCTGGAGAAGGGCATTTCCCCCCAGCCGCAAGGCTCGCGCCACCAGTCGTGCCACCGTCAGATGGTGGGGCCACTGGGTGTTCCCTTGCGCCCGCAGGAACGCATGGAGTTGCTGGTGAACGTCGGCTTCAATCACAGAGGGGGTGGCCTGATGACCACAGCGAGACCACGGGAGCGAAAGGACGGAAACGAGATTGCCAAACAACCTCCTTCTTAACTCTAGCGGAATTACCCCAGCGGACACGGTGCGATTGTCCCCGATCGGGGATCAGCGGGCGATCGCGCCACGTTCGTAGTAACGACTTTAGTCGTTGCAGGCTAGTCGTTGCAGGCTAAAGCCTGTACTACGAACTTTGCAGAATTTACTTTTCCACGTTCGTAGTAACGACTTTAGTCGTTGCAGGCTGGTCGTTGCAGGCTAAAGCCTGTACTACAAACCTTGCAGAATTTACTTTTCCACGTTCGTAGTAACGACTTTAGTCGTTGCAGGCTAGTCGTTGCAGGCTAAAGCCTGTACTACAAACCTTGCAGAATTTACTTTTCCACGTTCGTAGTAACGACTTTAGTCGTTGCAGGCTAAAGCCTGTACTACGAACTTTGCAGAATTTACTTTTCGATCGACGCGGGTAGATCTGCTCATGGGCGATTGGGGCTTCTCCCCTACACTGGGAATACCCGCTGCTGGAGCATGGCCATGAAGGTCAAAATGATTTTGCCCGCTTTGACGGAAGCACTCAGCCCCTTCTGGCGACCGATTAAGTATTCCCTTTTCCCGCCCCTGGGATTAGCCACGATCGCGGGTTTCTTTGACGATACCGACGACATTGATCTCCAGGACGAACACGTTGAAGTTTTAAACCTGGACGATGATCCCGACCTGGTGGTCATCCAGGTGTACATCACCTCGGCCTACCACGCCTACGAATTAGCTGATCACTACCGGCAACGGGGAGCCTATGTGTGCCTGGGGGGGCTGCACGTAACGGCATTGCCCACAGAAGCCCAAGCCCATGCCGATACGATTTTCCTCGGCCCTGGTGAGGATACCTGGCCCCAGTTTTTACAGGATTTCCGAGCCGGGACCCCGGCCCCCGTGTACCAATCGAAAATTCGGAGTTTGGTCGGTGTACCCCCCATCCGCCGGGATTTGATTAAGCGACACCTGTACCTGATCCCCAATTCGATCGTGGTGTCACGGGGCTGTCCCCATGCCTGCGATTTTTGTTACAAGGATGCCTTCTATCAGGGGGGTAAGTCGTTTTATACCCAACCCGTAGACGATGCCCTCGCGGAAATGGAGCGCCTACCCGGACGCCACCTGTACTTTTTGGATGATCATCTCTTTGGGCATCCCCAATTTGCGACGGCGTTGTTCGAGGGGATGCGCGGCATGGGGCGAGTTTGGCAGGCCGCAGCGACCATTCAATCCATCCTGCAACCGGGGATATTGGAAAAGGCGGTTGACGCGGGCCTACGCAGTCTCTTTGTTGGCTTTGAAACCCTGAATCCCGCAAATTTACGGGAACAGCATAAATATCACAATCTCAATCGCGATTACACGGCAGCCATTCGCCGTTTGCACGATCGCGGGGTCATGATTAACGGCAGCTTTGTCTTTGGTATGGATGAGGATGATCCCGATGTGTTCGATCGCACGGTAGCGTGGGCCGTACAACAGGGGATTGAAACCGCTACATTTCACATTTTGACCCCCTATCCCGGCACGGCTTTGTATGCCCGGATCGCCAGCCAGCAGCGCATTTTACATACCAACTGGGATCTTTACGATACGCGCCATACGGTTTTTCAACCGCTCAAAATGCGTCCCGAAGTGTTGGAAGCCGGGTATTGGCGAGCCTATCAGCAGTTCTACCGTTGGTCCCATATTTTCCAAGGCGCTTGGGCCAAGGACCACTGGCGCGATCGCGTTCGTCACCTGCTCTATGCCGGAGCCTGGAAAAAGCTAGAACCCATGTGGGATGTGTTGATTCGTGTCCAGCAGGTCAACCGCCTGCTCCCAGCCCTCGAAACTTTGCTGGATGGCACCCTCGGCCACGCTCGCAACAGACAGATGGAGCGGCCTGTCCCTCCCCCCCAAGCAGCCCGCAGCCAGCCGGTCCCGAATGTACCTAGCCCTGCGCGAAACCCATAATCGAAGCTTGGACCCTATATGCTTGGACCCTAGTTGTGGGGAGGCGATCGCCTTGCTTAAATAACCCGATCGGGTTATCCCACTTCGCGGGTGCAACCAGTAGAATGACAGCAATTCCACGGAAATGCTTACGAAATATTTCAGGAATTTTGCCGTTTTTGATGAAGATCAGAAAAGAAACTGAGACTTCTGATGAATTTAGTCATAAAGTAGCCATACTAGGCTAGATGAACCTTACGAAAATTTATGCGGGTCTTAACAAAGTCTCCAGCATAAAAGGTTAAGGAGATCTTAAATTTCTGTCTGATCAATTCCGGTTGAATGCCACCGAATTAAGGAGTACCAAGAATGTCCAAGAAGGTTCTGATTATCCTGTCAGAATGGGGCTACTGGGGAGAAGAATTACTGGGTCCACTGGAAACCTTCGATGCAGCGGGTTATAAGGTTGATTTCGCGACGCCGAAGGGCAAGCGGCCCCATGCCTTGCCCCCCAGCATGGACGCTAGCTACATCGATCCGCCCCTGGGACGATCGGTGACCACGGAAGAAGTTGCCCGCAAGGTCCGGGAACTGGATGCCTCCGATCGCCTAAACTTCCCGATTAATCTTTCCGAATGGCTGCCGGAACGTCCCTATTGGAGTTCACCCCGCTTCATCCGTGAAATGGAGGAGTATTACAAGAAACTGGATAAGGTCTACGAGGATCTGAAACAGTACGATGCCATGCTGATTGTCGGCGGTAGCGGCCCGATCGTGGACTTGGCTAACAACCAACGGATTCACGATCTGATCCTGGGTTTCCTGCGGTTGGATAAGCCGATCGGGGCCGAATGCTACGGCGTTGCCTGTCTGGCCTTTGCGCGGGAAATTGAAAACCGCAAGAGCATCATTTGGGGCAAACACGTCACTGGCCACTGCATCGAATACGACTACCACGACGGCACCGGCTTCCTGGGCACCGACTTCAACATGGGACCGCCGCCCTATCCCCTGGAATTCATCCTGCGGGATGCCACCGGCCCCGACGGCGCGTACATCGGTAACTTCGGCAAAGAAACCTCCGTCATTGTCGATTACCCCTTCATCACCGGACGCTCCACCCCCGACTCCTACCTCACCGGCCAGAAAATGGTCGAAGTGATGGAAAAGGGCCTCACCCGCTACGGTTGGTAGTCCTCTTTGCGTTTCTTTGTGTCCTTAGTGCCTTTGTGGTTCAACCTAGGCCAGAGGCACCGAGGGCACAGAGATCAGGCTTGCCCAGCGGATGACACAGACAGTCGGCAGGAAATCACCAGGGAATGACAATGACGCAAAAAACGGGTCGCTTCGCCATTATTGAGCAATTGCTCGCCGATGGCATTCACTATATGTTTGGCAACCCCGGTACGGTCGAGCAGGGGTTCCTGGATGCGATCGCCAGCTACCCGGAGATGAAATACATCCTCACCCTCCAGGAAAGTGTGGCCGTGATGCTGGCCGATGGCTACGCCAGAGCCACCAAGAAACCGACGATCGTCCAACTGCACAGCACCCCTGGTGTGGGCAACGGTATTGGTGCCCTCTATCAGGCCAAACGGGGCCATGCGCCCCTAGTGGTGATTGGCGGCGATTCCGGGATCAAATATATGGCGATGGATGCCCAAATGGCGGGCGATCTGGTGGCCTTTGCCGAACCCGTCACCAAATGGTCCACACTGGTTATGGACCCGTCCTCGGTATTGCGAGTCCTACGACGGGCGATCAAAATTGCGGCCACCCCGCCAATGGGTCCCGTCTATGTCTGTCTGCCCCAGGATATTCTCGATCAGCCGATCGTGGAACCGATCGTACCCACGTCTTTCCCCTCGACCCGTGTGGTTCCCGATGACACCCTTGTGAAGGAAGCCGCCCAACTGCTGGCCGCAGGACAAACACCCATGATCTTCATTGGTGACGGCATTGCCTATTCGGGTGCCCAGGCAGAATTGACACAGGTCGCCGAATTGCTGGGGGCTGAGGTGTGGGAATGCGACAACGGCGAAGTCAACATGAGCTATACCCATCCCCTTTACCAGGGGGCGACGGGCCATATGTTTGGCTTCCAAAGTTTACCGATTTTGCAAAAGGGCGATGCCATTCTGGTGGCGGGGACCTATATCGTGCCGGAGGTCTTCCCGGAGTTGGGGACGGTCTTCTCACCGGGTGCCAAGGTGGTTCATGTCGATCTCAATGCCTACGAAATTGCTAAGAATCATCCGGTGGATCTGGGTCTGGTCAGTGATCCCAAGCTGACGCTGGCTAAGTTGGCGACGGCATTGGAACAAATCCTGACCCCGGAACAAAAACAGGCTGCCCAAGCCCGGATTGAGACCCTGCGTCAACAGAAAGACAGCAAACGAGCCGCTGCCCTAGAGGCCGATCGCGCCGTGCGGGATCAGGTGCCGCTCCAGTTCTCCCGGTTTATGGAGGAGCTAGTCCCCCATCTGCCCGCAGACGTGATTATCTTTGACGAAGCCCTGACCAGTTCCCCGGCCCTGGTTCGTCACCTCCCCCCCACCCAACCAGAGCATTATTTCCTGACCCGGGGCGGTTCGTTGGGGGTGGGCATTCCCGGCGCGATCGGGGCCAAACTCGCCCATCCAGATAAGACCGTGATTGGGTTTACCGGCGACGGCGGCAGCATGTACACGATCCAAGCCCTGTGGACGGCGGCGCGTTACAACATCGATGTCAAATTCGTGATTTGTAATAACCACTCCTACAAGCTGCTGCAACTCAACATTGACCAGTACTGGAAGGAAAACCAGGTCCCAGCCCACGACTATCCCCTCAGCTTTGACCTGTCCTATCCCGACATTCAATTTGCCCAGCTTTCCCAGTCAATGGGAGTTCCAGCGGTGCGGGTTGAAAAACCAGAGGAAGTCGGCCCTGCGATCGCCCAAGCAATGGCCCATAGGGGACCATTCCTAATCGATGTCGTAATTGCTGGGGATGTCAAACCAGATCTAATCCGTCAGCAAGCAGGCTTATAAATTCCCTTGCCCCAAACTTTGTGACCTTAAACTTTGTGCCCTTTGTGTCTTTGTGGTTTCACTCCCCCAAAAGCACTTCAGTGCACAAAAGAACACTGATCACTCGCGTTACCCTTTTCACCCTTTTTTTTCACCCATTCTAAGGATATTGCCATGAGCACCCCTTTCACCCAAGACGAAATCAATACCTTTGTGGCTGAATGGTACAAATTGCTGGATGTTCATGCCCCCCTCGAATCCTATAAACCCTTGATTGCCGATAACTTTATCCTCACAGTCCCCGAATTTACCGTTGAAGGTTGGGAAGGCTTTAAGGGCTGGTATGAGCGGGCGATCGGGCTTTTCTTTGATGAAGTCCATGAGGTCAAATCTGCCGAGATTGCGGCGACCGAAGGCGACATTACCCAGGTGAAAGTCGTGGTTCGTTGGGAAGCAAGCCGTTGGATTCCCCCCGCCGCTACCAGCGATCGCATTATCATGGATGCCTATCAAACCTGGCATTTAACGCGATCGGCTTCTGGTACCCCCGTCTTCGCGAAGTACATCGTGGATAACGCCGCATACGCCGAGGGATCAGCGACGCTTTAAACCAGGCACCCGAATCGACTAACTTGCCTATAGAGTCGCTGATGGGGTAGGGGTCTCACCTGCCCCTCTTTGGGTGTAATGATGTTGATTAGTCACGCAAAGTACTCCCGACAACG
The DNA here is from genome assembly GCA_037445115.1 of Coleofasciculaceae cyanobacterium bin_20. GTDB lineage: Bacteria > Cyanobacteriota > Cyanobacteriia > B231 > B231 > Trichothermofontia. Next base: position 38,470 of record JBBILC010000009.1, read on the forward strand.
TTACCGAGAAAGTTGCCAGATAACACTCCCAAAAATTCTGCCCATTGGTCACCTGATCGGGACTGACACCGAGGGATACCTGGTTAATGAATGCCATTGGTCGCGCATCCAGTCCCCCTGGTTAGAGTTAGTTGAGGCTTGGCGATCCGGCTGTCGGCAAATCTGGGGTGATCGCCTCCATAGCCTCTATCTGCGGGGATCTGTCCCACGGGGAGCCGCCCTACCCCACCTGTCTGACCTCGATGGGGTAATCGTTCTCCAGGATGAATGGGATGACCCTGCGGCAACCAGACAGACAGCCTTAGCTGACCTGCGACAATCCCTACTCCGCCAGTACCGATTTTGTCGCAATATTGAAGCCCTGGTTTTCAGCGATGACGAGATCCAGCGATCACCCACTTGGCAGGCTTTGCTGAAGGTGAGTGGCCTCTGTATTGAGGGTCAAAACCGGCAACCGGAATGGCCCCCGGTCAAGCCAGGACCAATTCTGGTCAGTCATGCCTTTGATCTAGCCGCAGACATTGCCGAGGTGAGATCGTGCCTGCGGTCACTTCCTGCCCAGCATTGGGGGTTTGCAGAACAGGTTAAAAACCGCTGTGCCTGGATTAACCGTCGCCTGGTGCGGGTGGGCTTTGAACTGATCATGACTGAGGAACAAGCCTATACCCGCGATCTCTATCCCTGTTACCAGCGCTTTGCCGCCCATTTTCCTCACCTGGAACGGCTAATGCGTAAGGCGTTAGAACTGGCGATCGCGCCCTCTAGTCATCGGGCAGGCTTGCTCCTGTTCTTGGAGCATCTGGGCACTCCCCTCATTGAACAGGTTCACCAAACCTTTGCCCCGGAAATGGCATCCCTAGGGCAGCCATTCCTAGACGATCTGTAGAAGGCCCTCTGTTAACAGGCGGCTTAGTAGGGGAACGACATCGGCTTCAAGGTCTAAGTCCGGTGCCCAGTCCGCCAGATCGGCCAGGGTAAAGCGATCGCGATCGGCCAGATTTTCAGCCAGGACAACAGGAATGCCCTTAAGATCCACCTGTTTAGACCCCACCTGGATTTGGTAGTGTTCGGGTCCGAGGGACCGGATCTGTCGCGGGTGAAGGGGAGACCAGGCAAACTCGGTCAAAAAATCCTGCGGGAAAAGATCCACCCCCATTTGGGCCGGCAGCATGATCGGTAGGGGGGGCTGGTGGCAATAGGCAACCTCATCAAGGTAACGCGGTTGCCAGTCGGGGTGCTGGAGGGCCGTGATTAGTTTTTGTTGCAGCTTGGCAAGATGGGCTGTCACAGCTTGGGTTTGGCCATCCACGATCGCCGGAAAGCTCTGTCGCCAGTCCGGATCTTCCTGTAGCTCATGCAAGAGCCAGTCCAGCCAGTCCATGCCCGTGAGGCAGTCAATACCGACCGTTAAGTGCAACGAGGGGCGATCGCAGGCAACGGCATAGTGCCAATGACCACGGGGAATATAGAGCACATCCCCAGCTTGGAGCACACAGTGGAGATAGGGCGGCTCCTCTGGCGGCAGTTGTTCCGAGGCAGGCATGACATCCGTAGGATAGGGCACCGTGGCGTCATAGACAAACCATTCCTTGGCACCATCAATTTGCAGAATCAGCACATCATGGGTGTCGTAGTGGCAGTCAAACCCTTGCTGTTGGGCCGGAGAGCAATAGAGATTGACGTGGGTGCGATAGCCAATATCTTGGCGTAGGTTGGCCGTCAGCGCCGTTAGGGCCGGGAGTCGATGGTGGAGACCGTTGACGATCAGGGTTGCCCCCTGGCTCAGGCGATCGCGCCAAATTTGACGATCGCCCGTGTCGGGGAGGGATTGGCCATCAATGGAAAAGCGCAGGTCCGGATTGGCTAGCTGATGATAATTCAGGAGATCATTCAGATCTTGCCACGAGAATAGGGTCCCAAATTTGGCCGGATCACCCGTAATGTGAATAGCCTTTTGGGTCCAGTATTCGGCTAAAAACGTCTCAATGCTCAAGGGAGCCAAGAGGGTGGGCAGAATTTTCATCGCAAACGTTGCAAGTAACCAAGCAAGTTGAACCAACCAGCGATTCGGCCTGAAGGCAAAGGAACTAACGACGACCGCCGCCAGCAGACCCCTGACCACCGCTGCCCCGGTTACCACCCCCAGAGGAATTCCCTGGGTTAATGCCCCCTGGAAGGTCCCCTAAATTGACGTTAATCCCAGGTGTCTTGATGTTGATTCCACGCGAACTGCCGCGAGTGCCACCCTGCTGACTACCCCGGTTTCCCCCTGGCTTTTGGCCCCAGTTGCCACGATGGCTGCCGTGATCGTTGTTATTGCTATTGCTGTTGCTATTGCTGTTGCTGTTGCTATTGCTGTTGCTATTGCTGTTGCTATCGCTGTTGCTGTTACGATTCCTATTGTTCTTACTATCGCTATTGCTGTTGCGATTGCTACTACGGCTGCCAGAGTCATGGTCATCTTGACGGGCCATGCGTAGGGGATCAGCAGCCCCCCGATCACGATCGATCACATCAATTTCAATCGTTGCAGTCCTTACGGACGTAGCTGTCCCCAGTGGGGCAGCCGCGATCGTGGCCGCACTGACAAAGGGCAGTAGCAGGCTGGCCTGCACACTGAGTAAAAGTCGAAAAAGCAGCTGCGGAGTCATGATTGAATTTAACCTCACAATACAACAATACACACCATTGTTACTTTTTCAGCGCTAGCAATACCCTAGACTGAAGCCACTTGTGCCCCTCAGACGATCATGTCTAATGAGAAGTTCCCCAGCCATTTGGGCCAGCGGGAGGTATGCAGGGGAACCGGTAATTTAGGTTAAGGGTTCCCGTGTGTTTGGGCTAGCCGCGATCGTAGCGACTCTCATGAAGGGCATTAGTAGACTGCCTTAGAAGTTGTTGGCACCGTCAAGATACGGTTACTTGGACGACTAAAGTCGTCACTACAAACCGATCAATCTATTTGCTAATTGGACACCTAGAAAAATACCAATTTTGTGTTACTAAGTAACGTTATCCCGTCGGTTGCGGTAGTTGAACTGCCCCCATTCCAGAGACATCGAAGTGCCCATAGGGAATTGAGATTCCCTAATGTTCAAACACGTTATTGTATTGCAAGAGATCAAGACTGACGATCGTAGGTAAACAAGCAAAGCATTCCTGGGCCAGTTCCCATCGTTCCTCTCGTTGCAACATCGTGACTAGGCGCTGGCGGGCCTGGATTAAATAGCGCACATCGTTAGCCGCATAGCGCAGTTGCTCGTCCGAAAGGTTGGCAGCATTGCCCCAGTCGGAACTTTGGGAACTTTTATCCAATTCCACCCCCGCGATGTCCTGCACCAAATCCTTCAGGCCGTGGCGGGGGGCGTAGGTACGAGCTAACTTACTGGCTAATTTGGTGCAAAACACCGGATTCACCCAAATATCTAGGTGGTAGCGCAACATCGTTAGGTCAAAGCGGGCAAAGTGAAAAATTTTAGAGATGCTGGTTGCTTCGAGTAACTGTTTCAGGTTGGGCGCAGTCGTTTGGCCCCGATCGATCCGTATCACAGTGACCCGATCGCCCGGATCGCACAGTTGCACCAGGCAAAGGCGATCGCGGTGGGGCAGTAGGCCCATCGTCTCTGTATCGACGGCGATCGCCTCGGCTTGGCCATAGCTGTCCAGGAGATCCGCTGGTAGGTCTTGGTCACAAATCTGAAACTGACGCGGGGTTAGGTCCATATCAACCGCTCAAAGCAAGAGCAACGCACGACAGCACAACGTAAGCACACCCGTCGCTCCCCTGGCACATAAGGCGGGGAAAATCACCAGGGTCATCGAAAATTTGGGTCTGAAACCCTATCCTGCCAGGACGGCTTCACGTCTCACAGCCTAGCCAGTATAGCGTGAGGTTTAGGAATCGCCGCGTCTTCAGCGCGGTGAGGCTGTCGGGAGCACCCCAGGTTAGCCATTTTCCCCTTCTCCCCCAGTCCCTTCTCCCACCAAGGGCGAAGGGGAGCCAGTTCAAAGTCCATCTCCCCCTGTGGGAGCGGAATTTAGGGTGAAGGGTGCAAAAGTGGGATGCACCCAGGATGTCAACCCATCACCGAGATTCACCCGAATCACCAGAACAGCCCCTTAATATTTATTTAATATTTCTGGCTGCCATGAAAAGGGACAACTAGATAATTAGGCCCGTGGGTGGCGACGCAGATTTAGCCACGTTGCGAAGCATTAAGAATCTATCAAATCTCTAGGCTCAACCCATTGTCCGAATCCAGGGAGATCCGGTATTGTTCTATAAGCCTTTTGGTCGATGTGAGAAAAGCCTGTTTGCCCTTTGGTCCCCGTTTAGATCAGAAGTTTATTTTCGATCTGGCAAGGAGGGGCAGTGGTATGGGCAGATGTCCCAACTTCTAAGGCTGCTCAGATAGCCGTCCCCTACCTGCAAACGGCTTACAGCTATGCTTGGAGTCTTGCTGCATTCCGACTTTTACTCACAATTAGGGTGGCTGCTACGGGTGACGAATCTGCCTGCAAACTAACGATTTGGGGTCCAGATAAAGACCTGGTAAGCCGCATGAATTATCCCTGTTCTGACCCATCCGGGGGTGGGCAGATGATGGCCATCAGCCATAGACAGCGGCTACTACACGGCCACTACTTGATGTCAATTGCTTCTGGCGGCAGATCTCGATCGGTCTAAACAACTCTAAATGGGTCTGAACTGGGCTGAAGTCTACTGCGTAATGCCGATGGGTTGACGATTTAGAGTGGGGCGATGGGTAATCTGGGGGCAAATCTAGAGGGGTGGATCGGAGTAAGGGGTCCCTTGGTAATCATCAACTGGACAAACTGTGGTGTGCTATGAGTAACTCAACGATATTTCCCTGGCGCAAGCGATTGGATATGACTTCTAGATTGGCCCGATGGACTGGCCCGATCGCCCTCTGGGGGAGTTGGTTAGCGATCGCGGCCCCCGTCGGTGCTGCGGGACCTGAGATGGCCACCCATCCAGAACCAAGGGTTAGCGAACCTTTGTCAACGCTTCCCATCGCCTCAACCCCGATCGGGGGTGCTCCCGATCGGGGCCTAATCCCCCCAATCCTTGCCATCAATCCGCAAGCCGCTAAACCCCAGCCACTGAAACCCTCCGCCACGATTGAGGGGGTTCCCAGCCACGGAGTGAAGCAACTGACCCGCCGCAGCCGTGCCCAGCGCACCTCTGTCACCCAACTGTCCGATGTGCAACCGACGGACTGGGCCTTCCAAGCCCTGCAATCCCTGGTCGAACGCTATGGGGTGATTGCGGGCTATCCCGATGGCACCTTCCGAGGCAACCGGGCCATGACTCGGTATGAGTTTGCCGCCGGATTGAATGCAGCCCTCGATCGGGTCAGTGAGTTAATTGCCGAGGGGTTGGCTGATAAGGTTGCCAAGGAAGATTTAGAAGCCCTGCAACGCCTGCAAGCGGAATTTGCTACCGAGTTAGCCACCCTGCGCGGACGGGTGGATGCCCTCGAAGGGCGGGTGGGTCTGCTGGAAATGCTGCAATTCTCGACGACAACCAAGCTATCGGGGCAGGCCATTTTTGCCCTCAACGCGGGCTTCCAGGATGGCGACTCGGTGGTTGATGCCCAAACCTTTGACCGAATCAGTGGCAGCGATCCCAACACTACCTTCTTTAGCCGGGTGCGGTTGAACCTGAATACGACCTTCACGGGTAAGGATCTGCTCTTGACCCAGTTACAGGCCGTGACCAGTACGGGAACGCCGCGATCGAGCAACTCCCCTGGTTTGGGCTATGATGCCGCCGACTTCCTGGGCGATCGCTCCAGCAGCCTGTTCTACTCCCAGGGGGTGCCAGGGGCCAACAATACCTTCCAACTCAATCGCCTGCGCTACACCTTCCCAATCAACGACGATCTGCAAGTCGCCATTTTCCCCCGCTCCTTCCCCACCGACTTTATTGACTTCAATACCTTTGCCAACCGCCAAGGGGATAACGCCGATAACTTCTCGACCGAAGCCCTGACCAACAATATCCTGCTCTTCGCCCTGGATAATCCCGCCGCCGGGGCCGCCGTCACCTGGAACCCAGATGGGGGCAAGTTCACCTTCCGCGCCGTCTATACCGCCCAAGATCCCGCCGTCCCGAATCCGACCGGGTTAGGGGGCGCACCGATCCCCGTGACGGTTACCGATATCTACGGCAACCCCGATCGCAATAATCGTGGCGGGTTATTTGGCGACCCCAACATTGGGTTCCTGGAAGCGGAATACAACTGGGGGAAAGGACGGGCGATTCGCTTGCAGTATGCCGGGGGGTCCCAAGGCGGCAGTCGCTTTGAGGCGATCGGGGCCAACCTGGAATATGCCTTTACCCCCAAGGTGGGCTTCTTCGGGCGCTTTGGCTACTCGCCCAACTTCCTACCGATTCCCTTTGAGGGCATTGCCCCCACCTACTGGGCAGCGGGGCTAGCCTTCCCCGATCTGTTTAAGGAAGGGAACCAGGGCGGGATCGCGATCGCCCAACCGTTAATCTTCCAACATCCCGACATTGACCACACCCAGACCAACTACGAGGTCTACTACAACTATCGGGTCAGTGACCAAATTCGCATTACGCCCTTGCTCCAGGTGATTACCCATCCCCTCAGCCAGTCTGAGAATGGCACCGTGGTCACGGGGACGCTGCGAACCGTGTTCTCCTTCTAAGCAGGACCCGCGTATCATTGCCCACATTCGCGCCGCGTCTCCGTAGGAGAATCGTCCGGTGATCAAAATCAGCCGTAGAGCCAGTTATTCAGTGAGGGGTAGGGAAATTGAAGGTGTCTCGTCTTTTCGCCAATCTTTTACCAAGAGCACTGGGGCTAAATGCCGCCAGTTGGGTAGCGGTTGTAGCCATGACAACCGTAGCCGCAGCCAATGAGGTCTCGGTTACGTCAGTCGGCGGCCCGGAAACCGATGGTGCGCCAACCCCAGCGATGGGTGACGAACTTGCGGCGGCAACCGCCCCCATCAACACGGCAGAGGCTGTGGGCGACTTGGAGCGTACCCCACCTGTGCCGATCGTCCCCCTAGATGAGTCAGCCGGAATATCCCACCCCGCAGGGATTAACCCGGACGCCAACGCCAGCGTAAGTCACCCAGTTGCGATCCCGGCTACGTTAGCGCCGGTTACCTTCCCAAAAGTCCTACCCACGCTCCGTGGTCCGCGACTCAGCACCCCCGAAATGATCGATCGGGTAGATCGCTATATCAGTGGCGAAAGCGAGAATTCCCTGCTCAACCAGGTGGATCAGTATGCGGAAGGGGCACCCCGTTTGGAGACCACCAGCGGTAATGCCCTGCTGAACTTGGTCGAGGGATACATCAACGAAACAGCGGTCATCGGCATCGATCCACAATTGGTCCAGATCGAAGCCTATGCCAATGAGGGCTATATTGAGCCGCCCCTGACGTTCCAGGCCACCTCGCTGAACTTCCTGGAAGCCAATCCCACCGTGGAGTGGGCCTTTGGAGAACCGATCGCGTCCCACGCCGACGCCACTTCCTTGGCCCAGGTGACCTCAGTGGCCCAACTGTCGGATGTGGCCCCAACGGAATGGGCGTTCCAGGCCCTCCAATCCCTGGTGGAACGCTATGGGGTGATCGCGGGCTATCCGGATGGTAGCTATCGTGGCCATCGTTTCCTGAGTCGATATGAGTTTGCGGCGGGTCTCAACGCGGCAATGGATCGGATCAACGAACTGGTGGCCCAGGGCAGCGCCGATCTGGTGAACAAGGAAGATCTGGAAACCCTTCAACGGCTCCAGGAGGAATATCAGGCCGAACTGGCGGCGATCGCGGGTAAGGTGGATGGTCTAGAAGGCCGCACGATGGCCCTGTTGACCGATCGTTTCTCCACCACAGCCAAGCTTTTTGGCCTCGCCTTCTTCAACGTTACGGGGCTAGCAGGGGCAGAGGGTGTACTGCGGGAAACGGGGCAACGTAGTCTACCGGGCGTCAAATCACCACCAGTGGTCCAGGAAATTGAGCGCGACCCCAATGTCACCTCGGCGGGGCTGGTCTGGCTGAACCTGGGGGCCTCCTTTACGGGTAAGGATTTACTGATCACCCAACTGGCAACCGGTATTGGCATTTCCCCCGCCAACGTCATTACCTCGCAAACGTCCAGCGTGAATACAACCGGTAATCCCTTTACCGATGCCGGGGCGTTTTTGGGTCCCAATGCCAGGGTGGTGTTGCGGGAAATGGTCTACGAATTTCCGATGGGGAATGCACGGGTGGCAGTTGGCCCTCGGATTAACTGGTTCCGTTTCTTTGATGAAAACCGCTTCACCTTCTTCCTGAATGGCACCACCTCCCTGAACCAAATCGCGAATCCCTTGACCACGGATATCCGTCGGGGGGCCGGGGCGATCGTGCGGTTACCCCTGGGCAAAAAGGTGCGCTTGGGGTTGGGCTATTTAGCTGAGAGTAACGAGTTTGTTGACTTCAACTCAGCCTCCGTGCCAACGGAAGGACTCTTTGGCGGCACCAATAGTGTGACGGCGGAACTGGCCTTTAACCCCAGTCCTAATTTCGGGATCAAATTCCTTTACAACCGCCTCAATCAGCAAGCTCGGCAGGTTTCCTTGAATGGGGTCCCGATCGACACGAACAAATACATTAGTGGGGTGCCGATCAATGGCATTGCCGATGATGGCGCAGGTGGGTCGTTGCGCAATGCCCAATCCGACATTTTCCAGGTCAACACAGAATGGCTGGTGACCCCGCGCTTTGGCTTGTTCGGGCGCTATGGGATTGCCCATACCAATTTGAACGCGGTGGATGACGATCGCGACGGTTCAATTACCACCCAAAGCTTCCAAGTGGGGATGGCTTTCCCCGATTTATTCAAACAAGGCGCGGTGGGCACTCTAGCATTTCTCATGCCGTTTAACTACACCAGTGGCCGGAAGTACCTGGTTTCGGGGGGCGGTGATGGCGGCACCCAATACGAGTTGGAAGGCACCTATTACTGGCCCGTCAGCCCTAACATTGCCATCATTCCTAACTTCCAAGTAATTTTCAATATCAATAATTTTGAGAGCAATCCGACCATTTTTATTGGCAACTTGAGAACGCAGTTTAGTTTTTAAGCATTACCCAACGACAGCAAATTACCCCCCCTAGGCTGTTATCCTTGTGGACCCTCCGAGGAGCAATGTAACTAAGGAAACAGGGTTACGCGAAAATTATTAAGAAAGTTTAAATTTTCTGGAGTCTGGAGGATTCATTGCGGTTAGTTGTTTAGGTGTTAAGCGCAGAATGGTGGCCATGTACTGAAAATTTTTGTTATCAGTGTGGTGTGCCACGCAAGCCCCCAATGGTTAAATCATGATGATAAAGTGGGAGCACTCCGCCCTTTGCAACGATGCTTAAACTATTGGAATTCTGTTGCCGTCCGTTAGTTGAAACCGTCTCGCTGCCGGTCTCGTTGTTGGTCCTGTTGTGAATTAATCTTCGCTAAGGAGAAATCATGTCTAGCAACGTCGAAGTTGTTGAAAAGATGTACCAATGCTTTAAGTCAGGGGATATGGAGACCCTGAAGGCTGAGGTATTCGCAGAAGACTTGAAATGGCATTTACCGGGTCATCACCCTTTGGCGGGAACCAAAAATGGCGTGGGTGAAGTGTTGGCCTTCTTTGGTCGGCTGCGGGCCTTGGGTTTGCAGGTGACACCCTTGGGGATGGGGGAACTCAACTCCGGTGGGGTGGTTGAGGTGTATAAGGCTACCGGTGAGGTAAATGGGGCAACGCTGAATGCCTTTAACTGTAACTACTACACGGTGAAGGATGGTCGCATTGTCGAAGTGCAAGTATTAATGGCCGATCAACATGGTTATGATGCCTTTTTCTGGCAAGCCTATCAGCTAAAGCCCATTCCCGATCGCTTGGTCTAGGATTGGGATTAGGTTGGCCGTTGCGATCGTGCCTAATCCGGATGCTGACGGTTGCGAATGCGAATCGCAGCGATCGTGATTATTTTGCGTACTTGTTTGTAAAGGAAAAATCACTATGACTCCGGTTGAAGAACGGAATGTTGCCTGTTTCCAGCGCTTTATTGAAGAAGGGCTGAATCAGAAGAAGTGTGCCAGCATCGTTGACGATATTGTTGCCCAAAACCTGATTATGGAAGCCCCTACGGTGCCCATGATCGATGGTCGGCTCAATGGGGTAGCTATCTTTCGTGTTTTTACAGATGCGTTTCTGAATGCCTTTCCTGACGTGCAGTGTACCTTGCCCTATCTGATTGCCGAGGGTGATATTGTGGCTGCTGATATCGCCTATGAAGGAACCCATCGCGCCGAATTTGCCGGTGTTCCCGCAACCAATAGATACATCAAGGCGGGTGAACTCTGGTATATGCACTTTGCCAATGGCAAAATCCGTAACCTGCGCATTTGTGAATACGGCACTCCCCTGCTGGCGCTACTGAAAGGAGCAGACTAGAGACTAGCTGCATGGTGCTGCCATTCGTCAGCGTTTTTGTATAGCGCTTTTACTCAGCGCTTTTACTCAGCGCTAATAATCTTAATGCTAATTGGAGAACCTTCATGACCCCTGAAGAGTGTAAATCAGTACTGGCGACGCTGTTTGATGAAGTCCTCACCCAGGACAAACAAGACATGATTGATGTGCTCTACGACGAGAGCTATGAGTTCATCGTGCCTAAGTTGGCCGGGATGACCAGCAATGTCGTCCAAGGACGGGAGAATTTCAAGAAACGGGTGACAGCCTTCCGGCAGGCATTTCCCGATGTGATCTATGCGATCGACAGCTTTGTTTCCAATGGCGAGGTTGTCGCCACCAGCTTTACCTTTACGGGCACCCACGTAGGTGAATTCGCCGGATTTCCGCCGACCAATAAAAAGGTCTCGGTAACTGGCATTCACTTTGCCCAACTCAAAGACGGCAAAATCATCAAAACCTGGGCGGGCTTTACCAATATTGGTGAGGTATTGGCCTCTTAAATTTAAATGCGAATTGTGGGGTAGGTGTCCCGCCTGCCAATTGAAATTGTGGGGTAGGCGTCCCGCCTGCCTGTCTAGCCATAACGGGTCAGAGGCCCATCCCACAAGTTCAAACTCTGAGCCGTAATGGGTCCCGCCTGCCTGTCTAGCCGTAACGGGTCCCGCCTGCCTGTCTAGCCATAACGGGTCAGAGTTGTGGGGTAGGCGTCCCGCCTGCCTGTCTAGCCATAACAGGCCAGAGGCCCATCCCACAAACTCAAAACTCAAAACCTAGGATTTTGACAGGCCAGAGGCCCATCCCACAAACGTAGAACTGACCTTAACTTGCCCCTTACCCAACTCCCCGCCATGTCTGTTGAAGAAGAAAACAAAGCCCTAGCCCGTCGGTACTATGCCGAACTCATGAGTAGTGGCGATTTGTCCTTTGTAGACAACTACTTTGCCCCTGAATTTGAATTTACTAATCCCACCCACACGGAACCCTATCGAGGGCAGGAATTCAAAGATCTCGTCACCATGCTGCGGGGCGCTTTCCCCGATCTCAAGTTTACGGTCGAACACATGGTTGCCCAAGGCGATACCGTGGTAGGCCACTGGACGGCACGGGGTACCCATTCTGGCGGCCCCCTAGAAACCTTGCGAGGTGACTTACCGGCCAAGGGCTATCAGTTCGCGATCGATGGGGTTTCCTGGCTGCGCATCGTCAATGGCAAGTTCGTCGAAGCCCGGATTAACGAAGAAACCCTGGGACTCCTACGCCAAATTGGGGCACTGCCCACCCCAGAACCGCTGCCCCAACCGACCACCCCAGAGCAAAATGCCGCTTTGGTCGATCGCTATTTCAACGAAGTGATCAATGGCCGTAACCTGTCTGTTTTAGCAGAAATCACCACCGACCAGGTTATTCATCGGATTCCCACCCTCTCCATCGATCTGAAGGGGCGGGAAGCTACCGAGGCGTTGATTAGCGACCTGCACGCAGCCTTCCCAGATCTCAAGTTTGAGGTCGAGCGCCAGGTTGCGGAAAGTAATAAGGTTGCCAGCCGTTGGTATATGACGGGTACCCACACGGGCGCACCGTTCCTGAACCTACCCCCATCGGGCAACGCCGTGAAGGATCAAGGGGTGAATTTCTTTATTTTCTCCCCAGAGGGTAAAATTGCCGAAATTTGGACAAATGAGGACAGCCTGGGGTTATTGCGCCAATTGGGTGCCTTTGGTTCGTAATTCCTGCCCCATACCCCCCATTCGTAGTCACGACTTGAGTCGTTGCCGGCCAGGAGTCGGTCATGCTTAAAATGGGGACTTTTCGGCTGGTGTCGAGTGTGCAAGTCCCAGCACCTGCAACCCCTTTGTTGGGTCGCACTGCGTTTGACCCAACCTACTAGTACAGCAACGATAAAGTTTCGCCATGTTGGTAGTAACGACTTTAGTCGTTGCAGGCTAAAGCCAGCACTACGAACGTTGCAAAATTTACTTTTCGAGCTACTAGCTAGCTGGTAGAAAATCTTGCAGAATTTACGTTTCGAGCGACTAGGCAAAAACAATCTGAGCAAAAACCATGTCATCCTACGACGCCATTATCATCGGCAGTGGTCCCAATGCCCTGGTCAACGCTGCTTACCTCACCCAAGCAGGTTGGAGCGTGTTGATCCTGGAGCGCAATCCCCGTCCCGGCGGCGGGATGCAAACGGGGGAACTCACCCTACCCGGTTTCACCCACGACCTCTATGCGGGGTATCTCATTCTCTTTGCCCTTTCCCAGGCCAACCGGGACTTTGGCGCAGAACTGCAAAAGCGGGGCCTGAACATGGTGGGCACCCAATACCCGGCGGGGGTGTCCATGCCGGGGGGGAAAACAGCGGTGATTGCCACCGATATGGCGGCGAATATTGCCGAGGCGGAGCGGCTAGCACCAGGGGATGGGGCGGGTTGGCAGCAGATGATTCAGAATATTGGGCAACACGCAGAATCGGTGTTTGGCCTGCTCAATATGGACCTGAGTTCGCCCACCGCTCAAGCGATTCAACAGCAACTCATGGTGACCGCCGATGGGGCACCCACCCCCTTTGCCCAGGATTTTCTCCTCTCGGCGCGGGATGTGCTGGAATCCCTCTATACTTCGGAAACTTGGCGCGGCATTTTGGCCCCCTGGGTGTTGCACAGTGGCCACGGGCCAGAGGATGCCAACAGCGGTTTCTGGACCCATGTCTTTGCCCTGGGGTTACAGTCGGCGGGGCAGTTTGTCGCCGTGGGCGGGACCGAAATGCTGGCGAAGGCGCTGGTCCAACTGATCGAGGATCAGGGCGGCACGGTCAAAACTGGGGCGAGTGTCAGCCGGATTCTGGTGGAAAATGGACGGGCGATCGGGGTTCGCACCGAGTCGGGTGAAGAGTACCGCGCCAACCGGGTCGTCCTGGCCACAACCACACCAGAGCAACTGTATCTCAATCTCCTGGCGGAAGACGATGCCCCCGCCGCCGTTCGCCAGCAGGCACAGAAATACCGTTACGGTCACAGCGTCTTCTTTGTTCACCTGGCCCTGGATGAACCCTTGCATTGGGTGGATGAACGGCTCGATCAGGTGATTTACACCCACATTACCAATGGCTTGGATGGGGTATCGCGCAACTACAACGAAACCATGCGCCGCCTGCTGCCTGCCGATCCCGTGATCGGGGTGGGGCTGCCTAGCATTCTCGATCCTTCCCGTGCCCCGGCGGGGAAAGCCGTAGCGGTCTTGCAGGTGTTGGATGTGCCGTTCCGGTTTAAGGGGGATGCGGCGGGTGAAATCGAGGTGGGCGAAGGAGTATGGAACGAGGATCTGAAAAACCGCTTTGCCGATCGCGTGATCGACATTGCCAGCCAGCACATTCCCAACCTGAAGTCATCGATTTTGGCGCGATCGATTGTCACCCCCCCCGACCTGGTGCGCTATAACAGCAATTGGCAAAACGGTGATCCCTACAGCGGCTCCCACGACATTGCCCAAAGCTATTGGCTACGGCCCTTCTCGGCAGCGTCGAGTTACCAAACGGTGATTCCCAACCTGTACATGATCGGCGCGGCAACCTTCCCCGGTTTAGGGCTAGGTGGAGCCTCTGGGTATATCGTTGCTCAACAATTGTTACATCAGACTTCTCCAGCGGGGGGGTGATCGGTAGAGTTTAATAGCAAGCCTGATCAGGGGGTAACCGATGGAACCCGATCCGACCTGGATTATCCCCCTGGCTCACTTCCCCTATCCTCACAACTTTCTATGTCCCAACCGAGTAGTCTGCTTGATCCCGAAGTTGCGAATAATCCCTATCCCTTCTATCGAAAACTGCGGACAGAAGCCCCGGTTTTTTGGGACGAGAAGATGCAGTGCTGGGTGGTCAGCCGCTATGCTGATTTTGTTGCGTTATCCCGTGAGCCACGGCTGACGAATATTCCCCCGAAGGGACCGGATTGGCCCACCCGACAGGCAGTCTTAAACACCTTGAATCATAATCTGGTGTTGTTCAACGATTTGCCTGCCCATACCCGGATTCGCAAGCTGATGGAGCAAGCTTTTGATCCCCGTGTGCCTAGGGCGCAGGCCTGGATCGACCAGGTGGTGAATGATCTGATTGATGGGGTGATCGATCGCGGACGGATGGATATTGTGGCCGATTTTGCGGTGCCCCTGCCCCTGACGGTTCAAAGTCGGGTGCTGGGTCTACCCGTCGAAGATAGTGGACAACTAACCCAATGGCAGGCGGGGTTAGCCAATTTTATCTTTATGACCGCGTTCCTGCCCCAATTCGACAGTGAAGCGGCAGCCGAGGAATATCACCAAAGTTTCTTGTCTCTGCGGGACTATTTGCAATCGATCACGGAAGCCCGTCGGCAACACCCCCAGGATGATGTGATCAGTGATTTGGTCCGGGCGGAAATTGAGGGCGATCGCCTCACCAATTTGGAATTGTTAATGAGTTGTTTGCTCCTGATGACGGGCAGTTTCCTCAGTATTTCGGTGGCCCTGACCAACTGTTTTATTGGCCTGCTCCGCAATCCTGATCAATTGGCGCTCTTGCAGGCCAACCCCCATCTCATTGACTCAGCGGTGGAGGAATTGCTGCGCTATGAGAGCCAGGTCCAGCTTGCCGCCCGTCGTGCCCTGACGGATTTTGAACTGCACGGTCAATCGATTCGAGAGGGGCAAATCGTTATTGTCGGCTTAGGGCCGGGAAATCATGATGAGGCCCAATTCGCTGATCCGGAACGCCTAGATATCACCCGTGCCGATAACCGCCACCTAGCTTTCGGCTATGGCCCCCACGCCTGCATCGCCGCCGTCCTGAACCGGATGCACCTGCGCACGGCCATTAACACGTTGCTGAAGCGCGTCCAGGATCTCCAGTTGGAGCGTGAAGAAATTGTTTGGAGCGGTGCCCCGATTTTTCGGCTGACGGAATCGTTAGGCGTGACATTCTCGCGTCGTTCTTGAAGAAAATTTGTTTTGCGCAGCCTTCCCGCACCTCCCGCGATCGATGTGTTAGCCTATGGCTCTATTAGCAACTAGCTTAAGCATTGGACAACGCGATCGAGGCTCAGGATTTTGGCGAAGCAAAGAAAATCTCAACCGGCTGATCCCCTCGCAAAGTGGCTGGCCTTAGATTGGGAGCGACCAGAACGATCGTATAACCCCGATGTACGGGATTTTCTAGCAGGGTTGTTAGATTATCCCAAGGATCGGGTGGTGACCGAGGATGCCAGTGGCAGTGGCTATCCCGACATTAAGCTGTTAACCGTGGAAAAAATTGCCTGGGTTGTTGGGGATCTGAAAAAAGATGATACCGAACTCACAACAGCAAAGGGACGCGAAAGACTCTGGGGCCAAAAGCGTAAATATGTTGAGGGGTTAACTCGCTATGTTTTATTTCTAACGGCCCACTATCTTTGGTTGGTATTACCAACGGGTGAAGCCGTACCCGGTTTTGAGGAGCCGTGTGATTTAAGCGCGATCGCCTTTGCCAAATTACAGACACAACTTAAATTTCTCGCCTATGACCAGGCTACCCATCAGCAACAATGGGCCACATTTATTGATGGACAGTTACCCTATGTTTATCTCAAGCTAGATGCGCCGGAAATCCTCGATCGCCTACGGCAAGATTTACAAATGAGCTTTGCTGAACTGTCGGAAGCGGCGACGCGATCGCTACAACGGCTCGGCCAAGAATACCAAACCTATCAACAGCAGAAGCAATATATTGAACGGAACCTGGTTGATACGGGCGATACCCAGCGACGGGCTTTGGTAAGACTAGGGTTTAAGTCGGATTTCCATAACCATTTGTTTAATACACTGTTGCCACGTTTTGAGGATCAGTATGGACGGGAGGTAAAAGCGAAGGGTAACCAAATTGGCGATCGCATTCGTGATTCATTTATCGCGGATTCTGTGGCCGTCCTCATTGCACGGGTTTTATTCTTGCGCCTAGTTGAAGATTTGGGTCTAACCAGAAAGCGACGTTTGTCTAATGGGGGTCCTAAAGATTGGGCTGTGTTTGTCGATCAGTTAACGGGGGATGCAAAAACGTTGGTTAAGTTGGTTTCGACAGATGTCGAGCGGCTATACCACGAACCCTTTGAGCGAAATCTATTTGATTGGCTGTATGAAACCAATGGGGTTTTAGATGAGGCCCTGCAACGGCTGATTTTGCGACTGAATGCCTATGATTTTCGGGGATTGTCGGAGGAGATTCTGGGGGATATCTATCAAACTTTTTTGCCTCCGGCAAAGCGTAAGCTTTTAGGTGAATATTATACACCCACTTCAATTGTCGATTGGCTGTTAGAGCAAACGGTGTTTCAGCAGGGGGAGGGGAAACTGCTTGATCCAGCGTGTGGGAGTGGTTCTTTTTTAGTGCGATATATGCATCGTTGTTTAGCGGATGCAGCGACACGGGGTTTAGATCCGGATACAGTTTCGCAGGAACTACAAGCAAATGTTTGGGGCTTTGATCTGAATCCGTTTGCGGCTTTTATTAGCCATTTTCAACTCATGTGGGCGTTGGTGCGCTTTAAGCCTTCAACGCAGGTAACGGACATTCCCAAAATTCATCTCTACAATATCAATAGTTTGCTGAAGGAAGCGGATTTAGTCTCAATTTTAGGGGAGGGTTTTCTTGCACCCGGTTCGGCGGAACGGGATAGTCAGCAATGGAAATATATTGTGGGTAATCCGCCCTATATTCGGGCTGAACGGGTGAAGTATGGCGATGAAATGAAGGGCCTATGGCAACAGGTTTGGGGCCAAAACTCAGATACAGGATTAGTCTTTCTCTATCGTTCTCTCACGGAATGGATGGAACCGGGCGGTTGGCTAGGGATGGTCGTCAGTGGTGGCTATGTCAACTCAGAGGCAGCCGCAAAGGTTTGGAAGTTGCTTTATCCCAATCGGGAAGCCGCTTTACGCAAATTGGTTTGGCTAGAGTTTACCGAGACGCCTGTCTGGGATGTGGCACGGGTACCTTTGATTTTGGTCATTGAACGAACACCGGCCAAAGAGGATGACGAAATCGAACTCTATGTGCCTGCAACCTGGCGCAGCGATGAAGCGCCTGTCAAAATTAATTATAAAGACTTCTTTGATGCCAAGGTCAATCCCCGTGTTACCGACATTGATCCCAGCAATCCACGCGATGCGTTATGGGGAGATTACCTATTACCCCTTTTGCATCCTGATGATATTCCAATTCTAAAAAAACTGTATTCCAATGGGAATGGCGGTAATATTGTCGAACTCAAGGAAGCCGTTGCCCGCCAAATTAGCCGCAATAATCGCCCTTTCTGGTGGACCTACGGAATTCAACGTGGGGGTGCGGAAGTAACACCAGAACCCACGGGAACTAAACCCATCCAAGTCATTGCAGGGCGTACTTTAGCGATGGGGTGGCACGGGGAACCTGCTGGTTGGGTTGATTTAGAGGCTGTTCAAGATAGGCCCTACGGAAAATTGAGCTTATGGGCTGATCAAATTCACGAGGACTTTATTGTTTCATCTGAACTTTCTCAAGCTCCCTTTGCTTGTGTTATTAGGGGGGAGAATATTGCGGCTGTTAATACTGTCGTTGTTACCTTACCGAGACCAGAAGCACCTTCTTCTGAAGTTGTTGCTGCCTACTTAAATAGCAAATTAGTCCGTTTCTATTGGGCTTTAAGGCTCAGGAGCGGTGTAATTCAGGGTTATTATGCTCATATTTATCCACGTACATTGGAAGCATTACCCTGGCTCAGGAATTTAGATCCGAACATTGAGCAAAAATTGGTAGAGGGCTATCGTGAACTGGAACGATTGGCCGCGATCGCGAAGAATAATCCCGATGAGTGGCTCTTATCAGAACTAGAGACGCGCATTGAAAACAAGCATTATAAATTAAGCGACAAGATTTTAGGACTTAACTTTTCTCATTGGAGTCCCGAAGATGTACTGGTGGAAGAATTGAGCCTAGAGGGTAAATTCCTTCGTTCTGGCTTATTCTACCTAGAACTCCTCGATGCCGATGTTGCTGAATTAGTCTACAAACTTTTAACCCTCAACGTTGATGAGGAAACCAGCATTTCCAGGGCCATCATTCAAAAATTAGTCATCTCTCAAGACTACGTCGCCCTCATGCAAACCTATCGCCAACGATTAGCCAACTTCCAACAAGTTGAGGCCGATTTCTTCGCGGCCCTAGCCCAGATCGATGCCACTGTCTACGATATGTTTAGCTTAACCGAAGCCGAGAGAACCCACATCGAAACCCGCCTAAACAGTTTCCCACTCAACAAACTTCAACCCCGCTATCCCTGGCAAATCGTCAAACCTCGACCCATCAAAGCCTATACCAGCGATCGCTTTGCCTGAATAGGTTTGGATAGACTAAGATAAAGTAATACCTGACGATGAGATTGATGAACATGAGCAGAAAAAGTATTTAGTCATGAACAATAATTAAATTCGGAAGCAAGTCTTAAATTTCTTTGAAAATGACATGATTCAAAAATTTTGAAAGCCAATACACAACTTTCTATTTTCAGGTAATTCTCCCATAGTCAGCCGAAAAAATGATTTCACAGGATACGGTCGATTCAATGCAAATGACTGATCTCTTAACTCATACACCATCGCAAGTCAAAAACTTTTGTAAAGTCAATCATTAAACTTTTATAAGTAATTCCAGAGATCTTCTACATTTTGTCTAAACTCTTCCAAAGGCATCATGCGAGTCTGATCGCGTCGATTATCGGCTTTTCATAGGTCTTGGTCGTCCCACCAATTCAAAGAAGTGCTGCACTCTATCAAGGAGCAGGTCTTGGTCATGCCGCGATCGCATATTGTGTGTCGATCCCAATAAACGGGATAAAAATGCACTGAAATAAGAACAAGCCACACCCAATCATCTTTAAGACTCATGTTTAAGCCATTCTTGCCAAATCGTTGGCGATGGATTGTCGCAGGCATCCTATCGTTGACCCTGGTTTTAGGGACTGGGGTCTGGTTTTATCCCGCGATCGCTCAACAAGTTACCGGTGTCCTGGGTTCCCCCAGCGCCACCACCACCCTTGATGGCCGGCAACTGCCAGCACCACCGCCCCGCTTTGGGGGGGTGATTAAGCCGACAGCCGCCGAGTCCAAGCCCTGGTGGGCACCCAAGATTGTGCCGCCTGCGGGTGCGCCCAATGTCCTGCTGATTATTACGGATGATGCGGGTTATGGCGTGTCGAGTACCTTTGGCGGCGTGATCCCAACCCCGGCGATGGATCGGGTGGCCAAGATGGGGTTACGGTATACCCAATTCCACTCCACCGCCCTCTGTTCTCCCACCCGTGCGGCCCTGATCACCGGGCGTAACCACCACTCAACTGGCTTTGGCGTTGTGTCGGAGCAGTCAACGGGTTTCCCCGGTTACGACTCGGTTATTGGTCTCAATAATGCCAGTATTGGCGAAATCCTCAAGCAAAATGGCTACGCCACCTCCTGGTTTGGCAAAAACCACAATACCCCCAACTACCAGTACAGCGCGGCGGGTCCCTTTGACCAGTGGCCCGTGGGTATGGGCTTCGAGTATTTCTATGGCTTCATGGGGGGGGATACGAACCAGTGGCAGCCCTACCTCTTCCAAAACACAAGCCAGATTTTCCCCTGGCGGGATAACCCCGATTACAACCTCAACACGGATTTAGCCGATGAGGCGATCGCGCATATCCGCCAACTGAATGCCACGGCTCCCGAAAAACCCTTTTTCGTCTACTACGCCCCAGGAGCCACCCATGCCCCCCACCATCCCACCCAGGAATGGATCGATCGCTTTAAAGGGAAGTTCGACATGGGCTGGAATGAAATGCGGGAGCAGATCTTTGCTAACCAGAAACGCTTAGGGGTGATTCCACCCAATACCCAACTCACGCCTTGGCCTGATGACTTGCCCCAGTGGGATAGCCTCTCGGCGGATGAGAAAAAACTCTTTGCCCGTCAAGCCGAAGTTTTTGCCGCCTATGTGGCCTATACGGACCACGAAATTGGCCGGGTGATCCAGGCCGTTGAGGATGTTGGCAAACTGGATAACACCCTGATTATCTACATCACGGGCGACAACGGCACCAGTTCCGAAGGCAGCTTGGTGGGGACGCCCAATGAGCTAGCCTCGCTCAACGGCATTTTGGATGTGCCAGTAGACAAGCAATTGCAGCTTTATGATGCCTGGGGGTCAGAGAACACCTATCCCCACATGGCGGTAGGTTGGGCCTGGGCCTTCGATACCCCGTTCAAGTGGGTGAAGCAGGTGGCCTCGCATTTTGGCGGTACTCGTCAGGGTATGGCGATCGCGTGGCCGAAGGTGATCAAGGATGCGGGCGGCATTCGCAGCCAGTTCCACCACATGATCGACATCGTACCCACCATTCTGGAAGCAGCCCGAATTCCGGCCCCCACGACGGTGAATGGCATTCCCCAGAAGCCGATCGAAGGCGTGAGCATGGCCTATACCTGGAATCGGGCCAATACCAATGCACCCTCGGCTCGGAAAACCCAATATTTTGAGATGTTTGCCAATCGCGGCATCTACCATGAGGGATGGTACGCGGCAACAACGCCCCCGGCTCCCCCTTGGTTGCTGGGAACGGCCCCGTTGCCCACGGATCTGTTCAATGGCTATCAGTGGGAGTTGTATAACCTCCAGGAGGATTTCTCGCAGGCGAACGACCTCGCGGCGCAACGGCCTGACAAGCTCAAGGAACTGCAAGACGTGTTTATGGCGGAAGCGGCGAAATATAATGTCTTCCCGCTCGACAACTCGATCCTGCCCCGTGTGCTGGCCGAACGCCCCAGTGGCACGGCAGGACGGACGGTGTTTACCTATACCGGGGAATTGTCAGGCATCCCGACTAGCGATGCGCCCAATCTACTGAATCGGTCCTATACGATTACGGCGGAGGTTGAGGTGCCTGCCAATGGTGGTAATGGCATGTTGGTCACCACGGGCGGACGCTTTGGGGGCTACGGTCTGTATCTGTTACAAGGCAAGCCCGTCTTCCTCTATAACCTGCTGGATCTAGACCGATTCCGCTGGCAGGGATCAGACGCACTCACGCCAGGGAAGCACACGATCGCCTTTGACTTCACCTACAACGGTCCGGGCTTCGGCAAGGGCGGTACAGGGGTGCTCAAGGTGGACGGTAAAGAAGTGGCGAATCAGGCAGTGCCTAATACGGTGCCCTTTATCATGCCGTGGGATGAAACCTTCGATGTGGGGGTTGATACTCGCACGCCGGTTGATGATGGGGATTACCAGATTCCGTTCAAGTTCAACGGCAAGATCAACAAGCTGACGATCGCCCTGCAACCTAGCCAAGCTAAGGCGTAGGCAACGCCCTGATTTGCAATCCCTCTCCCAGCCTGGGGGAGGGACTTGGGAAACCGTTTTGTCAATCGGATAGCAAGGTAATGTCTAAGTCGTTCCTCCGATCGCTGGTATTGTCCCTCTTCGTCATCTTTGCATTTATGGTTTATGCCGCCACGGCCAAGCCCAACCTCACCCCTGCCGAAGCCCGTGCGATCGCCCAGGAAGCCTACATCTATGGCTACCCAATGGTAGACAGCTACCGCATTCAATATGCCTACTTTGTCGATCGCAATTCACCTGAATTTAAAGCTCCCTGGAACGTCCTTAAAAATATTCCCCGCGTTTATACCCCCGCCGATACTGCTGTCCAAACGCCCAACTCCGATACCCCCTACTCGATGTTAGGGGCTGATCTGCGGGCGGAACCGCTGGTGCTCACGGTGCCTGCGATCGATCACGATCGCTACTTCTCGCTCCAGTTTGTGGACCTCTATACCTACAACTTTGCCTACATCGGCAGCCGAACAACGGGTAACGGCGGTGGCCACTTCCTGTTAGCGGGTCCCCACTGGCACGGCGAGACCCCTGCCGGGATTAAGGAAGTCATTCGTACCGAAACCGACTTCGCCTTGGTCATCTACCGAACCCAACTCTTTAATCCAGCGGATCTGGACAAGGTGAAACAGATCCAGGCGGGCTACCAGGTGCAACCCCTGTCCGCCTTCCTGGGCAAGCGGACCCAACCCACGGCCCCCCCGCTCGACTTCATCCAACCCCTGACCCCAGAGCAGCAACGCACTGCCCCAGAATTTTTCGATATCCTGAACTTCATTCTGCAACAATGCCCCACAAATCCCTCTGAGGCGGCGCTCATGGCTCGCTTCCGTAAGTTGGGGATCGGGCACGGGGAACCGTTTGATTTCCAAAGCCTGTCACCGGAAATTCAGCAGGCCGTTACCGCTGGGATCGCCGATGCATGGCAGACCTTCGAGACCTTCAAGAAAACCGAGATTGATACCGGCAAGGTCACCAGCGGCGCTCTCTTTGGGACGCGGGCGCACCTCCAGAACAACTACCTGTACCGCATGGCGGGCGCAGTCCTGGGCATTTTCGGCAACTCCCAGGAAGAGGCGATGTATCCCTTCTATACGCTGGATGCGAATGGGAAACCGCTGGATGGCTCGGCCCATCGCTATACGGTCCACTTTGGCCCCGACGAATTGCCGCCTGCCAATGCGTTCTGGTCCCTGACGATGTATGGGCTACCCGATAGCCTACTGGTGGCCAATCCCCTCGATCGCTATCTGATCAACTCACCCATGCTCCCCAACCTCCAGAAAGATGCCGACGGTGGTGTCACGATCTTCATTCAGCATGACTCCCCCGGCAGTGAGAAGGAAGCTAACTGGCTACCGGCCCCGGATGGTCCCTTTTTCGTGGCTTTGCGCATCTACTGGCCGAAACCTGCCGCCCTTGATGGCACCTGGAAACAGCCTCCCCTCATGCCCACGGCCTTAACAAACTCATAGACCCGATAATAAATTCTGCAATGTTCGTAGTAACGACTTTAGTCGTTATGGGCTAAAGCCCCAACTACAAACTGCAACGTTCGTAGTAACGACTTTAGTCATTATGGGACTGCGCTAGCTGCTATCTTCGTGTCTTCGTATTTTTCGGGTTTTTAAACCCCACCGATTTACTGTGAAAGTTCTCATCAGCCTCTTGACCCTCCTGGCGATCGCCCTCAGCCTGCCCACCCCTACTCTGGCAGCGGCGGTGCCCCCCCCCTGTCCCGCCGACATGGCCTTCATCCCAGGGGGCAAGATTCGTTTGGGGTCCAATCTCGCTGACTATCCCGAAGAGCAAGTAGTCGAAGATGTCACCGTCAGCCCCTTCTGTATCGGCAAGCATGAGGTGACCAACGCCGAATTTGCCGAATTTGTTGCCGCGACGGGTTACATCACCGTCGCCGAACGGCCCCTATCGCCGGAACAATTCCCCGATCTGCCTGATGACGCGCGATCGCCCGGTTCCGTCGTTTTCCAGATCCCCCCCGCGATCGAGGGGCAAGATATCCCCTGGCTGTCCTGGTGGCAGTGGGTGCCTGGGGCTAATTGGCAACATCCGGAAGGGCCAGAGAGTGATATCCGCGATCGCCCAAATCATCCCGTGGTTCACATTGCCTACGAAGATGCCGCCGCCTATGCTGCCTGGGCAGGGTTAGCGCTACCCACCGAAGCGCAATGGGAATATGCTGCCAGCGGGGGCCTGGTCAACGCCATTTTCTCCTGGGGCAACCGCTACTCGGCGAAAAAAGCCAACACCTGGCAGGGCCAATTCCCCACCCAAAACACCGAGGCCGATGGGTATTTCCGCACGGCTCCCGTGGGTACCTTTCCCCCCAATGCCTATGGGTTATCCGACACGATCGGCAATGTTTGGGAGTGGACGCAGGACTGGTATACCGTCGATCGCCCGCACCAGGCCCATCAGGTTGATCCGATCGTTGCCGATGCGGCCCAAAGTTATGATCCCCGCGAACCGGGGGTGGCTAAACACGTGATTAAAGGCGGATCATTTCTCTGTGCAAAAAACTACTGTAGCCGTTATCGTCTCGCCGCCCGTGAAGCCGAATCTCCGGATACGGGGATGTCCCATATTGGCTTCCGGTTGGTGAAGAATTTAGGGACAGTGGATAACAACACCTGATGTAAAACACCTGATATAAAAATAATGAGTAAAATTCTACATTTCCTCAAACACGAATTCCAGGCCGCGATCGCGCCCTTTACCTGTTTTTTTATTCTCTTTCACCTGCTGGATATTACCAAGGCGATTATGCTGAAATCCTATGGCCTAACGCCCACCAGTATGACGATCGCGACGGTGGGGGCATTGATTGTAGCCAAAGCGGTTCTCATTGCCGAACAAATGCCGTTCATGCATCTCTTTGCCAAGCGGCACCCAATCGTCAACATTCTCTGGAAAACCCTTATCTATGGAGGCTTTACCGTTGTATTTCGCTGTCTTGAGGAACTCATTCCACTTGCGATCAAACACAAGAGTTTGGCGGTAGCCATCCAATCCTTTTTCAGTGAGGTTTCTTGGCCCCATTTCTGGGGGCTGCAAATTTGGCTGATGGTGGGATTGGTGTTTTATAATTGCCCAGAAGTGTTGAATCTTAAGATTTTATTTTCTAAAAATAGACACACTAATC
>JBBILC010000010.1:0-61928 GCA_037445115.1 Coleofasciculaceae cyanobacterium bin_20
TAGTGGTCTGTTTGCGTTACCCACGGGCTACCGGGAACCGGTCCTGGTCTCTGGCACGGATGGGGTGGGGACGAAGCTAAAGCTGGCCCATGCCTGCGATCGCCACGAGACGATCGGGATTGATCTGGTGGCCATGTGCGTCAACGATGTCTTGACTGCCGGGGCAGAACCCTTGTTTTTCCTGGACTATTTGGCAACGGGCCATTTGCAGCCGGAACCGTTGGCCCAGGTGGTGACCGGTATTGCCCAGGGCTGTCAGCAAGCGGGCTGTGCCCTGATTGGCGGTGAAACGGCGGAGATGCCCGGTTTTTACCCACCTGGGGAGTATGATTTGGCCGGGTTTTGTGTCGGAATTGTCGAAAAATCCGAGATCCTGGATGGTTCCCAGGTCCAGGTAGGGGATCGGGTCATCGGTCTGGCCAGTCAGGGTGTCCACAGTAATGGCTTTAGCCTCGTGCGTAAAATCCTGGGAGAACCCTTGGCAGAGGCCCTACAAGCCTGTCCACCGGAACTGGGGGGGGCGACGCTGGGTGAGGTGTTGCTCACGCCAACGCAGATCTATGTCAAACCCGTGCTAACAGCCCGACGATCGGGTCTGGCAATCCATGCGATGGCCCACATTACGGGGGGTGGATTACCAGAAAATCTGCCCCGCTGCCTGGGTCCCAACCAAGCCCTACAATTTACCCAATCCTGGCCAATTCCTCCCATCTTTGACTGGATTGCACGGGTGGGGGAGGTACCGCCGACTGCCCTGTTTGACACGTTCAATATGGGCATTGGGTTTGCGGTGATTGTGCCCCCGTCTCAGGCTGAGCGAACAATCCAGATCTTCCAGCAGCAGCAAATCGAGGCATTTGCGATCGCTGAAGTCATCCCTGGTCAGGGCGAACTGCTCGGCCTACCCGGCGGCCCTGACGGTCAGCAAGGCTAGGCTAAGATCACTAGGCTAAGATCAAAGGAATCGTTCCGCCATCGTTAATGAGAGCCAGACGTACCCGTAGCCAAGAACGGATTCTCACCCTGCTGAAGCAGACCCCCCAGAGTCTCTCGGCCCAGGAGATCTATGTTGAACTGCACCGACGACAGCAGGAATTAGGCTTAGCCACAATCTACCGTGCCCTAGACGCGCTTAAACGGGAAGGCGCAGTGCAGGTGCGTGCCCTAGCTAATGGGGAAGCTGCCTATAGCCTCATCCACACCGATCGCCACCACCTGACTTGTTTACAATGCGGCAACTCGATCCCAATCGACGAATGCCCCGTACATGAACTTGAAGCCCAGTTAAACCGAGCACACCACTTTAAGATTTTCTATCACACCCTCGAGTTCTTCGGCCTCTGCGATCGTTGCCAAGCCCAAGCCACCCCTTAAGGGCATCCCGATGACGGTGGGATCGGGGCAGTGCAACTGCCCCAACTAACGAAATTGCGTTGGCTGTGAGTGCAAGATGGGTATTTTTCGAGGTGTTCTTAACGCCATTTAACGGCAATTTTGAGACTGTCACCCACGGTTGATCGTCACGACCTTAGTCGCCCCAGGAGGGCTGATCTCCCGATGATTATTCGTTGGCCTGCAACAAGTACTGGGTAGTGACGACTGAAGTCGCCACTACGAACTGGGGGGATAAGCGCGGGGATGCCCGCGATCGGCTAACGGGCGATCGCGGGGAGATCGTCACTGTTGTTGCCGCTAATCACTGCCTTCATCCCCTCGATCGTCGCCGGGATGCTGTGGGGGTCCATAAACATCACCTTGCTACTCTCGCTGCTGCCAATTTTGAGACCCATTTGCAGGTATTGCTGGGCCAACAAGAATTGGAGGGCTTCCCGGCTATTGGGATCAGCGCCGAGGGTGCGCGTGATGAGTTGCATCGCCTCTGAGGTCCCCTGGGCACGGAGAACTTGCTCCTGCCGTTCGGCTTGGGCGTGGAGGATCATGGCCTTTTGCTCCGCCTCCGCTTCCAGAATCGTCGCCTTTTGGCGGGCTTCCGCATCTAGCACCCGGGCTTCCGCTTCCCCACGGGCCGTGTTAATCGCCGCATCCCGTTCCCCTTCTGAGGTAAGGATGGCAGCTCGCTTGCGCCGTTCGGCAGCCATTTGCAGTTCCATTGAATCCTGCACGGCTCTAGAAGGCGTGATATCGCGTAATTCTACCCGTGTGACCTTAACGCCCCAGGGATCGGTCGAGGTGTCTAATTCCCGCAGGAGGGTTTCGTTGACCTGTTGCCGCGCCGTAAAGGTTTCATCCAGTTCCAGTTTGCCCATTTCGGCACGAATCTGGGTTAGCACCAGGTTTTGCATCGCCTGCACCAGATTTTCTACTCGGTAGAAGGCTTTTTCCATATCGATAATGCGCCAGTAGACGACGGCATCTACCGAAATGGACACATTGTCACGGGTAATACAATTCTGCTTGGGAACGTCCAGCACTTTTTCCCGGATGGTTTCCTGGTAAACCACCTTATCGATAAAGGGCGTCACGAAATTGAGGCCCGGCTTCAGTTTGGTTTTGTAGCGACCAAGGCTTTCCACCAGCGCTTCATCACTTTGGCTGATCACTTTGACTGAGCCAATGATGGCTGAACCACCAAAGACAAGAAATACCAAAACAATAAATCCTCCCATCGGGGCTGTCTCCTCAAACGATTGGGTTAAAAATTACTGTTAGCACACTCCTGCTAACCCCCGGCTAAGGGCAGGGCAGACCGGAGGCTCAACCCAGGTCTGAACTTTTGAGCACGGATTGGGGCACCACAATCAGCGTGGTACCTTTGCGCCCAATCACGTAGACCTTTTGTTGGGCTGGAATGGTTAGCGCTTCGTCTTCACAGCAGGCTCGCCAGGAATTCCCTTCATATAGCACCCGTCCGGCCTCCCCAGCGGGTATTTCCGTGAGGGTTTCGGCTTCCCGTTCGCCCTCTAGGTTCAGGGCCGCCTTGCGATCGGGTACCAAGCGCCGTGATAGCACCAGGAGCACCCCAGATAGGGCGATCCAGAGGGCAAATTGGACCGTAAAATACGGGATCACTAAGGCAACGATCGCCACCAGCAGGGCACTAACCCCCAAGGTAAATTCGATAAAAGCCGAGGGCAGAAACAATTCTGCTAAACACAGAACTGACCCCACCAGCAGCCACACCAAACTTAAATTCAGGGACATGGTATTCCATCCGTCCGATGTGATCTCAGGGCGAACAAGCGTCCAATCGAACCTCCACAGCCCCATCCTACTGTAGGGACACGAGCAGCCGCCAAATTTTGTAGTGTTTCTATAGATGTCCTACCGATAGCTACCCCATGCTTCCTGCCGCTGGCTAGTACAGTGCCTAATTAATTAGGCAGAGTTTGTAGTGCGGGCTGAAGCCCGCCACCACTCAAGTCGTTACTATCACCATTGCCAAACTTGCTGTTTACTGTCCTAGGGTCGAGCTTGGGAAGGGTTGCCCCGGCCTTCGGCAGGTCGGATCGCCGATCGCACTTGACCGCCGCTTAGTTCGGCGGTGTGGGAGGGGGGAAGTTCACGCTGAAGTTGGTTGCGACCGTTGCGGATGATGCGCATCATGTCATTCAATTGCTGCTCGATCGAATTCAACACGCGATCAGCGTATTCATCTGCTCCCTGTTCCAGGGATTCACATTCCATTAGGGTACGGCGTTGGGCTTCACCCAATTCCTGTTGGGCCTGCCGCCGCAGTTGCTCAATTTCCTGAAGGGTCTGCTCCCGCGCCGCTTCACATTCTTGCTGCACCTGTTGCCAGATCTGGCGGGCTTCCATTTCGGCTTGCTGGATAATCCCCAAATCATCCTTAATCTGGGCTGCTCGTTGTTCGGCAGCTTCGATGATCGATCGGGCGTACTGTTCCGTTTCCAGCAAAATCTCCTCCCGCTGCTGGACCACCTCCTGGGCTTCGCGGAAGGCGGCGGGTAAGCTCAGACGCACCAAGTCCAACTGCTCCAAAAACTGTTCCTCATCCACCAGAGTCCAGCGGGTAAGGGGCAGGCGGGTACTGTCGAGGATTAGCTCCTCTAGGCGATTTAACTCCCTTTGAATGTCTACGTTATTCCCTCCTGCTGCGGTGGGTCTGCTGGCGTAGCCTGATCCGTTACGATCGGATTCGGTCCGAGAGGAGTCTTGGCGCAGCATCGGTGATAAACATCCAGGGCGACGTGTTTAGGGACAAGGTGATCGATCGAACCATCAAACCGGGCCACTTCTTTGACGAGACTACTGCTCAGAAAGCTGTGCTCCGTCGAAGTGGCCAAGAAGACCGTTTCAACCTGTTCGGCCAACGTTTTGTTGGTGTGAGCCATCTGTAGCTCCAGTTCAAAGTCTGATAATACCCGTAATCCCCGCAGAATGACCTGAGCATTGTGGGAACGCACATAATTTACCGTTAGCCCACCAAAGCTATCCACGACGAGGTTGGGTAAGTGGGCCGTCGATCGGCGAATTTGTGCCATACGCTCTTGCACGGTGAACATCGGGGTTTTGTTGGGGTTACGCAACACTGCAACAATCACGGTTTCAAACAGCTTACAACCGCGCTCGATAATATCGAGGTGCCCTAGGGTAATGGGATCAAAGCTGCCGGGATAGACTGCAATCACGGTCACTCCAACGAAACAACTGGGGATGTTCCCTGCACCCGATCGCACACAGATGACGATGGGTATAACAGACTCACTAGAAGCCTACCAGAGTTATACCATTTTGCTCTACTGCCCTTGAGGTTACCCCCAGTAAATTTAAGGAAAGTCCCATGTTCTATTTGAGCAGGTTGCTGATGCTGGCCAGTTCACGGACCAGGGAACTCCGGTTTGGCGACGGGGGATGAGCGGCGGATCACCGTGGCCAAATCCGTTGCCCCGATTTCTTGCCAACCCCAAGCCGCTAAAGATGTGGATTGTAGCAGGGGGGCTTGTACCGGGGGGCCTTGACGCCATTGCGCCCAACTTTGCCCCATCAGCCAGAGGCCGCTGCCCCCAATCAACCCCGCAATGCCTAAACTAATCACCCCATCTAGCCAGAGCCAGTGCAGGACTGAAATGGCGATCGCGGCCACAATCACCCCGATCGAACTGGCCAGATCCGCCAAGCTGTGCAAAAAGACGCCCCGTAAATTCAAACTTTGCTGACTGCCCCGGTGCAATAATGCCATCCCAATGCCGTTGATCAGTAACCCCACGATCGCCGTCAGCAACATAGGCAGGCTGATGACCGTGGTGGGGGGATGGGCCAGATGTTTAGCGGCTTCCCAGGCGATTAACCCGGCCATGAACAGTAGGCCGATCGCGTTTAGAAGGGCCGCCCCCAGTTCCCAGCGCCGGGAGTGGGCACGGTAATAGGACCGGGTGAGCCGGGTCATGCCCGTGGCCCCTAGGGCAATCAGGATAGCGCTGGCGTCGGCTAGCATGTGCCCAGAGTCAGATTGCAGCGCCAAGCTATGGCTGAACCGTCCGATCACCCATTCCAGGCCCGCAAAGCTAAGGACCAGGAGCAGGATGGGACCCAGGACCGCTAGGGGCTGGGCCGAATGGCGGGGATGGGGGCAGGCGGGGGTCAAACAAGGCGAGAGCATGGATGCAGCAAACCCACAGACGCGAACATTTCAGGGGGGTAACTTTGCACGGCGGGCAACCCTAAGGGGGACAAGGGGACCCGGTTAATGGGGCTGACGGCGCAGGAAGGGGATAAGTGCCTGACTCACCTTCTCGTGCCAGTCCTCTTGGGGATAATGCCCCACCTGTTCCAGCTTGACAACTTCGGTCTGGGGAACGGCGATCACGAACTGTTCCACCAGGCTGAACGGCAGCCAGGGATCTTCCATGCCCCAACCCACCAGGGTAGGGTGTTCCCAGGTTTGGAAGCCCGTTTCAAGTTCGGCCAGGACCGTGGGCAATTGCAGGTTACGCACCGTGGCCAGCAGGGCACGCCCCACTGCTGAGGTTTTCAGGTAGGGCCGCCGATAGACATCCAGGGCCTCATCGGGCACGCGGTAGAAACCGCCGCCTTCGAGGGTGCGATCGATCATTAGGGGGTCCTGGGTCAGCATATCGCCAACGAAAGGCAGTCCCAGTTGTTTGAGTTTCCAGGGCAGACGGACTGCCGTTGTTAGGGGCGCGTTGAAAATGGCCAGACGTTCGATGCGATCGCGGTGCCGCAGGGCATACTGCAAGCCCACCGAGCCGACAAATCCCTGGACGACGAGGGAAAAACGTTCCAGGGCCAAAGTATCGACAAAATCTGCGAATGCCTTGAGATATGCCTCTGGGGTATAACGACCAAACTCACGGGGTTCCGGTTTGCTGGAGAAGCCAGAGCCGATCCAGTCCGGGGCGATCGCCCGCATTCCCTGTTCGGCCAGGGGAGGCAACACATCCCGCCAGCTATAGCTTTGGGAAGGGATACCGTGTAACAGGACCACCGGGGGACGTTCCGGCTCCTGCGTCGGGAGACATTCCCGATAGAACCACTGCAAGGTACCCACATCGATCTGCTGTTCCGTCACCTTCATGCCCACGGCAACCCCTCAATCTCCGCCAAAATTTCTCCCCCCAGTATGCCAGGATTTGGAATGCCCAGATTCGGAATGCCGAAATGCTGATGGGTAGATTGATTGGTAAATTGTAGAGGCGGGTTGCGCCAACGGCTTTCTGGGACAATCAGGGTCCCGATAAGCCCGCCCAATACGAACGGTTGGTTCCAGGAGAGACGGTTGACAGCCCAAAAATCCTACGCCCTGATTCACGAATGGTTGACCCCCCAAGCCACGGGCGGGTCCGAACTGGTCGTACAGGCGATTTTAGACCTCGTTAAGGCCGATCTCTATGCCCTGATCGACTTTGAATCCACCAATCCCGATAGCTATCTCTACCAGCGGACGATCGGGACCACCTTTCTGCAACATTTCCCCCGCGCCCGCAATGGGGTGCAGAAATATTTACCCCTGCTGCCCTTGGCGATCGAACAATTGGATCTGCGCCAGTACGATATCCTGCTCTCCTCCTCCCATGCGGTTGCCAAAGGAGTTCTCACGGCTCCCCATCAATTACACATATGCTATTGTCATACCCCCATGCGCTATGCCTGGGACCTCACCTTCGACTATCTCCAGGGCAGTCGGGCGGGTCAGGGGGTTACGGGCTGGCTCACCCGCTATTTGCTGCACCGCCTGCGTCAGTGGGATGTGATTTCCGCCAATCGGGTGGACTACTTCATCGCCAACTCGCACCATACGGCCCGTCGCATCTGGCGCTGTTACCGCCGCCCCGCCGAAGTGATCTATCCACCTGTGAACCTCGATCGCTTCCAACTTCAGCCAGAGAAGCAGGATTTTTATCTCACGGTTTCCCGTCTGGTTCCCTACAAGCACGTGGATATCATTGTCCAGGCGTTCAACCAACTCGATCGCCCCCTGATTGTGATTGGCGACGGCCCCGATTTACCGCGACTACAACGCATGGCGCGTTCCCAGATTCAATTCCTGGGTGCCCAATCCAACGCGATCGTGGAACAGTACATGGCCCAGGCCAAAGCCTTTGTCTATGCTGCTTGTGAGGATTTTGGCATTGCGCCCGTCGAAGCCCAAGCCTGTGGTACCCCCGTGATTGGCTACGGGGCCGGGGGCGTGGGAGAAACGGTACGGGATTGGCAGCAGGACCCCCAGGGCGGCACGGGTATCCTGTTTACTCCCCAAACCCCAACAGCCCTCATGGCAGCGGTTGAAGCCTTTGAACAGTATCAAACCCAATTCAGCCCAGAGGCCATTCGTCGGCAGGCGGAGCGCTTCTCGCCGCAAATTTTTGCCGAACACTATGGTCGGTTTCTTGCCCACTGTATTACGGCATTTGGCCAGGGAGCTACGATCGCCCCCCAGTCGTAAGAGCTACAAATGCAGGTCGCCAGGATCGGTCCACGCCGGACAAATCGTGTCCTAGGCCACAATATTGGGGATAAACACAGCCCAATTTAGCCTGAATTTGGGCTTCAATACTTAATTTTACGACTGGGCACACCGGATTAGGGGGATCTGGCTTTATGATGATGACTGTGTGTGGTGTGGATTGTTGTAAGGAGTAAAATGACTGCCGAAAGCCAACTCCTCTCCGGCAAGTTAGTTCGTACACTAGTCAAGCGGGGGTTTCAGCCCCTTGCTGTCCGGGGTAGACGTAGGGGACTGCCTCGGAGCCTGGACCGGGAGTTTTCCAAACGAGTGTTTGATATTGTCTTCTCGCTAGCGGTCCTGATCCTCTTCTCGCCCCTTTACCTGTTGCTAGCGCTCCTGATCGCGCTCAGTTCATCAGGACCGATTTTCTATGTCCAAACCCGGATTGGACAGAATCACCGACCCTTCGGCTGCCTCAAGTTCCGCACAATGGTCGAGAATGCGGATGAGGTGTTGCTGGAAATGCTGGAAACATCGCCCAATGTCAGGCAGGAATTTGAAGACAACTTCAAACTGAAGCACGACCCCCGGATAACCTGGATTGGTCGTTTTTTGCGTCTGACGAGTTTGGATGAGTTTCCCCAGTTCTGGAATGTCTTGATGGGGGATATGAGTGTGGTCGGCCCCCGGCCCCTGGTCCCGGAGGAACTGTACAAGTACGAACACCATATTCATAAGGTGTTAACGATCAAGCCGGGGATCACGGGCCTGTGGCAGGTGTCTGGACGGAATGATATTCCCTATCCGCGCCGTGTCCAGATTGATACTTACTACGTCGATTGTCACAATCTTTGGACGGATTTCTGGATTGTGCTCAAGACGATCGGGGTGGTGGTGTTCCCGAAAAACAACGGGGCTTACTGAATCGAGCGTTTGCTAGCTAGGACGGCGCAGCTAAACCCAGAGTGCCCCTCCGGATCGGACGGCTGGCTTCTTTAGGAGAAGTTGGCTCGGTTAGGGGGTAGGGTGGCGTTGTGTCGTCATTTTGTCGGCACCTGGATCTGGCCACCTCTCGGCTACGATCGGGGCACGATCGGGTAATCCCTCAGGGGATGGCAGTTGCTCAACCGCTCAATCAGGATGAAGTAGACGCTTATGGCAGTAAAACGGGCCTTGATCACGGGGGTGACGGGACAGGATGGGTCCTACCTCAGTGAGCTTTTGTTAGAGAAGGGGTATGAGGTGCATGGCATCATGCGCCGGACTTCAACGTTTAATACCGATCGCGTCGATCACCTGTACATTGATCCCCACTTGGCGGAAGCCCGTTTTTTTCTACACTACGGGGATCTAACGGATGGTACGACTTTGCGGCGACTCCTGGAGCAGGTGCAACCGACGGAAATCTATAACCTGGGTGCCCAGTCCCATGTGCGGGTTAGTTTTGATGCGCCGGAATATACGGTCGATACGGTGGGGATGGGGACGCTACGGTTGTTGGAGGCCATTCGTGATTACCAGCAGCGGACCGGGATTGGGGTGAGATTTTACCAGGCCGGGTCGTCGGAGATGTTTGGGCTGGTGCAGGAAATTCCCCAAAAGGAGACGACACCGTTCTATCCCCGCAGTCCCTATGCTTGTGCCAAGGTCTATGCCCACTGGCAAACGCTGAACTACCGGGAAGCCTATGGTTTGTTTGCCTGTAATGGCATTCTCTTTAACCACGAGGGTCCCCGGCGGGGCGAAACTTTTGTGACGCGAAAGATTACGCGGGCGATCGCTCGGATCATTAACGGCACGCAGCAGAAGCTATATCTGGGTAATCTGGATGCAAAGCGCGACTGGGGCTATGCGAAGGATTACGTGCAGGCCATGTGGTTGATGCTGCAACAGGATGAACCGGATGATTATGTGATTGCCACGGGGGAAACCCATTCCGTAAGGGAGTTTCTCGATCTGGCTTTTCGTTATGTCAACCTTAACTGGCCGGATTTTGTGGAGTTTGATGAGCGTTACCTGCGACCGACGGAGGTGGAGTTGCTGATCGGTGATGCAAGCAAGGCTCGACAGAAATTAGGTTGGCAACCGTCGGTGACGTTCTCGGAATTGGTGCATTTAATGGTGGATGCGGATCTGGTGGCTTTGGGTTTGCCGACACCCAAGGGCGATCGCTTACCGTCTGAAATTGACCAGGCATTGATTCGCCATGATTCCGGTCATTTGGTGCCTTAAAAGTGAGGAGCAAGGAGTAGGAAGATGCGCCCCCTAGACTTAAGTGATAAAAATATTGTGGTAACCGGGGGGGCGGGCTTCCTGGGCAAACGGGTGGTGGCGCAACTGGTGGCGGCGGGAGCTAATCCCGATCGTATTACGGTGCCGCGATCGCGCGACTGTGATCTACGCCAACTGGCCCACTGTCAGCAAGCGGTCCAGGGACAGGATATTGTCATCCACCTGGCGGCCCATGTGGGGGGGATTGGGCTGAATCAGGTGAAACCAGCGGAATTGTTCTACGACAACCTGATGATGGGCACCCAACTGATCCACAGTGCCTATGAAGCTGGGGTCAAAAAATTCGTCTGTGTGGGGACGATTTGTGCCTATCCGAAGTTCACCCCGGTCCCGTTTCAGGAGGATGATCTGTGGAATGGTTATCCTGAGGAAACCAATGCACCCTACGGCATTGCCAAGAAAGCGCTGCTGGTGCAACTGCAAGCCTATCGTCAACAGTATGGCTTTAATGGGATTTACCTGTTACCGGTGAATCTTTACGGCCCAGAGGATAATTTTGATCCTAATAGTTCCCATGTGATTCCGGCGCTGATCCGTAAGGTGCATGAGGCCCAACAACAGGGCGATCGGCAAATCTACGTCTGGGGCGATGGCAGTCCCACGCGGGAGTTTCTTTACTCGGAGGATGCGGCCCGTGGCATTGTCATGGGAACCCAGTTGTACGACAAACCTGAACCCGTGAACCTGGGCACGGGACAGGAAATTTCCATCCGGGATTTAATTACCCTAATTTGCGAACTGATGCAATTTGACGGTGAAATCGTCTGGCAAACGGATAAACCCAATGGCCAACCCCGCCGCTGTCTCGCAACGGAACGGGCCAAATCTGAGTTTGGCTTTGTGGCCCAAGTGCCTTTCCGTCAAGGACTAGAAAATACGATCGCCTGGTACCGCCAGCAGACGTAAGGGGCACGTTCGAGAAGCCTATGAGTGGCCCGACTTTCAGGAGGGAGACCTTCCTAGTTGGTCAGATCATAACTTTTTCAGCGCTCGTAGTAACGACTGAAGTCGTTACGGGCTAAAGCCTCGCTGTTATGGTTGATCATTGGGAGATCAACTTACTGGGTTTTCTCTCTGCAAAAACACCGACTCCGAAGTAGCACGGAGCATTATTACATCGGTACATATCAACAGTTAAGGTAAAGGTTGCACTCCATCTGGGGTTTGCTGTAACTACGGGGAAATTATCAACTTCACGATCGGTTCCAATCTTGTTGCCATTATCATCATACAAAATGAAATCTAGATCAGTGCAATCCTCATCGCATACCCCGATAATTGCATAGTTGATACCAGACTCTAGAGAAATCTTGAGGTTTTCGGTCATACCGCCTTCCATTAAGTTGACATAGTTGTCATGGGTTTGCTCATAGTCCCCTAAGCCAGCTAGGAGCTTAATTGCATCCAACTTAGTTTTCACCTGGGTTTCGTAGCGGCTAACTTCTGCCGGACGAGGAGCTTGGCCAACTGAGTTAATGCTGCCTAGAGAAGGGGAAGGGGTTGGGGCCGGTGAGTTGGTAGGAGTTGGTGAGGGGCTGGTACTGCTTCCTTCAAAAGGAACGAAAAAACAACCAGTTATCTGGGTGGCTAAACTAGCTAGGACAAGGAGTTTCAACCAAGAAGATTTGAACAATAGCATAAGGGCACCTTGTCTACGGACTGAACAGGAGGATGTGCGGAAATAGGACGACACTACCAAAGTGGTCCTTCATTTTGTGGTGCTACCGGAGCGGGGGCTAGATCAGAACCGAGTCACCAAAGGGGTGGTCCAGGCGGGGGGAGGGGGTTCTAGAGGCGGCGGTGGTGGTGGTGGCGGTAGTCATGATGCTGTGTGCCCAGGCAACAATGGAATCTATAGAACTCTCAATGGGAAGCAAACGGTTGGTCATGTAACGATCAATTTCTACTGTGCCCTACTGAATACCAGTGGCACCTATATTGCTCAGTTTTATATTCAGAATAATAGCGATCTCACCTTCCTCTCGATGCCCGTCAACGCTAGAGTTTTTGATGCCAATGGCGATCGTGTGACTGCTCGTGTGAACGTCGATCGTATTGGAACAGCTAATCAAACAGCGAGGGGAATGATTGTTGAGCCGGGTGCAACACTAAGAATGACTGTGACGATCATCGATCGGCGGTGGGTTGAAAATTATCCTCAGGGTCTAGTTCTCCAAATCCAAGAAGATAGTCGTAGCCGTAGGCTCTTTCAAGTTCCTTTTTAGTTGCACCCCACGCAACGAAAATTGATTGCGAGGAGTTCAATAAAATAAATCTGACAAAATAAATTCATATAAAAATACCTGTTCTAGGTCCGCATTCTTTACTATCAGATCAGCCATTCTTTGCTTAATCAGCAGTTGCGATAAATTGCGGTGACTTGATGGTGCGCATCGAGTTCCAGAACCAGATCGGCCCCGCCCGATCGCTGGAGCAGAGGGGGAATAAAGAGCGCCGGATGCAAAGCTTTCCAGAAATACTCAACAAATTGCTCGATCGCGGCTTCACTCATGCCAGATTTGCCCGTTGCCCGCATTTGTTGCTCAGCCTGTTGTCGCCATTGTTGACTGAAACCGTAGTCATGGGGATAGAGCACCATCAGGCGATCGAGGTAATCCCAGAGCGGGAGATAGGCGTGTAGTGCCTGGTTCATGTCACGCGCAAAAGCCCGGTCTGCCGCAGTTCTAATCGGGGGCGGCGGGTGTTCAAAGGCATTAGGCGCGATCGGGCGGCACCATTCGGCTTGGGCAGGGGGGTGGAGTACGGCAGATGTGGCCAAAATTCGACAGCTCACACTACATCCCGACACATCGCAGGCTATTCGGCAAAGTTGGCGTAATTTAGCCCGATTTCTACCCCAGACCTTGAACTTACCCCTGGTGACCCTTGAGGAACAGATATACCCCGTCACCGACATGGAACTTACCCACTTCCCTAACCCAGAGGCGGAGGTCTACCAACATCTGTATTTACTCGTCGTGCGGGCATTACGACTGTGCGACCAACGATCAGTACAACTACACCGCTAAAAACGGCTCGATAAGGGTTTTAGGAGATGGGCGATACTAGGATCGAACTAGTGACATCCTGCTTGTAAGGCAGGCGCTCTACCGCTGAGCTAATCGCCCTTGTGCGTAATGTTGCTTGCGCTAGGTCATTGTAGCAAACCTTAGCACCCGAAGCATACCGCAATCCGAAAAGTTGGCGTTATCATAGCGACAGCAAATTGCCGAGTGCCCCTATGCCCCTAGGTCAAACCCACGATCGCATTACCCTCTGGAGTTTGCCGTTTATCGTCGGCTTCACCCTGGGGGCCACCCGTAATGGTAACTTGACCCTCCTCGTCGCCGGGGGATTCCTCTTCAGTGGCCTCATGTTTGGTCCCGATCTGGACACGCGA
Organism: Coleofasciculaceae cyanobacterium bin_20; assembly: GCA_037445115.1. Taxonomy (GTDB): domain Bacteria; phylum Cyanobacteriota; class Cyanobacteriia; order B231; family B231; genus Trichothermofontia. The sequence goes on from JBBILC010000010.1 coordinate 13,581, forward strand.
TCGCGCCAATATAAACGTTGGGGCTGGTTGCGCTGGCTTTGGTTGCCGTACCAAAAAAGTCTCCGCCACCGGGCCATTTGGACCCACGGTTTCTTGATCGGTACCCTCCTGCGGTTAGCCTATCTCATGGGTTGCATTGCCCTGATTGGGCTAGTGGGCCTCACCCTTTGGGCGATCGCCTATCAATACTTTGTCGGCACCCAATATTGGCAAGCCCTACTTCAGCAACAGTTATCAGGGATTACCCACACCTATCTGATGACGCTGCAACAACACCCCCTAGAGGCGATCGCGCTTTTCATCGGCTTGGAGATCGGCGCAATGAGCCATAGCCTGAGTGATTGGCTGGGTTCCGCCTATAAGCGCCTAAAAAAAAATAAAGCCCACCCGCGACAATCACCGCAAACGGCCCTTCCCCAAGCACGGCGGGTCTCTCCCCACAAATTTTTGGCCCTACCGCCGACTTCGCACCCGGTCAGATCAGCCACTGTTCCTGCTTCCTTGACCGCTTATTCCTCCCAGGGATGGTGAGGGAGTACCCAGTAACCTCTTTTCTCTTTTCTCTTTTCTCTTTTCTCTTCCCTCTCCTAACGCCCTTGAAAATAATTAAGAATCCCACGGGCGATCGCCACCGCCATCCGACTGCGGAAATTGGGATCGGCCAGCCGAGGGGCATCTTCAGCCCCCGTCACAAACCCCGTTTCCACTAACACGGCAGGCATCGACGTGCGCCGGATGACGTAAAACCGCGCCTGTCGTACCCCACGATCGCGCATCCCCAACCCACTTTGCAAAATGCTGCTATGGATGGCCTGGGCCAACGGCAAGCCCGAAACATAGTAATAGGTCTCCACCCCATTCACCTCCGGGCGGCTCATACTAATTGCATTGGCGTGGATGCTCACAAACGCCGTCGCATTGGCCCGTTCGGCAATTTGTACCCGTGGTTCCAGATCCAGATCCCGATCGTCCGATCGCGTCATCACCACCTGCACCCCCTGCTGTTGCAGAATCGCAGCCACCTGACGGGAGATATCCAGCACAATGTTTTTCTCATAGATATTGCCAATCCCAACCGCTCCTGGATCAGGTCCTCCATGCCCCGGATCAATGACCACGATCACCCGGCCACTGGGAACGCGGGGTAACGATCCGGTGGGGGGCAGGGTGGCGGGGGGAGGCGCCGGGGGATTCGTTGTGGGGGGAACGGGAATACGGACGGCGGGCGGTGGGGTGGGCGGCGGTGACGGCGGGGGGGTACTGGCCACTACCCGATTAACCTGTAACGACAAGGTTTGCGAGGTGGGCTGATTAACCTCCCCCACTTGCGAACCTGCTGCTGGTTGGACCGAAATCACCACCTTCTCCCCATCCTGCCGCACCTCTAACTTTTGTAAAGGGCTATTACGGGCGAGGCGGGGGGCATTCCGTGCCCGTCGATGCAAACGGGCTGGGGCCACTTCGATCCGGAACAGCCCGGTTTGGCGATCCCAATTGCTTTGGTAGAACAAGGGGCGATCGGCCTTCACCAGAATTTGGGAATCGTTATTGCTCAGTTCCACCGACTGAATCGTGGCGGGTGACTGTCGGGTATTGGCCCGAGACGGTGACTGCTGAGCAGCGGCGGCGGCGGTACGGCTACTGGGAATCAGCACGATCCCCCTAGAGCCACTGGTACTGGCCTGCCAGTCGGGGCTGGCGGGATCAACCTCAAGGGTCAGGCGGGCAGCCGGTGGGTTTGATGTGGCCTGGGCCACTTGCAGGCGATTGACACCATAGCGGTTGACCGTGATATTGCGATCGGTGAAGGTAGGGGCGATATTGGTATCCCGCAACTCTACGGTAATGGTGCGGCGATCGCGGCTACGATCAATATTCACCGTGGGATTGGCCCCAGCCGTCCGCACGAAGAAGCCATCGGACGTAACAAACACATCCTCCAGTTGGGTTCTGCCCGCACTGGCCGTCGGACCAATGGCAACATTACCGGGACGGGGAGGGGTTGTGCTGGGGGCGGGTGCAGTGGCGGTTACCCGCTGGGGCGTTGGCAGTTGGACTTGCCATTGACTGGCCGTAATGCCCCGAAACTGGACAGCACCCGGATCGATCGTGTAACCGGGCGCGAGTTCGACCACAATCCGAGTGGTTTGGGGATTAAACTGGGCCACTCGGACCGCCTGAATGGCCCCGCGCCCCGCCTGACTCGCCATCGGCTGCCCAAAAATCACTCCAGGGAGATCGATCACCAGACGGGTGGGGTTGGCAATCAGTTGCGCCGTGGGTTGCACCCCACCATTAGTGGTGAACTCCAACTGATTCCGGTTGGCATCAAATCGCCAAGTTCGGAGTTGGGCCGCTTCAGCCACTGTAGAGAATAAGAGCGCACCCAATAGCGTGGGCAGCAACCAGTAAGCTCGCACAGTTGTAATACCTCGTCGTGAACCTGCTCCGAACGGTAGCGTTATTGACCTACCCTTAACTTCCAGGGTTCCCCCACCCACGCCCCACTCCCGTGATTAGCGCCACAGGAATGTACGCAAGGCACACCCCCATGCTCCGGATCGATTAGCGAAACTGCATCTTAGGACAGCATTGGCCCCTTTGCCTAGGGGGATCACCCCGGCATTCTGGAAACCCTTGCCCAATCTTCTTGCCCAACCTTAAGGTCGGGAACGGGGATACCGATCCATCAGCGCGCGGACCTGCTCCGCATGGTAGGAACTCCGGGTCAGGGGAGACGCGACCACCTGCAAAAAGCCCATTGCTTCCCCCTGCTGCTGCCAGTGGGTAAATTGGTCCGGTGGCACAAAGCTGTGTACGGCTAAGTGTTGCGGGCTGGGTTGGAGATATTGCCCGATCGTCAAAATATCGCAATCCACCACCCGCAGATCCTGCATCACGGCTAGGACTTCTGCCTCGGTTTCTCCTAACCCGGCCATCAGGCCCGATTTCGTATAGAGCCAGGGAGCCTTGGCCTTGCACTGACGCAACAGTTCCAGACTGCGATCGTAGTTACCCTGGGGCCGGACCCGCCGGTAGAGACGGGGGACGGTTTCCGTATTGTGGTTGAGGACTTCTGGTGCAGCCGCAAGAATTTGGTCGAGGGCTGTCCAATTGCCGCAGAGATCGGGAATTAAAACCTCGATCGTTGTTCCCGGTGAGACCGATCGCACGGCCTCAATGCAACGCACAAACTGGCTCGCTCCGCCATCGGCCAAATCATCCCGATTGACGGCGGTGATGACCACATGATTGAGGCGCAGACGGCGCACCGCTTCCGCCAGACGATCGGGTTCCGTCGGATCAAGGCCCCTGGGGGTTTTGTCAAAGTCAATATCGCAGTAGGGGCAGGCACGGGTGCAGGCGGGTCCCATGATCAAAAAGGTCGCCGTCCCGTGATGGAAGCACTCGCCAATATTGGGGCAAGAGGCTTCTTCACAGACCGTATTCAGGGCGAGATCCCGCAGGATGTCCTTAACGCTGCCCACCCGCTGCCATTGTGGGGCCTTCACCCGCAGCCATTCTGGTTTTGTAATCACGCGATCGTTATCTTTTCACAGGGACACTGGATTCAGTCATCTTAACAATTAGGCGGCAAGACCTGAGATGCCAGAGGCCAAAAACCAGAGGCCAAAAATCAGCGAAATCACCACGATGATTTCCCGGTTGTGGCTGATCAACCAGTCGGCTATACGCTGGAGCAGGGGTTGGGATGACTTTGGGCGTAACACCCGCATCCCGATCGGCAACCACAGGAAAACCTCCGCCAGGATCACAAACAGGAGAAAGGCGATGGCACTGGCGGGTTGTCCCAACTGGGCCGCCGCGATCGTGGCCAGCGCACTCAGGGTGAACACCCATAATTTGGCGGCAATCAAGGGAAGACCCACACCAATCCCCAATGCCTTGGCCGGGGTTGCCTGCTCAAGCAAGATCAGCCATTTGGGGGGCGGGGCATCTGGGTCATCGGCTCCCCGCCATTTTTTATAGGCCGTAATTAATAACAGGATACCCAGGACCATTAACAAGGTTGAAATGATCCCATTCTTGCCACTGCCTTCCTGGGCCGCAACCGCCGGTCCCGCTAACACGACCCCAAAGATGACCCCTTGCAACAACCGGGTCAGCGTCATCCCGCTCACATAGGCCCCAGCCTTGAGGATTCCCTGGTATGGACTTTGCAGCAGTAACAGCCCCACAATGATTTGCACGGGCACGATCGCGCTGCCAATGATATAGGGCAATAGCGAGATAAATAAAGATCCCATACCCAGCTTTCTCCCCCTCGCCTGAAGAATTCGCGAGTCCCTGTGATTTTAAGGGAGAAAGTGTACTTTCCTCTAGGCGGAGAGGGACGCCTTGGCTTGGAGCGCAAGGGTCAGTTGGCGTAGGCCGCGTTGAATACGACGGCTTACCGTCATCGGACTCACGCCAATCCGCTTGGCCACTTCCTTGCGGGATAGCCCTTGGATAAAGACAAATTCAATCGCGGCGCGGGTTTTAGCCTCTAGCTGGCTCAGGGCACCTTGGATTTGTTGGCGATCTTCTTCTAAGCGTTGAAGTGATTGATAGGTGGGGTCTGGTAGCGTGTCTCCCAAGGTGGTGCAGGAATCCGTTTGTTGGCAAACCGTTGAGTCCAGGCTCAGGGGCAGGCGATTTTGGGTGACTTGCTTAGCTTCCAACCAGTCTTGCAGGGATACCTGAAGAGCCTCCGCAATTTGTTGATCCGAGGGAGTGGTGCCCAATTGCTTCAGGAGTTCTTCCCGTAACCGTTGACCTTCCTTGTGGAGTTCCTGCCAACGGCGAGGGACCTTGACGGTACTACCCCGATCGCGCAAAAAATGGAGAATTTCGCCCCGGATGTAGGGAACCGCAAAGGAACTAAAGGCACACCCTTGGGTCGGATTGAAGCGCTCGATCGCCCGGATAAGACCGATGTAGCCTATTTGTTCTAAATCTTCGTAGGGTTCCGTGCATTGATAGCTAAGGCGATAGGCGACCTTACGGACTAAACCGGCGTTCAAGCTAACTAATTGATTGCGGAGGGCAAGGGAAGGCTTCTGATAGTAGGCTAACAGCAGTTCCATCCCACGGGAACGAAGCGTTGATTGAGTTGCCATGATTCGCAGAGATTTCGCAGGTGCAAATTAATTGTGGATCTCGCACCTATAAAGGACTAGCGTTGTTTTACGGTATTGCGATCGGGGCGACGGGTGCCCCCTCAGCGGAAATACGCAGAGCTGCAACAATGGCCGTGAGCAGTGTCCATCCGTGGGAGAACTATCCGGATTACGGCTGGGCCTGAGTGCTAAATAAAATCAGCCCTGTCAACCTAATTTGGGGGATAAAACTGTGATGAAATGTTTAGGCTATATTGCGAAAGATTGATGAAATTATTAGATAGGATGGAGTCCCAATCATGCTTCTGGGTCAGTTGGTGACCAGCCTAACTCAATCCCGACTGGATTTTAAGGTTGGGTTTTGGGCACGTTTCCCTTCAAACTCATCAAGTTCTGTGAATAGCTAACCACCCACTGTAAACAACTGAGGTCTATGCTAGGGGGCTATGGACTGCGCCACCGCCTTGCCGAGACCCACGATGACCGTGTGCTGCCAGGTGAGATATGCCCCATACTGATCCCTCAAGCCCGTCTTTTCCCCCCACCCCGCCTGAATTGGCCAGCGCCCCCGCTGCCCCATCGTCGGTTCACTTGCCTGCCCCTGCCGATCGCGGTGGCCTGCCTGGGGTCTCCCCGCTGCCAGTAGAGGAGGAGGATACCTTCAGCCGGACAGTCCTAGTCCTGGCTCCCCCGGATCTAGATTGGGTGAACCCGATGGAATCCTTGGCTAATGGGCAACCGGTGACTTCGGTGCTCGCCCTGCCCTCGGTGTTAACGGCGATCGAACCCCTCGTGGCAATGGTGACCCATCTGCGATCGCCCCAGGGGGATTGGCCGCCGGATCTGCCGCAGACGCCCGCGAACTTCTATCCCTATGTGGTGGATGAGGCCTACGAGGCCCTAAATGCCTATCAAGCGGTCCTCTCCACGCCCCTGGCCGGGGAGGAAACCCCACCATCGAGCTACTGGATGCTCCAGGACCTTGCCCCCCGCCTGCTCTGGGCGATTGCCCACAGTAGTTCCGCCCTGATGAGTCTGTTGAGTGGGGTAACAGCAACCCTACTCACCCCAACCGGGGAATGGCAAGGGGGATTGTTACGGTTAGTGGTGACTTTAACGGCGACGCCAACACTGGCTGGTGCGGTTCCTTGGACAGTGGATCTGGCGGTGCAACGTCCCCCGCTACCGGGTGTCGCATCCGATTGCGGTTTACGCCTGGGTTCTCCCCTATCTACTTGGCCTGAGGGCACGGCAGGACAGATCTTGACCCATGTCTTGACCCTGGTTGAGCAGGATCAGCCCAGACTGGCCACCTGGTTCAAGGGGGTGACGGGGGACTGGTTAATCCCTGGATCGGCTTGGCGATCGGGGACCCTCATCTTGCAATGTGGCCTCGAATTTATCCCCCTACCCACCCTGGTGGCCACAGCGGCACGGGGCCATGTGATCGCCCTTGCCACCCCAGTACCAGAGGTGGCTCCCCCCCTCGAGGTTCCCTTCGCAGGGGTTGCTGTCCCCTTATCCCTGGCTGATCTGAATCGGGAGGAAACTCTTGAAGGGGATAGCGACACGGAGGGAGAGACAACCATCTTTTTTCTAGAAGATGATGACCTAGTCGAGGATGACCTAGCCGAGGATGACCTAGCAGGTGAGGCACAGCAGCAGGGGGCGCAGGAGTCGGGCAGTCTGTCCGACCTGTTCCTAGATAGGACGGCTGTCCCAACGGCACCAGGGAACCTGGACGCGATCGCGGAGACGATTGCGCATGAGGTGATCGCGCATGAGATGACCGATCTGATGCCACCCTTCCCTGCGACGCCCCTAAAGGATGGGGCGATTTCCCCAGAGGCAAGCCCCCTCGCGGCCAGTGCTGGCTTTGCCGTTGAGTTTGCGCCCGATCCGGCGGATGAGGCATTACTCACGGCAGCCGCGATGTTTCCCGATCTGCCTGGAATCTGCACGACAATTGCGGACACTGGCCCGATCGCGTGGGTGGGTTGGCCTTTGGCATCAACGGTTACCGATCACCCCCCCCTCTGGCGCGAGGTCTTACTGCAACGACACCTCTTGGCCCAGTTGCCCACCTGGCAGGCCTTGGCCCAAACCCCCGATCGGGAGTTGGCTGATCCCGATCCCCTGCTCCTGGCCCTGATTGAAACCGCTGGCACGATCGGGGCTGACTGGGAGCAACCCGGCACCTGGCTGTTTCCTGGCGATCGGGGGCCAACCCAAGCCGCCAGTTGTGCCTTTGGGGATTGGTTATTAGGGCTATTTTGGGCGGTGACCCGAAGTTCCTATACGATCGCGCAACTGGTGGGTGGGGTCTATGCCCAAGTCCTGGCTCCGGAGCAAGGGTGGCAAACGGGTACGCTGCGGTTGGTGGTTACGCTGACGATTGCGACCGAGGCGCAGACCTGGCATTGGGATTTAGCTACGCGCCAAGGGTTAACGGCGATTCCCCCTAGTCTCAATCCCCAGGCGATCGTGGGTGTGGATCATCTGGCGGCCTATCCCATGCCCATTCCGGCAGGGACGATGCACCCCCAACTGATGGCCCAACTGCGGGCGAGTGACCCCCGGTTTACGGCCTGGGAAGCGGGTTTGCCCCTGCGTTGGCAGGCAACGGAGGGGGCTGATTGGAAACTCGGTCAATGGCACCTAACCAGTACTCTAGAGTTTGTTGCCACGAGCTAGGACCGGATTACTATCGCTATGTATGTCTATGCGCTTTTGCGGGCGGATGCGCTGCCGATCGCGTTGCCGCCAGGGTTACAGGCCCCCCTGGCCATCGTGAAGGCCGGACCATTGGCCGCGATCGTTGAGCCAGGATTGACAGCCCAGTTGTTGCCGACGGCGGAGGCTCCGTTAATTCAAGCCGTTTTGCACCACGATCGGGTGCTGTGTGAAATCTTCCAGCAGACGACGATCTTACCCCTGCGGTTTGGGCGGTGCTTTGTTTCGGACGCCAGTTTACAGCAGTATTTACAGGGCCAGGCCGAGCTACATTTACAACAGTTGGCAGCCTTGGCAGGGCTGGCAGAATACACGATTAAGTTAGCGCCTTTGCCCCCTGCTGCACCCGAATCAGAACTGCCATCCTCAACGGGGGGACGGGCCTATTTTTTAGCGAAAAAGCAGCGTTACCAAACCTTGCAACAACAACAAACCCAGCAACAGGAAGAACGGCAAGCACTGTTAGCCGCGATCGCCCAGAGCTTCCCCGCTGTCCTCCCCGAATCAGCCACCGAGACAGGTAATACGATATATCTCCTCGCCAGTCGCAATCGCGTCGATTGGCAGGACCCCTGGCAGGCTTGGCAACATCAGTGCCCCCACTGGCAACTAACCTGCCAAGGCCCATTTCCTCCCTACCATTTTCTCAGTCATTCCCTGACAACATGAGGGTACCGCGAAAGATACCAGGCTACCGAGAAAAATAACAATCCTGCACTCCCAAGCCACGTTATCCCGCCGGTTGGGTCGGTTGAGCTGCCCCCATCCCAGATTAATCGAAGTGCCCACCCATTTTCGTAACTGTGCCCACCCAATCATCAGGGGTTGAAGCAGGCAGCGAAGCCGTCCGCATCAATTAATTGAGGTTCACATGAGGAAATTAAATTTTTCAAAAGTAGAAATAAGAATACGAAATATCAAGTTACTAATGGTTGTCTGAATATTCAGAACGATAATTGATCCTGCTTGAGGCTTGTCCTGGGTAGGATATGGTATTAGTCAACCGACAGGTAATCCGTCGGTTTAGGCTTGCTCCAGGTCATCTTAAAACTCTGAGGAAGGCGTGTGAAGAGTTCTTGTAACAGACGGTATCCCCAGGCAGCGAGTCGGCGATCCCAGGGCATCTCCCCAGGCAACGCGTTAAGGTTATCATTGATGACGCTGGGAGGATTCCTGCCAATTGTGGGGAGTGGGCCTAGCTGGGCGGCGCTTCCGAACACTACCGTCCCGGAACCCTGGCTAACGGACAGCGCTGATGCCGCATCGTTAGTCGTGACCCCAATTGTGACCCCTTCACTGTTTTCCCCCTCGGTTTCTGGGGGGATTGCACCACCCGCCGACCTGGCCGTGGCGGAATTCCGCCATGCTTCAGCCTATCTTCTGGCCCAGGATACCCGATCGCTCCCGAGGGTACTCCCCAACCCGGTTCCCCCGGCGCCGTCTGAATTTCCGCCGGCGGTGGTGCCTGCACCCAACCCGATCCGTTACAGGTGCCAGACCTGCCGACGCCGACACCGGAAACGCCGTCTACAGATGTTCCCGATACGGTTACAGTCGATCGCTTTGAGTTTGAGGGAAATACGGCCTTCAGCGATGCGGAACTGGCAGCGGTTACCCATAGCTTCACAGGACGACCCCTGACCTTTGGTGAACTGTTACAGGTGGAGGCCTTGGTCACGAAAACCTATACCGATGCGGGGTATGTCAACTCTGGAGCGGTAATTCCAGCGGGGCAAACCTTCCCACGGGCGGGGGCAGTGGTGACAGTGCAGGTGATTGAGGGGGGCATTGAGGCGATCGAGGTGAGTGGGACCCGGCGGTTACGGCCTGGATATGTGCGATCGCGGCTGGCGATCGCAACCAAGGCACCGTTGAACCGGGAGCGGTTACTGGAAGCTTTGCAGTTATTGCAATTAAATCCCTTGATCGAGAGTATTTCGGCGGAACTGCAAGCGGGAACCCGTCCGGAAGCCAGTTTGCTCAAGGTGCAGGTGAGTGAGGCGGATGCATTTGCGGTGGATCTGTTTGCGGATAATGGCCGGGTTCCCAGTGTCGGCAGTTTTGAGCGAGGGGTAGAACTGCGGCATGGCAACCTCTTGGGCTGGGGCGATGCGCTAGCGCTGACCTATACGAATACGGATGGTAGTAATCAGTATGAGTTTAGCTATGCGGTACCGGTGAATCCGCGCAATGGGACAGTGCGGTTATATGGCAGCCTGACGGATACGGAGGTGATTGAGGAGCCGTTCGATCGCATTGATATTACGGGGGAATCTAAATACCTGGAATTGAGTTTCCGCCAACCGATTATTGAGAAACCGAATCGAGAGTTTGCCCTGGGAATGATCGGGTCATTCCAGGAAAGCCAGACCTTTTTATTAGGGGAGAAATTTCCCCTGTCGCCCGGAGCGAATGAGGATGGCATTACCCGTGTCACCGCAGTCCGGTTTTTCCAGGATTATTTGTCGCGGCAACCAAGGGCGGTGTTTGCGGCGCGATCGCAGTTCAATCTGGGTTTGGATGCGTTTGGCTCAACGGTGAATGAGGATGCCCCGGATAGTCGCTTTTTTAGCTGGCGGGGGCAGGCCCAGTATGTACGCTTGTTGGCTGCAGATACGTTGTTGGTGTTGCGATCGGATGCGCAATTAACGCCGAATTCGTTGGTGCCTTTGGAGCAGATCAGTATTGGCGGTCTCAATAGTGTGCGGGGCTATCGGCAGGATACGTTGCTGACAGATAACGGCGTGTTTGCTTCTGCCGAAGTGCGCATTCCGGTGCTACGGGTGCCGGAGATTAAGGGGATTTTACAAATTGCACCGTTTATTGATTTTGGGGTAGGTTGGAACCATGACAGTGCGTTTAAGGTGCAGGGAACCAATACCCTGGTCGGCACGGGGTTAGGGTTAATTTGGCAAATGAGCAATCGCTTGTCGGCTCGGTTGGATTGGGGGATACCTCTGACCGATCGCGAGGATAGCGATCGCACGTGGCAGGAGAACGGAATTTACTTTTCGGTTCGCTTTACGCCGTTTTAGTGACGGATCACTAGGCTAGCCAGGAAGCCATGATGGTGTGTGTTGTTCGCAACTCTCACCGATCCCCAGTGTGGCCTGTCATGCTTAAAATAGCGAGCGGGTTGACCGATGCCACGGCTAGTCAAAAGCAGGCGGTAGCCACTATGGTGGGGAACATGGCAGTAAAATCCGGCTTTGAGTTTTTCCACCCTACCTTCTCGCCCCCAGTATGTTTGGTATTTTTCAGCAAAGTAGCCTCCGTATCGAAATTGCCGCCTCCGGAACGGCCATTCGCGACAGCCTCATTCGTCCAGCCCAGTTTCAGCAATGGCTATCCCCCCAACAGTTTTCCGCTGGTCTGCCGGAAACCCTTACCCAGGGCCTAACGTTTACCAGTCATTTGGGGCCGATCGCAGTGCAGCATCAGGTCGATCGCGTGGAGGACACTTGTCTGCGCCTTCTCCTCAGTCAAGGGGTGGATGGGTTCCATGAATGGTACTGGGGAGATGGTTGGGTACAGTCACGGCTAGAGGGCATTTCAGTCCTGCCTTTAAATCTCGCCCAAACGCTGAATTTACTGCGGCTACGGGCCTACCTCGGTCAGGCTAAGGTCGCATAACCATAACCGAGGTTTTCAAGATAGCCTGTGGGCATTTGCGAAAATCCAGCGTCCGCACCCGTGCCAGTCTGCTAAAATAGCGGGGTTGTGTTAGCTGAACCTACCCTTGAGTCAAGCTGTAGACTTACCCAGAGTCGATGTTTTCCTTCAGGAACTAGCCGCCATCCAGCAGATGGGTTCCAAACGGATTGCCATTCTTGGGTCACGCCATGTCCCCCTGACCCATCAGCAAATTATCGAGTTGATGAGTTACGCATTGGTACTGGCGGGTAACCAGATTATGACATCGGGGGCCACGGGAACCAACCATGCAGCTATTCGGGGGGCAATGCGGGCCGATCCTAATCTATTGACGGTCATCCTCCCCCAGAGTTTGGAGCGCCAGCCTCGTGAATCGCGAGATCAGTTAGAGCAAGTGATTCATCTGGTGGAGAATCCGGATAACGATCACCTCAGTTTGGCGGAAGCCAGTTCCCTCTGCAACCAGGAGATTATTTCCCGCTGCCAACAATTGATTTGCTTTGCGTTCCATGACAGCCATACCCTGCTCTCTACCTGCAAGGTCGCTGAGGAGCAAAGTAAGATCGTGACCTTATTCTATTTCGACTAGCACAGCAGCCTAAATGCGATGATCCGACTCTAGATCGCAGGGATGATCGGGATCGCCGGTTTCCACCTGGATCGTGACGTGCTCAATGCCAAAGCGGTGCTGTAGGGCATGGCTGGTTTCGGCGAGGAAGCGATCGCCCGGATGGCCGGTGGGCATCACTAAATGAACCGTTAACGCCGTTTGGGTTGTACTCATCGCCCAAATATGCAAATCATGCACCCGCTCCACCTGGGGCAGTTCGGTCAAAAAGGTACGCACCGCCAACGGCTCAATGTGGGTGGGCACTCCGTCTAGGGCCAGGTTCAGCGCCGCCTTAAGGAGGTCCCAAGTGCCCCAAATCACCACACCAACAATGATCAGGCTAATCACTGGATCAAACCAGTACCAACCGGTGAATACAATCGCGATCCCGGCCAGAACCACCCCTAGGGAAACCAGGGCATCGGCAGCCATGTGCAAAAAAGCCCCCCGAATGTTGAGATCCCGATCGCGACCGGCCTGAAACAGGAGGGCTGTGCTGGTATTGATCACCACCCCCACCCCTGCGACGGCGATCAAAATCCCCCCTGCGATCGGAGTGGGATCGGCAAAACGATTGACGGCCTCCCAGGTAATCCCGCCCATTGCGACCATTAGCAGGAGGGCATTCAGCAAAGCCGCCAGGATCGAGGAGCGACGGAAACCATAGGTATAGCGTTGGGTGGGTGGTCGGTGTGACAGGTAGTTCGCCCCCCAGGCAATCAGCAGCCCCAACACATCACTGAGGTTATGGCCCGCATCGGCCAGTAAGGCCAGTGATCCTGTCAAAAAACCAGCCCCCGCTTCGATGAGCACAAAACTCACGTTGAGCAGCGTCCCAATTAAAAAGGCACGGCGGTAGTGATGGGTGGGGGCATCGTGTCCAGAGTCAGGCGATGTTCGGCGAGAAGGCCCAGGGGCGTGATGCCCGTGATGATCGGCATGGAAATGGACCGCCATTGGCTAGGGGGGTGTCACAGGAGGGGTAAAAATAAGGTAACAAAATAGTAGACAAGGGGAGCCGTAAAAACATAGCTATCCGCCCGATCGAGAATGCCGCCATGTCCTGGGATCAGTTGTCCAGAGTCCTTCACCCCCGCATCCCGTTTCATCATTGATTCCGTCAGATCGCCTAGCAAACTGGCAATGCCGATCATCATGCCCAGGGCCAGACCCGCCAGCAACCACTGGGGCCAATGGAGATACCAGGCACCCACGATCGCAACACCGATACTGCCCAACACCCCCCAGACTGAGCCTTCCACCGTTTTCTTGGGGCTAATGTGGGAAAGCCTAGTGCGCCCCACCAGTTTGCCCATTAGATAGGCCCCGATATCGGCAGCCCAAATACACATAAAGGCCAACAGGGTCACTTTCAATCCCGTGGGTGCATGGAAGAGGTCCGACCAGTGGCTTGGCCAGTATCCGCCCAGGGGGAGGTTGCTACTGGCCGCACTGTCGAGCGATCGCAGCCGTACCCAATAGCTTGGCAAATACCCCCCATAGAACAGGCCCAAAATTGAGGTGGCAATATCAGCGATCGTGGCCAGCTTAGGTTGAAATAACAGATAGAAGCAGATAAAGGTCCCCGCTACCGGTAAAACGGCATCGGCGAAGGTGGGTGACAGGGTGGCCAGAATCAGCAATACCTGGCTGACGGCCATCGTTGTCTTGGCCGCTGGGGCAATTCCGGTCGCCCGGACCAGTTGGAAATATTCCCGCTGGCCCAAAAAGACAATCAAACAGAAGCACAGGGTAAAGTACCAACTACCGGCTACGGTCATCGCGATCGCCAGCACGATCGCCACGAGGCCACTCACAATACGGGGCCAGGGTACGACAAACTTGGCGGGCGGACTCAGGGGAGGGGGAACCGCCGTTGACTCAGGAGGTATGGGCGAAAGGGAGGGCATAGGCACAGTATCCACACCTGCTTAAGCGCAGGGATCGGTTGCCATAAGGAAAGGTTAAGAAACCTTCCGTTCACTGTGACATATTTTGGGAGTCCTCAACAGTGGGGAATATCCGCAACTCTCCACTGGATTGGGCTGGCTCCGGATGACCCGATCACCCTAGGCTTGGGGGCGACGCCCGCTCACCGTTTCCATACCCCCCTTGCGACAACTGCCCGATCGCGTCAGCCAAGTATCCATACTGGGACAAGCGATTGTAAAGCTGGGCGGAAATGCGAATCAGGCACGGATAAGGGGCCTGCCAGGGGATAATGGGTACTTCAATTCTAAACTCGTGCCAGAGACGATCGTAGACATCAGCGGGTAACCCCAACGGTAACGGCAAGGACACCATTGCACCAATCAGGTCATCGGGGGCAGGGGGAACCAGCCCCCAGATCTGGCAGAGATAATCCCGCGCTTGTAGGGCTAGGTCGTGATTGCGCTGGTAGATCCCTGACCAGCCCCCCGGTAAGCGGGTTGCCATTGTCGTGATCGCCGTGGGCACACAGAGGTAAGGGGTAAAATCAGCCGTGCCGGTCCAGTCAAACTCCAGCCAAAAGCGGCTGCGATCGGCACGGGGGGAGTTTGCGCCATGACTGATGATGAGTGGTCGTATCCAGGGGCGTTGATCCCGTTGCACCCATAAAAAGCCAGCCCCTTTGGGGGCACACAGCCACTTGTGGCAGTTACCGGTGTAGTAGGTAGCCCCCAGGGTTTGGAGATCTAAGGGCACCATCCCCGGCGCATGGGCACCATCGATCAGCGTCGCAATTCCCCGCTCCCGGCAGGCTTGAACCAGCGGCGCGATCGGCAATACGAGGCCCGTTTGGCTGGTGACGTGATCCAGGAGCACCAACCGAGTTCGGGGGGACAAGTGGTCCAGAACGGCCCCGATCGCCTGCTCAGCACTCCCGATCGGAAACGGCATCGGTGCCACCACGACCCTGGCCCCGCTCCAGGCCGCTGCAAATTCCAGG
Organism: Coleofasciculaceae cyanobacterium bin_20; assembly: GCA_037445115.1. Taxonomy (GTDB): domain Bacteria; phylum Cyanobacteriota; class Cyanobacteriia; order B231; family B231; genus Trichothermofontia. The sequence goes on from JBBILC010000010.1 coordinate 28,627, forward strand.
CTATTGCGACTGGCGTTATATTCGTGATCCGTGGTGAGCAGTTCATCCCCAGGGCACAGGCGATCGGGATGGGCCGGATCACACAGCGATCGCAACACCGTATTAATCCCGGTCGTCGCATTGGGCACAAACACCAGATCCGCCGGATCGGCTCCCACAAATTGGGCCAGACTAGCCCGTGCGACGTCGAGTAAGGGTTCGAGATCGCGGGCAAAAAATTGCAACGGTTGCTGCTCAATCCGCGATCGCAGGGCCTGCTGGGCTTCTAACACTGCCGTAGGACAGGCTCCGAATGACCCGTGATTCAGGAAGGCAATCGCCGAATCAAGCAACCAATGGCGGGCAAATTCCGGGTCAGGCCGACCCCGATCGGGTAGCTCAGGCATCTAACTAAGCCAGGGTGAGGGCGATCGTCCAGGCATCGATCAGCAGGAGAAACAGGGTCAACAGCAGAAGAATGCCGTACATCCAGGGTTGGGCCAGGGGGCGAATATCACGGGTATCGAGGGCAGTGTATTGCTCGATCAGGTGCAGAAACCGGCTGAACCCAGCAATCCGCATGGGCAACAGGTAAGCTTGGCCGTCATGACTCAGGAGATAGTAAACCAGCCCCCCTTGCCCCGTTGTGCGCGGTTTGAGGGCAGCGATCGCCGCCCAGGGCAGAAACCAACCCGGTCGTAACGCCGTTGGTACCCAGGGTGCATAGCTCAGCCGGATACCGTCACCGTCTACCGTGACGCGATCGCTCAGGGCCGCAAGCAGCACTACCCCCCCCAAGATTACTCCCACACTTAACGCCCAGGCGGGGACGGGTGCTTGGGTCATTTGGCTGAGAAAGGGGAGCGGCAGGGTCAGGGCCACATAAAAGCCCAAGAGGGTCAACCGGATCAGGGACGAGATCCGGAAAACGGCGGGCAAGGGGATGGGATGGGTATTGTGATCGGCGGACGGGTTGGGTTGAGACATGGCTTCTGGGCAGGCATCACGCCTTAACGGAGGTCACGGCCAAAGGGGAACAGGGCCAGGGGGATAAGTTTCCAGTGTTGCAGGGCGAAGGGAATCCCAATGATGCTAATCGCCAGGATCAACGCCCAGAATAGGTGATTCAGGGCTAAGGTCCACCCCCACACCAGCACCCAAATAATATTGAGGACCATGTTTACCGTACTGCCCGCCGACTCGGTTCGCACGATATCGCGGCCAAAGGGGAGCAGGGCCGCCACCCCCAGCTTCATCGCCGCTAGCCCAAAGGGAATGCCAATGATGGTTAGGCAAAGGGCCAAGCCGCCGATAATGTAGCCCAGACCGGTGAGGAAACCGCCAAAAATTAGCCAAATAATGTTGCCCAGTAAGCTCATAATAGTTGCACCTAGGAAGGATTCGTCGGCAGATCGCTGGTCCGCACCGCCAGTTGTTGGGTGCGATCGCCCCGCTGAATTTGCACTTGCAGGGTTTGGCCGACCCGGGTATTCTCAACCAGCCGTTGGACTTGTTCGGCCTTGGTAACCGGTTGATTCTCAATCCGCAGAATAACATCCCCCCGGCGAATCCCCGCACTAGCCGCCGGACTGTTGGGCATCACCTGCACCACCAGCACCCCTTCTACTTCGGGGAGTAAGACCGTTGTATTGGGGTCACGGTTATTGCGACGGGCCAACTCTGGGGTCAAATCCCGCATGCCAATGCCCAGGTAGGGATGGGCAATGCGTTCACCGCGCTCCAACTGGGCCATAATTTGCTTGACCCGATCGATGGGAATCGCAAAGCCAATCCCCATTGCATCGGCGCGAATGGCGGTATTAATCCCAATGACTTCTCCATTTTCGTTGAGTAAGGGGCCACCGGAATTACCGGGGTTGATGGCCGCGTCGGTTTGGATAAAGTCAACCCGCTTATCGGGGATACCTACCTCAGCGCTCGATCGGTTGAGGGTACTGATAATCCCCAGCGTTACAGTGTTGTCCAATCCCAGGGGATTACCCACCGCGATCGCCCAGTCGCCCACCTGAATTTGGCTGGAATTACCCAGGGGAGCCACCGGTAAAGTTGCGCCTTGGGGATTGATCCGGACTACCGCCAGATCCGTCAAGGGATCGACCCCGCGCACCTGCCCTTCAAAACTGCGGCCATCCGTGAGGCGCACGGTCACCCGATCGGCCCGATCGACCACGTGGGCATTGGTCAACACCAACCCCGACCCATCGACAATAAATCCCGATCCCTGTCCCCGTTGCAACTGTTCACGGGGAATCCGGGAGAAAAATTCAGGTCCAAAAAAGCGTTGGAAAAAGGGATCATCGAAAAACGGATCAAGCTGACGCGTCACCACCCGTTCCGTATCAATCCGGACCACTGCTGGACCCACGCGCCGGACCGCCGCCGCCACAAAGCTGCCAGGGGCGATCGCGGCCCGCTGGGCTAAGGTGACGGGTGAAGCGACCTCAGCGGGGGGGCGGGAGGTGGTTTCGGTGAGCATCAGCGTGGGGCCTGCCCAGGAAGGGAGCATCGGCAGCAAGCTGATGGCGAGTACCAAACTAATGCTAGTTACCCACAGCCGCCGAGAGGTGCGTTGGGGAAAACGCCAAAACTTGAAGTTGCGCATAGGTTAGGTTTCGCACAAAACGTCGCTATGATTCAGAATACCGATTTGGTCAATCCTATGGCCACACCAGCATCCCACTTCCGCCGTATCTTGCGAACAACCGTGTCCCGTGCACTTACCCTACGGGGGCTAAGGGAGCCAACATATCCAGGCCACGCAATACGCGCAAATCTTGTTCATCCAGATCCACAGGGATGCCACTGCGAATCAATTCCGCAAAGTCCTCGTTGGGCACCATAATGCAGAGGGCATAGAGGCGATCGCTCCCAGTATTTTCAATCACATGGGTGCCAGTCGGCGGCACTAGGAGACTGTCACCCGCACGAATGGGCGTTGTTTTACCATCGCAGGTCGCCCGTCCCTCCCCCTTGAGGACAAAAAAAAGTTCTACGGCAAGTTGGTGGCGATTGGGTGGGGTTTTCCCCCCCACATCGAAAATCTCCACACAGACGGTGAGGGAAATCTCTGATTGGGTGGGGTCAAAGACGATCGCGAGCCGATTGGTATCCTGGGGGCTAATGCGATAGGCTTGATAGTCCTGAGGGGACTTCACGATCGGAATCATGCAGCGTTCAGGGCTTAATACTGGGTTTAACACAGGCATCTCCAGCCATAGCTTGCAGAGGACAACATCCGACGGGCATCCCCGTTTCCCTAGACTAATGGGTGCGGCCCGGAAAATACAATTGGGGGATAGACCGTCGTCAGGAATTGTTTATTAACGCTTCCCGGCCTAAAAGGCGGGGGCGATCGGGGGCGGAGAAGGGGCGAAGACCGTTACAATTTAAGAGTGAAAACCATGACTACATCACTGGAACTATGACGCCATCATTAGCAAATTTCCTCTGGAGCTTGGTCTGGGGCGCTGCCATCGTAGTGATTCCCGTAACCGTTGGCCTAATTTTCATTAGCCAGAAGGACAAAATCCAACGTTCTTAGTGACCGTTCGCGGCTGGGGGGGACGTTCTCTTGGTGTCTCTTCCCAGCCCGTGAGCCGAGTACGCTGTCAAGCTTAATTTAAGTAGGTTGGGTCAAACGCAGTACGATACCCATGCTGTCCTGATCCGAGGTCTACCTTGAGCCAAAATTTGCGCCCATTCGAGTTCTGCGCCACGCTAAAGTCTGCACCGAATTTATAGAGAGTTACGATGGTCAATCTTGGGCTGAATCCAGCCAGTATCCTTGGTATTGCACTCGCAGCGGCTGGGCTGGGGCTATATGTGTTACGCTCCTTTCGCCCGGAACTCTCGCGGGATCACGACATTTTCTTCGCAGCGGTCGGGTTGGTCAGCGGCCTCATTCTGTTGTTTCAGGGCTGGCGATTGGACCCTATCCTCCAGTTTGGACAGTTTTTGGTGGCGGGATCGGCCATCTTTTTTGCGGTGGAAAGTATTCGCCTGCGGGGGGTGGCGACGGAACAGGCTAAGCGCAATACTCCGATCGTGGATGAGGAGCGGCCCGTCAGTCGGGTGTATCGGGCCGAGTTGGATGATTTAGTTTCGTTTGATCAACGATCGACCACCCGTCGCATTCGGGGAAGCCGGGATAGCCGTCCGAATGAACGTTATGACGACTATTGGGATGATGACTACAGCGACGATCGCCCCGCCCCGCGATCGCGCAGTGCTGGAGACAACGCTCCTCCCCGCCGTAATGACGATGACTGGGACAGTGAACCTGGTCCTCGCCCGCGTAAGCGTCGCCCCAGTCGCCCCAATGAGGCCCCTGGTACCATGACCAGCGATCGTCGGGAGCCACCGGCTGGGGCACGGGATTACCGAGAATCTTCTCCGCGCCGCCGCCCCCCAACCGAGGAGACCAGTGGCCCTGTCCGAGCTGAGGCTAGATCCCCCGATGCGCCGCCCCGCCGGAAGCGCAAGCGGCCTGCCAGTAATGAGGCTCCGCCTCCCAACCGGCGATCGGCCCCCCCTCCAGAAGAGGATATTTCGAGTGCGGATTATGTGGCGTATCAACCGATCGATGCACCCGATCCGGAGGATAGGAACAACGATCGCCGCGACGATCGCCCGGAGGCTCGTCCCCAAACCGATGAGGCCGATGATCGCCGCAATGATTTTGATGACTAGTGGGCTGCCCGCGTCGGCATTCCCTGGGAACCTTGGCGGCAGTAGCCTATCCTAACGACAGGACCCGTTATGTTGAGGCTGGATAAAGTACTCACCCGTTTGCTGGGCTGGGGCTGTCTGGGTTTGCTCACGGCTTGCCTGTCTGGCAACCAGAATTTGGGACCCGTTGCTCTCAACAGCCGCACCACGGATGAACAACCTGCCTTGAGTGGGGATGGCCGCTATCTTGCCGTTGTCTCCGATCGCAATGGGGGACGGAATATTTTGCTCTATGATCTGCGACAACGCCAATTTATTACCCTGCCCCGCCTGAACCGCCCCGATGCGATCGCCGAGAACCCTAGCCTCAGTCGTACCGCCCGCTATATTGTGTATATTGCCAGCGATCGCGGCAAGCCAGAAGTAGAACTCTACGATCGGGCCACACAACGGGTTGAGGTGTTGAGTACTGGCTATCGGGGTTGGGTCCGTAACCCTAGCATTAGCCCCGATGGTCGCTATATTGCCTTTGAAACCAGTCGGCGTGGTCAATGGGACATCGAAGTCTTCGATCGCGGCCCCGGTATTGAACTCGATATTGCCCCTGGCGCGCCCCCCTGAGCCTGCCCCTCGTCATCACCCCCCTGTGTCCTCTGTGCCTCTGTGGTTCCCAAGAAGCGTCACCCGTTAACCCTCACCCTCCTCCTCAGCCTGACCACCCTCTTGGGCGGTTGCACCGGTGCCGGACAACTGCTCAACTTTCCCTTCGACCCCATCGGTGGCCAGAGCCTCAATAGTATGGGGAGTGATCTCAGCCCCGCCGTGAGTGGTCGCTATCTGGCCTTTGCCTCCGATCGCCGGGGGAGCCAGGATATTTACCTGTTTGATCTCACCACCCGCCGCTTGGTCGATGTCCCTGGCCTCAATGCCCTCGATATGCTCGCCGCTGATCCCGCCGTTGCGGAAGACGGGCAAACGATTGTCTTCACCGGCAGTCGGCAGGGGCGTACCGGCATTTATCTCTACGATCGCACCACCCGCCAACTGCGCCTCCTCACCAGTGGTCTGGAGGCTGAGGTGCGCCATCCTAGCATCAGTGCCGATGGGCGCACGATCGCCTTTCAGGCTGCAATCAACGGCCAGTGGGATGTGTTGGTCTACGATCGCAACGGACGCCCCCTACGGGTGGGTGAATTAGGTCCCTGAGTGGAATTTTAGATTTTAGATTTTAGATTTTAGATTTTAGATTTTAGATTTTAGATGGGTTGAATGTTGTGAGATAGGCATCCTGTCTGTCATCCAAACAGGCGAGACGGCTATCCCACATTTCATTGGCAATTGACTGATGCTAGCGCAAGCCTAACCAGGTGAAAAAGTCCTGGTGGGTGAAAAACTCCAGGATTAAGAGGGCCACAAAGCCAATCATGGCAAAACGTCCATTCAGTTGCTCAGCATAGGCGCTCCAGCCAAAGGTGGGGGTCGGGCGGGCAGGATCGGCGATCGTAGGAACTGGCGCGGACGCGGTTTCCGGGGTCGAGGTATCTGAAGACATAGGAAATTGCAAGACGGCTAAATATGCTTTAAACCATACGGTATCCAGGGTCCGTTCGTTTCCAGATCCTTAGTCCAAATCGGCGGCAGTGGCGGCAGTCGTCGGCTCAGGGGATGCCTCGGTTGCTAACCACGCTTCCACGGCTTCAATCAGTGATCGCACGGTTTCCGTTCCTTCGGATGCCTCAAAGCTGAAGGGGAATTTACCCCGCACCAGCATCCGCAGGCCCAGGGGACCGAGGCTAGCCAGCCCGCGCCAATCGCGGAAGGAATTGCCCACGACCGTAATTCCAAAGCGACGTTCATCCACCCAACCGCCCTGTTTGACCAGTTCTACCAACAGCTTGCGGTGGCGGATGGGACGACTGGCTTGGGCATCCTTCCGGGCCAGAATTTCTCCCTTAATTTTACCAATTTGATCCATCGGGGCCACGTCCATCGGGCACACCGTATTGCAGTAGTAGCAGCGCGTGCAGCCCCAGACCCCTTGGCTACCCTGGTTATAGAGATCTAACCGCTCTTCCGTGCGATCGTCCCGGTTGTCGGCCACCAGGCGGTATGCCTTCGCAAGGGCATGGGGACCGACAAATTTGGGATTGACTTCCCGCGCATTACACTCGGAATAACAGGCCCCACAGAGGATACAATTGCCCACCTGATCCAACTTGGCCCGCTCGGCGGGCGATTGCAAAAATTCGTGATCGTTATCCGGAGCTGAGGGTGGAACTGCTACCTGACGGGCCGAAGAACTGACATAGGGATCGACCACGGCGAGGGTGTCCCAAAAACTCTGCATATTGACAACCAAATCTTTAACAACGGGTAGGTTGCCAAGGGGCGAGATCGTAATTTCCGGTGCATCTGGGGAGCTGAAACGGGCCAATTCACTGCCCACATTTTCCTTGCAGGCCAGCGCCGATCGGCCATTAATGCGCATGGCGCAACTGCCACAAATCGTATTCCGACAATTTTTCCGAAACGCCAGGGTACCGTCCTGTTCCCATTTAATCCGGTTCAAACACTCCAGAATTGTGGTGCCCGATTCCACCTCTAATATATAAGTCTGGAAGCTAGGGAGATCCTGGGAAGACTGGCGCTGGATTTTAAAGGAGACTTGCATGGCAAAGGGTTTAACACGGATGGGATACGAGTCTGGAGCATCCCTCTGAATTACGGGTAAAACGAGGGAAATCACCGGCGGTTAAGCCTGAGGGTAACGTCGCTAACCAGGGGATACCCACACACAACCGCCCCGGAGGATAACGGGCGTGTTTAAGGTTCGGGTTTATTGTAACGTACCGTCACTCCCCCAACATTTCCCAGGGGTCAGCACTTGCAAGTTTGGGACAAGTGATCATTTTTGGGCAAAGTAGGACTTAAACTGTCAGCTTCTGACCCATTAGCTGGTACCTAAAACTTCCGGATTGCCCTGCCAGTTTCGCACCATGACCCGCTTCCTTACGGACAATGACCGTAGCCCTAGGGGGATATTGTCTACCCTGATCGTTATTATCAGCCCGATCGCACCAAGCAATAGATCCCCTCCTACGATCGGAAGGGTTCGCTCAGCAAGTAATCGCTCATCATTCTAGGGAAAAATCTTAAGTCAATACTAGAAAACTTGTCAAAAAAACTTGCCAATTTTGAGGATTTTAAGGCTAATATTCTTATATAGAGTTGCCAATTAGGCAAAAATAATCGTCCTAGCGGGAGGAAACTTTGTAAAATTATGGCTGAAACTGCAACGGCTCCGCTTACAGGGAAGGCGCTACTTCAAAAAGTTAAAGAACTCTCAGACCTCTCGGTACGGGAAAAGGCAAAGCGCTGTGGCTACTACACGGTCTCCAAGAGCAATCAGACGCGTGTCAATGTGGCGGACTTTTATAGCGCCCTGCTAGAGGCACGGGGCATTGAACTTGATCCCGAAGGTTCCAAGGATGGCCGGGGACGGGAACCGACCTATCGCGTGAGTGTGCACAAGAATGGTCAAATCGTGATTGGTGCGACCTATACCCAGTCAATGGGTCTAGAACCTGGAGATGAATTTGAAATCAAGCTGGGTTACAAGCACATCCACTTAATCCAGGTGGGCAACCCCGGCAAGGGTGAGAATGGTGCCAGTGACGATTAATCTGGATTGACAACCCTCGTGCCCTTCTTGCGGCTCGTCTTTTGTGCGATCGGCTTTGGAATAATTGCTTGCTCCAGAGCCGGTAGCTGTTTTGCTGAATCTGGCTAAGGTTTTGTCAACGGGATCGAGCCTCACTGCTATTTTCTGACAGTGGCAATCTAACCGTAGGAAATTAGCCGTGGGTATCTGGGGGGAAGATTATTTTGGGTGCCCTCTGTTCCTATTCGGATTGGGGGCAATTTTGAGGCAGGCTGTCTAGGGACAATGATCTTTTTCCCTGAGATCCATCCTCTAGCTGAATCCAGGGGATAGGCATTGAGGTAACAACCTTTTTGCTCTGGGGTAAAATCAGGGGTGAAATTGGCTGTTGCCCACCAATGGCGATCGTCCTCCAGTCGCATTTGCTGTCAATGAATTAACAGTGGCGTTAGACACCCTCATGATCATGAGTTTGGCGGCGAGGCTTGCGGGTGTCGTCAATTTTGCGTTAGCTCAAATTCCCTGGCCATTGGGGGCTGGCAGTATACGGATCAGCCTGTTTTTACTGCTCTGGATTTTGGCATGGCTGCCGATCGCCCTGCCCACGGCCTATTTTGTGCGTTGGCGACCGTTTCAACCTCTACAAATTTCCCAGAAACTCGCCCTAATCGCGTCGTTATATATCATCGGTCCCGGCTTGATTTGGCTCATGGCCCAGGCCCAGGGGGGAGATCTGGGGGACTACGGCCTAGTTTGGGGTGGAACCTTGCTCCGGGCGATCGCGATCGGGTTAGGGATTGCCCTGGGCGGTATCGGCTTACTCTATCTCAGCCAGTGGCCGTGGTTGATCTGGCCGCCATCTGCCCCAACGATTCCCCCAAGTTGGGAAAAACTTCTCCATTGGCTGTTGCTCCCCGCCCTTATCGGCCTTTGGATTGGGGGCACAGAGGAGTTGATCTTTCGGGGGTTCATCCTCACCGAGTGGCAACAGGATTTTGGCGAGGTGACGGCTGCGATCGTCACCAGTCTGGTGTTTGCCTTGAGTCATTTGGTTTGGCATCCCCGTGCCACTCTGCCCCAATTACCGGGTCTCTGGCTCATGGGGATGGTCCTCGCCGTTGCCTGCTGGCTTACTGACGGCAACATTGGCCTTGCCTGGGGTCTCCATGCGGGTTGGGTGTGGGGTCTCGCCAGCCTTGATGCAGCCCAAGCTGTTCACTATCGGGAGACCGCTCCCGCCTGGTTTATTGGTTACGATCGCCAACCCCTCGCAGGCGCGATCGGCCTCTTGCTGCTGCTGATCACCTTGGGAATCCTCTGGGCAGGCCAGCCCTATGTTCAATTTTGAGAACCGGGTCAGGTTATACCCTGTCAGCCGTAAGTGGGTCAATTGTGTAAATTGTCGGGTTGCCGATCGGCTCCAAGACCCTTCAACCGTGCCCTCAGAGTGGCCGGGACTCATCCGTTTCGCCTAGGGAGACGCTGCGCGAACGCACTGAGCCTGTCGAGAGGGGGCGGTAGGTCACGGCAACAAGGCTCCTGCAATCAGTCCCAAAACTGCACCAGCGGGAACTAGCTGCCAGGTCGGGCGACGGCAGTACACAAGGGCGATGAAGGCCGCGATTGCAATCCCGGCAGCAAACAGCGTACGGAGGAGGGTGGGCTGACCAATGGCGCTCTGGGCTAGAGGAATAACGGCAGCCGCGATCGCCCCCAGCACTGCTGGCAGCACCCCTCGTAAAAAACGCTTGACCCAGGGATTTTGCCGCAGTCGTAGCAAAAAAGGTGCAGCCAACATGATGAATAGAAAGGACGGCGCAAAAATCGCCACAGTGGCCACCAGCGCCCCCAGGGCACCCGCGACTTTATAGCCCACAAAGACGGCGGTAATCACCACCGGACCGGGAGTCAGCGCTCCCAAGGCGACCCCGTCGATGAACTCATTACGAGTCATCCAGCCAAAGTCATTCACGACTGCGGTTTCCAGCAGGGGAATGATCACTAACCCGCCACCGAAGATGAAGGCCCCGGTCTGCAAAAAGAGCATCGTCAGGGGGAGGAAATACGCCTGAATGCGCTCCAGCCCCCAAAAACTAGAGACCACCAGCGGTTCCCCCGGCAGGGTCGCAAGGCTGGGCAGCCACGATCCCAGTAAGGCTAGGCCAGCCCCAATCGTCCCCGGCGATCCGGGCGGTGCTTGGGGGCGATAGATGACCACCCCCACAAGGCCAGCCCCAATCAATAGCAGGAGTACATTGACCCCAAACCACCCGCAGAGCAAGAAGGTAGCCAGGGCGATCGCCCTCCCCGGCCAATCTTGGATCGCCTTTTTGCTCAACTTCCAACAAAAGCCGACAATAATCGCAATCACCACGGGCGAAACGCCCAAAAACAGCGCTGCGATTTGGGGCACTCCTTGAAAGCGAAAATAGGCCCAAGACAAGGCCAGCATAATCAGGAATGCCGGTGTAATGAAACTCAGCCCCGCCACCAGCGCGCCCCCTTGTCCCGCCCGCAGGTAGCCAGTGTAAATGCCTGTCTGGGTGGAGGCTGGCCCCGGTAGCATTTCGCAGGTTGCCACCCCCTCTAGGAATTGCGCTTCGGTGAGCCAACCCCGCCGCGTCACCGCCTCATCGTGGATCATGGCGATGTGGGCCTGGGGACCGCCAAAGCCAATCAGCCCTAGCTTCAAAAAAAGCTGAGCCAGTTCCTTGAGTTGTGCTGGATAGCTGGGTGGCGGAGATAGGGTAGGTATAGGGGGTGAATTGGGAGGCTGACTCATGACGGTGCTTGGTGCCTGAATTGGAAAAATTGGGCAGGAGGGGTCGGGTGCCCCTCAACGTGCTGCAAATGCTTGGGCAAAGTCTTCTTTAATCAAGCTTGCTCGATCAATGAACGCAGTCGGATGCCGACGGTTGTACCCAAAAGTGCAAAGAGAATCCATAGCCAACCATGCAAGCTGGTGGACGCAATCCCGCTAAAAAAGGCGCTGACGTTACACCCTGCCGCGAGAAAGGCCCCATAGCCCATGATCAAGCCCCCGGTGAGGGTGCGGGTGATCTGTGGTCCCGTCCACTTGCCCTTAGGGAGCCAACGACCGGCCAGGGCTGCCGCCAGGATCGCCCCCAGAATAATGCCAATATTCATCACCGAACTGACATCGGCAAACACACTTTGCTGCAAGACCCGCTGCGCTGACTCGCTCTGCCAAAACGCACTGGATTGGGAATCCCATCCCAAAAACTGAGCCAGTTGGGCGGCCCACAGGGCAAACCCCCAGGTAATGCGCCAAGGTTGGCCAGACAGCAGTAGGGTGAGCCAATTTAAGATGGCGAGGGCGATCGCGCCGGCAGCTAACGACCAGGGACCGGACACAGCAGTCTGCAACCACCCCTGGAGATTAGGGGGGTGGGGATGGGCAGCGATCGGCGGCGGCGAGGCAGGCGGCTCTACCGTTGGCTGCCGTTGGCTCCACCAATACAGTAAACCTGCTGCCACCGCCAGTAGGCCCCATTGCACCAGCACCGCCCCGACCCAACCGAAGGTATTGCCCAGGACGATTGGCTCCGTTGCTGGCAGTCCGGCCCAAAGCTGCCGCGTCAGGCTGGCCCCAAAGGCCCCCAGGCAAAAGGTGATCAGGGTGAGGATGAGGGTAAGACTCCCACCGCCAATGCTGTAGAGGGTGCCGCAGCCGCAAGCGCCTCCCAATTGCATCCCAATCCCAAACAGAAAGGCTCCGATCGCGCCGGGGATGCCGACGGGGGCGATCGCGCCCCGCAAGGGTTGTCCCCCCACGGTTCCCATTGCCAAAACCGGCGCAAAGAGTAGGGTAGCGATCGCCAGCATCAGCACCTGGGCATACATTCCCTGCACTTGATGGTGTACGAATAATTTGCGGTAGGCTGAGGCAAAGCCAAAGCTGGAATGATAGAGGGTGACGCCTAGGATGCCACCAATCCCAAAGAGGAGGCTGTGTTGCCAGCCGTAGTGGCTCAGGGCGATCGCGCCAACCGCGAGGAGAAACAGGACGATCGCGATTCCCCAGCGTTGGGGACGCGATCGGGGCGCGGGGGCATGGGGAATACTGAGATCGGTGAGAATGTGCTTTATCATGTGACCCAAGCAGATGACCGTTGTAACCGTAATGAGAGGAGTGAGGACAATGACAACCATTACCACAGAAAAAAAGTGGAACGCGCTGCGTCCCACTGACAAATTACTGACAAATTACTGACAAGGTAACGAATGCTGTTTAACTAGGTGCGTGAGGTGGGCTTCGGCGGAGCCGGGGGCGGATCACAACTGGCCAGACTACTCTGGTAAAACCCGGTCAAGCCTAGCATCAGGACTGCGCCTGCACACGCCAATACCAACGATCGCATGATTTTCATCGATACTTCCTCATTCAGTTGAGCGAACCATTAGAACTAAGCCTGTTCCGGTCCCGTGGCAACCGGAAGATCCGTCGTGCTGTACTCCGTCCAGGAGCCTTCATAAATGCGCACCTTGGGATAACCCAAGAGATGCTTTAGCACCACATATTGCAAGGTGGCCTCACGACCGGTACTGCACGTCACAATAATATCGTCATTCGGGGTGATCCCGCGTTCAGCCAGGAGTTGGCGAATTGCATCCAGAGACTTGAGTTTATGCGGATTCTTCAAGTTTTCTTGGGAATTATTGGCCTCCGTGAAGGTGGGCCAAGGAATATTGCGGGCACCAGGGATATGGCCATTGCGTACCCAAATATCACGATCGCCCTGGAAGAGTTCAGGGGGGCGCGGATCAATAAAGACAACCCCTGGTTTACCAATCAGTTGTTTGACCTGATCAACGGAAACCCGGACGCTGGGATCGTCCTTAACGGTGAAATTGCCAGCGGTATAGCGCGGGAATACCTTGGTCGTGGGTTGACCGGCAGCTTGATAGCCTGCATAGCCGCCATCTAAGACCGCAATCTCCTTAACCCCCAGTCGCTCCAGCAGGTAGGCCACCATCGTCGCACCCAGGACATCGTTACCACTGGAATAGACCAGGACCTTGTTATTGCTGGCAACCCCAGCTTTTGCGAAGAGACTACCGAGTTGGGCATTGTCCCAATATTGGACTGGGAGGACACCATTGGGACCTCGGAAGGCGGTATCGGCAATATTCACCGCGCCGGGCAGGTGACCTGCAATATACTCCAGCGGTGCATTGCGCACGTCCAGAATCCGGAGGTTGGCATCCTGGGCATGGCTGGTCACCCAACTGGGCGATACAAACTCAATCTTGGCTTGCGGTGCAGCCGCAAAAGAGGGGAGAACCAGCGCAGGAATCAGGACTAGGGTTGCCATCACCCCTGCGAACCAAACCCAAAGACGAGGTAACCGCCCCCGCCGCGATCGTGGTTTCATCATGAACTCCTATTTAATACGATTGATCGGCCCAAAAACTAAATACCCTTATTCCGACCGGAAAACCGGTATTTTAAGGTTAAGACTAGCGTGACATAGGTTGATACCATGCGCAAGGGCCTCTTAAGATTGGATATCAATTCAATTGATGAATTGGGCAGATTTAACTGTCACGATTCACCAGACAAGAGCTACTGACGCTCGAAGAAGGAGAATACGATATGGAAGATGCCTCCGCCTCCGCCCCAGTCTAGACACCTATCCTGAGTCAAGGCAATCTCGAAGGTCTAGATGAATAAATAAGGCTGGATACATAAATAAAGCATGCATGGGTATTTTGCCTATTTTTTCAGGTAAGTTATCTTTTAGAGGTCGTATGCGGCAGTCAAGGGACGCTGGTTCTGGGAGGGCAAGGATTGTAGGAGAGTTGACGCCAATGCCAGGGCTTGTTGCCGCAATTCCGGTACGGCGGTCGTTTCCCACAAATCCCCCTTACGTGGGGGACCGAGGGTATGCAACCAACGAGAAGGCTGCCCCTGGGCATCGAGGACTGTGCCATCGGGTGTGGTGTCTAATCCTAACCCTAGGGCGTTGGGGCGGATTAACCCCTGCTCCCGTAGATTGGCAATGAGTGCCGCTGACGATCGCCGATAATCCACGGAAATGCCCGTACAGTTCACGAGGCGATCGACCCGTAATGCTTGCTCAGTGGAGGAGCGTCGCTGGCGGATAGTCACCGCTAGCCCCTGCTCTGTGGGCTGATAGCTCAGGATTCGTCCAGCCAGTAGGGTTAATTGCCCGGTCTCCCGCAGCGTGTTGACGATCGTCGCCATCGCTGGCGCAATCCGGTGGCGATGGACATCCCAATAGGGCAGCACGTGATTTAAAAAGCGGCGTTGTTCGGAGTGGGGCAATTGTTGCCAGAGTTGGGGGATGACAGGTCGCAGGGCATCGATTACCGATCGCCAATCGTAGCCTTGCTGGGTTGCGGTTTGAACTTCACGTCGGATCTGGGCGACCAGACCCCGCGTGGTTTTGGCGGCGATCGCAGGGGCTAACCAGGCGGCATAGGGTTGGATGGTCTGATGGACCAAGGGGGCTAACCCACGGCGTGAGATGGCGTAGATGGGACCTTGATGCTGGCGATCGTGCAGGGACACGACCATATCGACCATCGTCAACCCGGTACCGACCAGCAAAACCGTGGCATCCTGGGCTAAGTCATCAAGGGCAGCCGTGGACCAGGCGTGGCGGTGGCAACTTGGAGGGAGAGACAAGGGTTCGCCGGGTAAGGACTTGGGGGCATTCCCCAGGGCTAGTACAGCCTGATCAGCGCTAAAGGTGGCTCCCTGGCGTAATAGTACCCTCACCCTGTCCCCCTCTGGCTTGATGGCAACCACTTCATCGGTGATCGCCTCAAGCTGAACCTGCGGTGAGGCCGTGGCGATCGCAGTTTCTAAAATTGACTGAAGATATAATCCGTAGATTGACCGAGGAATAAAGCTCTTGGCACTTAAATCAATGGGTAAGTCTAATTGATGACGATGAGAACATAGCCATTGTAAAAAATGTTCCGGCTCGTCAGCAAAGGCGCTCATCTTCCCAGCCGCAACATTGAGGAGATGGTGCGGAGACTGGGTACTGTAGGCGACCCCCTGACCAAAGGCATGGCGACAATCAATCAGTTTGATGCATAGAGGCTGATGGGCTGTTTTGAGCAGGTGGGTTGCCACCAGGGAACCGCTAAAGCCTGCACCGATAATGGCAATTGTTGATGAATGCTCCACCAGTCCAATCCTTCTCATTAAGTTTGAGATTAGGTTTGCGATTAGGTTTGCGATTAGGTTTGCGATTAGGTTTGCGATTAAAAGCAAAATTCAGTCTTTATCTAGGCATTTAAGTATCAGGTGATCGCCCTATTCAGTCTGAGTCAGATGGTTAGGCGTTAACGATTAGGCGTTAACGATGAATCCAGGCGTGATTGAGCCTACGCAGGCCATGATCGAGCAAATAACCAATCCCTCCAATGATGAGGATGACCGCCATCAATTCCGAATAGGCTAGCCGATCGCGGGTATCGAGGATAAAGTAACCGAGGCCCTGCCGCACGCCTAACATTTCCGCTGGCACTAGGACAATCCAAATAATCCCGATCGCCAAACGGATTCCGGTTAATAAGTAGGGCACGATCGCGGGCACAATAACTCGGCTCAAGGTCTCCCAACGGGTTGCACAAAGACTGCGGGCCAACAATACCCAACGCCGATCCACGGCAGTAACCCCCACCGCTGTATTCATCACCAGGGGCCAAATGGCGGCAATGGTTAATAAAAAGTAGACCGGTAAATCCCCCACCCCCAGCACCATGACCGCGATCGGCATCCACGACAGGGGCGAGATCATGCGGATAAATTGCATCAGGGCTGAGGTACTGGCCTCCAGCCAGCGGAAACTACCCAGGAGAATGCCCAGGGGGATGCCCAACGCCAGCGCCACCGTCAACCCCACAAAAACCCGCCGCAGACTTGCCAGGATATGGGGGACGATCGCCCCGGTGGTGAACAAATGCCCCAGGGCGATCGCGGTGCGGGCTGGGGAGAAATCCTGGAGCAAGGGCATATTCCTGGGGGGCGTGGTCAAGACCCACCAAATGGCGAATCCAGCCAACAGCCCTAGCAGGGGTAACGGAAAGCGGGCCGGATAGCCCCCCTTGGGTAACGTGAGTGAGTTTGTCATGATTGGGTCAGCGCGATCGTTTCCGTTCGGGTCAGATTGGCCGGTAAGCCAAAAGCAGCGGGGCCACCAACGAGATCTAAGGCTTGCTTCACCCAGCGATCCTCGACTAAATCCGTCGCCACCGTGGTGGGTTCCAACGCACTCAGAAAGTCGGTGTTGCCCTCCACCTGGGTATCCTTGAGCAATTGGACTAGCCGCTCGGTATAGGATGGGAACGGGTAGGGTTGGAAATCAATGCGATCGATCCCCCAGTCAGGATGCACAATCGCCCCCTGGGGACCGTAAACCTTGGGATCATAATTGGTCAGGGCACGTTCTAAAACGGGCAAGGGATGGGGGGTGTACTGACCACCATCTTTGGAGAGGATTTGGGCGACTTCGGGTCGATTATCCCGCATCCAGTACTGGGCTTTGACGATAGCATTCACCACCCCCTGACTCCACTCAGGACGCTGGTTCAAATCCTCCTCATGCATAAGCACCACACAACAGGCGTGGTCCTTCCAGACATCCCCGGTAAAGCGCAAAATTTTGCCAGTATCCAGATTTTCGGCAGCCGCGTTAAATGGCTCGGCGACGATATACCCGCCAATACTTTTATTGGCCAAGGCCGACACCATATCCGGCGGTGGCAGGATCACCAGGTTCACCTCATTGTCGGCGATCGTTGCCCCCTCCGGCTTGCGCACTGCCGCTAAGCCGTTGGCCCGTAACAGTTGTTGCAGGACGACGTTATGAATGGAGTACCAGAAGGGCACGGCGATCGTTTTCCCGCCTAAATCCCCCAGGCTATTAATGTTAGGCTGCACCGTCAGCGCTGAACCATTGGTGTGGTTCCAAGCCACCACTTTCGCTGGGACTTTCTGCCCATAGCGCAACCAAACCGTGGTTGGCATCAAAATGTGAATCACGTTGACCTGACGGGCCAGGAAGGCTTCCACAATTTGTGCCCACGATCGAAACAGCACCGGCTGTTCGGCAGTTAACCCCTCTGCCTGGTAAAGCTGACGGGCATGGGCCACCAGAAGTGGGGCCGCATCGGTGATCGGCAGGTAGCCAACCTTAACGGGGCCACCCAAGTCCTGGCTAGCAGTGGGCGGACTACTGGGGGCAGGCGTTTCAGTCGTAGGCGACGAGGGTTGACACCCAGAGGTGGCCAGGGTCAGGCCCAGGGAAGCGGAGAATAGGCTGGTGAGTTTAATAAAATCACGGCGGCTCATACCGCAGCAAAGACAATTGAGCGGATGCATAAACTATCGATCTCCAACCATCAGGCGAGTAGGTGGGCTAGGGTCTAAAGGCTCCAGCGATCGGGATAGGGCGGCGAGGATTTGGCAGCGCGTTTCCGCGAGATCTGAAAGTTGGTCAAACCGGGGGTGGGGGTGAGTAATTGTCCACTCAGCCACCAAGCGACCGGGATGGCGACCCATGAGCAGAATGCGACTGCCCAACAGGAGGGCTTCATCAATATCGTGGGTGACCAACAGGACCGTACTGTGGCGCTGTTCAATCAGACGTAACAGCAGTTTTTGCATCTCCAGACGGGTGATGGCATCGAGGGCACTAAAGGGTTCGTCCATCAATAGCAATTGCGGCTGCCTGACCAGTGCCCGTGCTAACGCGACCCGCTGCTTCATCCCCCCCGACAGTTGCGACGGATAACAGCGCTCAAACCCGATTAAGCCCACCTGGGCGATCGCGGTCTGAATCCGTTCCCGACGGGCCAAGGCCGAGAGCTTCGGGGCGTGTTTCAGCCGGAGTCCGAAAGCAATATTGTCCCAAACGGATAACCAGGGCAGCAGGGAGGGATCTTGGAAAATCGTTCCAATCCGGGGATGGGGCTGGGTTAAGGGTTGCGCTTGCAAGTAGACACTCCCCTGATCCGCTGGTTGTAATCCCGCCACCGTTGCCAGCAGCGAAGACTTGCCACACCCACTGGCCCCCAGTAAACAGACCACCTCTTGCGGCCAAATGGTCAAGTTGATCTGCTCAAAGGCGACAACCCGCTGTTGGTGGACCTGATAGTGTTTATGCAGGTTATCAACCATCAGGAGCGGCGATTTAGGCAGCGCGGCGGCGTGGTCCAAGGAAAACTGGGGGAGTTGGGTCATAGCGCTTTTCCGGCCACCGGTTGCTGAAGGGCGTGCTCCAGTTGCACGATGCTAGGCGTTAGGACAGGGAGAAAGGCAACCTCGCGTAACCGGCGCTCGGTATCACTCCCCTGAAGATAGGCATGGCCCCCCTTGGCTTCTAGTTCAAGCCAAACGACTTGGGTCGCCAGTCGCGCTAGGGCAATCCGCACCTCAAATAATTGGCGGGTTTGGGCTAAGGAAAAATCAGGCGCAGCAATGCTCGCCAGGATCTCGGTTTGTTGGCTGAGGGCTTGGAACTGGGCCTGGGTATTGCTATACCGGGAAAGTAACACTGTGGCCGCACCCTGAAGGCCAGCGTCTACGACTTGCAGCGATCGCTGAATCATGCCTAAACACAGGCCACATTGCAACAAGAGGAAGGCAGGCCGCACAGAGGTCAGGAAGCTGGCGGCATCGTTGCTAATCAACCACTGTTTGCTCACCCGCGTTTGGTTAAACCGCAGGGTACTGGTCCAGGATGCCCGTAGGCCAATCAGAGGCAAATCTTCTCCCCGCTCTAACCCTTCCGCATCATGGGGGACAGCAATGATCCATTGTTCCCCTTGGCTTCTGGAAGCCGCGATCGCGACGACAAAGTTGTCGGGTTGCAAGTTGGAAGCCCAAGGTAAAAACCCATTGAGGGTGATCGCCTCGGCACTGGTCCGGGCCGTGACCTTCAGGGGTTCTATCCCCGATAAATGCTTCATGGCATTCGATAAGCCGGTTGCCCCGGAGCGCTCAGCCCGCAGGATACTGGGTAAGATCTCCTGCTGTAACCACGTATTCGGACTAGCAACCAGGTATTGGATCAGGGTGCGATGGCACCAAAACACGAACCCACTGGTGAGGCATTCGGCAGCAACCGTCGCGATCGCCTGCACTGCATCGAGCAGGGTCCCCCCGTTCCCCCCTAGGGCAGGCGGTACCCCTAACCCTAGTTGACCGGAGTCGGCCAAGCGTCGCAAGGAATCTCCCACACTGTAACCGGGAAAACCCTCATTCAGGCCCCTGGCATTGGCCGCTAGGGATTGGCTTAAAGCCATTGATGGGCTGCTCAGCATAGTTTCCCCCTTTAGCGCAGATTGCGAATCGGCGTGAGCGCATCGATCGGTGCACTCACCACTTCTCGTGCCCGCTTGACCGTTGCCTCATCGGGGCTGTCGTAGAAGCAGAGACACTTACTCATGTCTTCGCAGACATAGGTCCGCTCAAATTTCACATCAGGTACCTGGGCATAGAGGGGGGTTTTGTCCTGTTTGCGCTGAAGATAGACCTCCATCGCTAACCCTGCCGGTAAATTCCATTCCACCAGATAATTAGCCTGCTGCTTTTTGGCTTTCACGGTAGCCAAGTCCTGACCCACAAGCCGTACTTCCTTTAGCAGTTGTGGGGTAAACGGACTGGTGGCCAAAGGGGTCTGGATCACCTCTGGATTGGGCGCATCTAGAATCAGCAATAATCGCTCTAGATTTTGACCCACTTGGGCCTCGATTAACTCGACCCCTACCGCCGCCAACCCCGTCGCCACCTGTTCTAGGGCAACTTCAATGTCCTGTACGGTCTGGTTGTGGATCTGACTTTCCACTAAAAACAACGCCATCGTGCTATTGTCCCCAACGGTTTAATCCTGCGCCTCACGCCAGTTACGACAGGCTGATCACATGGGCATGAGCGCTCAAGCGATCGGGGTTGCTTCCCGTCTTGCCTGTCCTCACTGCGGCATCACCGGGCTACCCCGTACCAGAGACACCCATACCAGCACTCTAGAAAAGCACTAGGGGCCTCGGACCCCTAGCTGCACGAGGTAGCATCTTTGTGACATCCAGCCACAATCCCGGCGTGGGATGAGTGGCATTCATCCTATCACTTTTTAATTTTTGATTCAACTGTATTTCATCTACAAAACAATCTAGTTTTGTCTGAGATGCAAATTGTCGGGCAGTAACCCCGCGTATAGATCACTATCTAGCCTTACAAGGCAAGTCTTTCAGCCTCCGACACTGGGCCAGTCGCTATCCCCAGAAGAAGACGAGCGCCTCCGCAGTCACCCCCAGGCTCTCACCGAATATGGCGGCAGTAGACGATCGCGACGAGATCCCTATTCGGGTGAAGCACTGAACAATCTCCAATTGTGAATGTATTATATCTGTATTGAAAATGATCTGTGTTTGTGTCATAGTGTCTGGGACACTCCCTACTGATGGCTTTGCAAATGGGGCGATCGCTCAGTCCTATCTGGTTATTTGGCTAGAAAGGGGTGAACACAGCCCCTTCCCAAACTATTGCTGCTGAAGGATTACTGAAAGATTACTGAAAGATTACTGAGGTTCCTGGTGTGAATGCGATGACACCTTCCCAAACCCAACTCCAATTGCGAATTTATGCCGATCCTTCCCTGGCCGTACAAGCGTTGTTGTTGGATCTGGCTAACCGTTGCCGTGTGGTTGTGCGGTCACGCATCTGTCAGCGCCTACCCCAGCCAACCGCCCTAGAGGTCGAGTTGCAGGGGCCGATTAGTGCGCTTCAGTGTTTGTTACAGCAACTTCAGCGCTATCCCGTCAGGATTCAGGGCAAAGGTCATGCGGGAGGAGATAGTTGGCACTACTAGTAGCGTGGGGCCTTCAGAAAAATTTAATGCCAGGTTCAGCGAACAGTGTGTCCATCAATACCAAGAATTAAGCGCGTTGCAATGTATTCATAGCTATAGAGTTATCAAAGCAAACAACCTAGCCCACACCCCAACCAAACGATCGTCATTATCAGTCGTCATCACTGTCATCACTGTCATCACTGTCATCACTGTCATTGCTGTCATCACTGTTATCACTGCCTTGGGGATAGGTCCTGAGTTGTATTTTGACTTGTAGACATCACCCGCTGGTGCACATTGTCTCTAAAGTCAGGCTGGCAATCGCTGAGAAGATCTGGTGTTGTTTTGAAGAATTTCTGTCAGGAGTCATGAATTAATTATGGGTCAATGGTATACCGACAATAGCCGTTCTATTGGTCATACCCCATTGGT
Source organism: Coleofasciculaceae cyanobacterium bin_20 (assembly GCA_037445115.1). Classification (GTDB taxonomy): domain Bacteria; phylum Cyanobacteriota; class Cyanobacteriia; order B231; family B231; genus Trichothermofontia. The sequence continues at coordinate 50,242 of JBBILC010000010.1, forward strand.
TAAATTAAACCGGGTGGTGGGGGACAGCAGTGCAACGGTCCTGGCCAAGATTGAAGGTCGTAACCCGGCTTATTCAGTTAAGTGTCGTATTGGCGCGGCGATGATTTGGGATGCGGAGGAGCGGGGGCTGTTGGGAGAAGGCAAGGAAATTGTCGAACCCACCAGTGGCAATACGGGCATTGCTTTGGCATTTGTGGCAGCAGCCAAGGGCATTCCCCTAACCCTCACCATGCCGGAAACCATGAGTGTAGAACGGCGAAAATTGTTGCGGGCCTATGGGGCAAACCTGGTGCTCACTGAAGGGACCAAAGGTATGGTCGGAGCGGTGGCCAAGGCAGAGGAAATTGCTGCCTCTAATCCCGATCGCTATGTGTTGTTACAACAATTTCGGAATCCGGCCAATCCTCGAATTCATGAACAAACCACCGGGCCAGAAATTTGGCAAGATACTGAGGGGGCGATCGATATTCTCGTTTCTGGTGTGGGCACAGGCGGGACGATTACGGGTGTTTCTCGCTATATCAAGAAGACGCAGGGAAAGGCCATTTTTTCGGTTGCCGTTGAACCAGAGGCCAGCCCGATTTTATCTCAAGCCCGTGCAGGTCTACCCTTGAAATCAGGCCCTCATAAAATTCAAGGGATTGGAGCAGGATTTGTCCCAGAGGTGCTAGATTTGTCCCTCGTTGATGCGGTGGAAACCGTGAGTAATGAAGAGGCCATTCTTTATGCTCAACGGTTAGCGAAGGAAGAGGGAATTCTCTCTGGCATTTCCTGTGGTGCCGCCACGGCAGTCGCGGCCCGACTGGCCCAGCAACCGGAACATCAAGGCAAAACGATTGTGGTCATCCTGCCCGACTCCGGCGAACGCTATCTGAGTTCAGTGCTCTTCCAGGGTGTCTTTAATGAACAAGGGCTAGCCGTATGAGCAACGATCGCACGTCAGCCCTTCAGGTGACCCCAACGAGGGGACCCAGCAATTGGCAACTGGATGAAGTGATCGCCCAACTCTCCCAACCGCGATTGCGCACCTTGCCACTTCTGGGCTGGCAGCAGGAGCACGTTCTGGGCTGGCAGCAGAAACACGGGCACGTTCCCTTACCCTCCCGTGACCGCTTGTTCCGGGTTTTGGAACAGCTACGCGCCACTCTGTTTCCTTTCCATTTTGGTAACCCTGCGCTGGGCGAAGCCGCCAGCCATTACTTTATTGGTCATACGCTGAATGAAGCTTTGCAATCACTGCAAAAGCAGGTTTACTGTGAACAGTGGTTATTGAGTTCTGATCTGCACTTGGATCAGGAGCAAACTGAAGCTAAATCCCAGGCAACGGTTCAAAGTTTTGCTGAGCAATTGCCACAAATTAAAACCTTACTGGAGAGTGACATTGCGGCTGCCTATCATGGTGATCCGGCAGCAAAAAATCTCGATGAAGTCCTTTTTTGTTATCCTGGCATTACGGCAATTACCTATCATCGTCTTGCCCATGCCTTATATCGTCTAAATTCGCCATTGCTAGCGCGAATTATTAGTGAAATTGGGCACTCCCTAACGGGGATTGATATTCATCCAGGAGCCACGATTGGGAGTAGTTTTTTTATCGATCATGGTACGGGGGTCGTGATTGGCGAAACCACCGTGATTGGCGATCGCGTCCGCATTTATCAGGCGGTCACCCTGGGGGCCAAAAGTTTCCCCCGTGATGAGTCGGGCAGTCTCCTCAAAGGACACGCTCGTCACCCGGTGATTGAAGATGATGTGGTGATTTATGCCGGAGCCACGATCCTGGGGCGAGTGACGATTGGGCGAGGGGCCACGATCGGGGGCAACGTTTGGTTAACCCGCAGTGTGCCACCGGGGGGTTTTATTGCCCAAGCTCAACTCCGCCATGAAATTTTTGATGAAGGGGCAGGAATCTAGGCGCAATCCGGTAGCAATAGATTGCTGTGCTGTCAATTAGCGTGTTTTCTTGCTATCGCGTTTGTCCCCGATCGCTGAATCGAGCGCATCAATCTATTTTGTGCTGTCTATGGTTCCTAGTGATTGCAGGAACGATCACAGCACGATCACAGCACGATCACAGCACGATCACAACACGATCACAGCACGATCGCAGTTTTTATGGTTTTTACTGAACTCTACACTTAGGAGTTATCAATCCGATGACTAACGCTCAAAATCAAAACAACATCCGGCAATTGGCTTTAGGTGATGCGGCGGCTCGTCAGTTAGCCAATGCCACCAAGACGGTACCGCAGTTAGCCACAATCACACCGCGTTGGTTTACTCGTCTTTTGCCCTGGACGCCAGTAGAAGCGGGGATTTATCGACTGAACCGGGTTAAGGATGCTTCGCGCGTTTTGGTGGCGTGTTCAGAGCGCGACGAACGGGAGTTGCCGGAAACCTTTGTAGATTACGAAGAGCATCCCCGTGAGTATTTCCTCAGTGCTGTTAACACAGTCCTCGATATTCATACACGGGTTTCTGACCTCTACAGTAGTCCTCATGACCAGATTCAAGAACAGTTACGTTTAACGATTGAAACCCTGAAAGAGCGTCAGGAGAATGAACTGATCAACAATCGTGAGTATGGCTTGCTCCACAATGTTGCCGATTTCCAAAAAATCCAACCCCGCAATGGCGCGCCCACACCCGATGATTTGGACGAATTGCTAACCAAGGTCTGGAAAGAACCGGCCTTTTTCCTGGCCCATCCCCAAGCGATCGCCGCTTTTGGGCGCGAATGTACCCGTCGGGGCGTACCACCAGCAACCGTTTCCCTATTTGGCTCACAGTTTATTACCTGGCGGGGGATACCGCTCATTCCCTCGGATAAACTGACGATCAATGCTGAGGGTAAGACCAATATCCTACTCCTACGGGTTGGTGAGAGTCGGCAGGGTGTGATTGGTCTCTATCAACCGAATTTACCAGGACAACAAGGCATCGGTTTATCAGTGCGGTTCATGGGTATTAACCGCAAAGCGATCGCCTCCTACCTGGTTTCCCTTTACTGCTCGCTAGCCGTGTTGACGGATGATGCCGCTGCTGTGCTTGAAAACGTTAACGTTAACCAGTACTACACCTATCCTGCATGACTCCTACTGAATTCCTACCATCACCGCCATCGGTTACCGAACCCCTATCTCGATCGTTCACCCAATCCCCTATTCCTGACGATCCAGTCCCTCTCAATCCCCTATTTCATCCTGATACCTTGGCTAACTTGGCAGCCACTGTCCTGGCAACACTCCAGTCCGAGGCCGTTGTGCCGCTAGATCGCCCTCAGGGGACATCACCCACTCCCCCACCTTCCCCAGTATTAGAAGCACCCGCAACATTAGGGACACCAACCTTCCCCCCCGTCACCCTAACCAACCGTGGAACCCCCAGTTTCTATTTCTTGGAAACGTTGCCCCCCGTGGCTACTGATCTAGCCCCACTCATCCAGGGTGATACGTCCCCAGATTCTACGCCAATTGCACCAACGATCTTGCCCGTGGGTGTTCCCCCGATCAGCACTCCGCCAACAACGTTTGCGGTTGACGACATTCGGCGTGACTTTCCCATTTTGCAAACCCAGGTGCAGGGACATCCCCTGATCTGGTTGGATAATGCCGCAACCACCCAAAAACCGCAATGTGTCCTCGATCGCTTGCTTTATTTCTATCAACACGAGAACTCTAACGTGCATCGGGGTGCCCACGAATTAGCGACCCGTGCAACGGATGCCTATGAACAAGCCCGCGAAACCGTCCGACGTTTCCTCAATGCTGCCTCGGCGAATGAAATCATTTTTGTACGCGGAACAACGGAGGGGATTAACCTAGTTGCCCAAAGCTGGGGACGGCAAACCCTTCAGGCGGGTGATGAAATTGTGCTGACCCACTTGGAGCATCATGCTAACATCGTGCCCTGGCAACAATTAGCCACCCAAACGGGGGCAAAGTTGCAAGTTGCCCCGGTTGATGATCATGGCCAGATTCGCTTAGATGCATACCAGCAACTCCTCAATGAGCGGACCAAACTAGTTGCTTTCTCCCATGTTTCCAATGCCTTGGGAACCATTACCCCAGCCCAAGAAATGATTGCCTTAGCCCACCGAGTTGGGGCCAAGGTGCTACTGGACGGGGCACAGTCGGTCTCCCATTTACCGATCGATGTGCAGCAACTGGGGTGCGACTGGTTTGTCTTTTCTGGACATAAGGTGTTTGGCCCAACGGGCATTGGCGCGGTCTACGGTCGCGAAGACCTTTTAAATCAGACTATTCCCTGGCAGGGGGGAGGCAATATGATTGCCGATGTCACCTTTGAACGAACGCTTTACCAAGCTGCACCGACTCGCTTTGAGGCGGGCACAGGCAATATTGCCGATGCGGTGGGGTTAGCGGCGGCACTGGAATATGTCCAGAAGATCGGTCTTGCCACGATCGCCTGTTATGAGCAGGAACTCCTGGACTATGCCACGGCAGCCCTCCAGACAGTCCCTGGTCTGCATTTGATTGGTACAGCTTCCCACAAAGCAAGCGTCCTCTCCTTTGTTCTGGATGGCTTTACGGTAGAAACCGTCGGGCAGGTCTTAAATCAGGCCGGGATCGCCGTCCGCGCTGGCCACCATTGCGCCCAGCCCATTCTACGCCGCTTTGGCCTAGAGGCAACGGTTCGGCCTTCGTTGGCTTTTTATAACACTCAGGCGGAGATTGATACCCTGGTGGCAACGTTGGCACACATCCGCCAGCGGGAACTGGGCTAAGGTCTCGGCTCCGGTAGAACTGGCTGCCATCGGTGACGACTTCCTCGCTGGTGGTGCTACTTAAGGACACCTCGAAAAATACCGATTTTCGCAACTGTGCCCACACAATCATAAGGGGTTGAGGCGGGCGACTCCGCCGCTTGCCGCAATTAATTGAGGTTCCCATAACCGAATCCTCATAAAAAATCCCCCCATTGGGGGGAAGGTTAGTGCTGCGATCGGTTCAGTCCGTTCGCGCAGCGTCTCCCTAGGAGAAACGGGTTCGTCTGGGTCGCCCTAGGCGCACGGTCGCAGCGAGATCGCTGTCGAAGTGCCTTTGCGCCGATCGGCAACCCGACACACCTTATGACTGAGAGCACTAGCCTCTAGAAAATCACAATGTCCGTATTGGCTAATGTGGGAGAACCCGAGAAGCTAGCAATCTGAACGGCGGCTTCATCCCCATCCCCATCTTCATCGAAGAAGAGGTTGCCGCCATTGTAGATAAACCGATGGGCGGGATCAGTAGCCGCAGCTTCCGTAGTGAAAGCATCCGCAGGCAAAACACCTGCCACTAATCCACCGCCAAAACTGTTTGAGATCAAAACGGTATCAGTGGCTGAGACGAAGCCAACGATCGTATCAACCCCGTCTGCGATCGCATTAAACACATAGGCATCACTGCCCGCTCCTCCGGCGAGGGTATCGTTACCCGGTCCCCCCACCAAGGTGTCATTGCCCTCGCCACCGTTGATGCTATCAGCCCCCAGGCCACCGTAGATCTGATCATCCCCTGCGCCGCCGACCAGGGTATCATCGCCCGAATTGCCATTGATCGTATCGTTGCCAGCCCCCCCAACGATTTGATCACCCAGTGCCGTACCGTTGAGGGTGGTGCCCGTGTCAACCGTGGCATCATTTTCCGTGATCGTGACCGTGGCTGAAGCCCCAGGGCCAGCCGTGACGTTATAGCCCGTCCCTGCTAACAACGTAATCAGGACCGAGCGACTGTCCTGGAGAGGTGTCAAGTTATCCGGCACACTGACTGTGAATTGGGCCGTTGTGGCACCTGCCGCAATCGTCACACTGTCGGTTGCGGGGCTAAAGGTGGCTTCCGCACCCCCCGCAAACGATCGGGCATAGTTGATCGTGAGTCCCCCTGTGGGTGCCGGGGTACTCAGGGTCACGGTAAAGGTCGTGGGGTTGCCAGTGGAACCATCCACCCCCCCAGCAGTGACGGGACCTTCCTGAATGGTGGCGGTCACGGGGCTGAGGCTGGCCACGGGACCCGTAATCGGGGGCGCGGGAGGCAGGGTGCCGATCGTGGTGGTGAAGTCTTCAGCGCTGATATTGGCAGGCGCAACGCCACGAATAATGGCCAGAAATTCTGTAGTCGCGCCCGCCAGGGTGTCCTGAATGATCGTGCTACCGGCCAACACGCCGGTCCCTTCCGTAATCACCAGATTGGCAAACGTGAGACCCCCAGCCAGACCAATCACATCAATACCGTCTTCAAAGTCTTCAATGACGTCGGCATCGGTCAGGAGCGGCCCGCCAGTGGTACGGGTCGTTTCTCCCGTCACACGACTCAGGACAAACAGATCCCGCCCAGAGCCACCAAACAGGCGATCGGCCCCTATGTCGCCGAAGAGAACGTCATTACCGTTATCGCCGAAGAGGACATCATTGCCCTTACCGCCGTAGATCGTGTCGTCGTCCTTGCCGCCGTAGATCGTATCATCACCGAGATCGCCCCGCAGCAAATCCTTTTCCGCATCCCCCCGAATAAAGTCATTCTCCTTGCCGCCGTAGATCGTATCGTCGTCCTTGCCACCATAGATGCGATCGTCCCCCTGGTTGCCATAGAGAATGTCCCTACCCTGGCCGCCGTAGATGAAGTCATTGCCAGTATCCCCAAACAGGGTGTCATTGCCAGCCAACCCAAACAGGGTGTCGCTGCCAGCTAGACCGCGCATCAGGTCGGCTTCCAGGGTACCGACGAGGCGATCGGGGAGAAGAGTACCAATAATAACTGCCATTTCCTAACCTCTTAATCACTTGCGGGTTCAGTTCTTCTGCCCAGATATCAGCCGGGTCGGACCCAAACTGCTGGGGCTTTGGCAGGCATTGTACACAATAGAAAGAGTTTGACAACTTTAAGCAACGCTATATCTAGCGTCTAGTACAAAACCTTATCGTTGGCGGATGCCTACCCACGGGGGGTAACCTGCCAGCACAACCGGGTCAAAATCTCTAGAGAATGCGGGGAAAGTGCTAGGGTGTTGACGGAGTGGCCAAACCCGTTAGCGGATTTACGCCATCAACACCGGTGGGGGAGACTCCTTAAACCATCCAATAGTTCCAGCCAAAATTTATGCATCAATCTGAGATCGGGGTTGCAGTAGTCGGCACAGGCTTTGGTCAGAAGGTCCATATTCCTGGTCTTCAGGCCCATCCCCGTACACGAGTGGTTGCGTTATATCATCGGGATCGGGAAACGGCAAGGGGGATCGCCGAGGCAAATCAGATTCCGATCGCCTGCCAGCGCATTGAAGAAATCGTGGCTCAACCCGAGGTGCAGGCTGTCAGCATTGCCACCCCACCGTTTTTGCACTATGAGATGGCCAAGACGGTGTTACAGGCTGGGAAGCATTTATTACTGGAAAAACCCACCACCCTCACAGTGACGGAAGCCAAAGAATTACTGCAATTGGCCACAGCCCAGGGTGTTGTAACGGCAATGGATTTTGAATACCGTTGTGTGCCAGCTTGGCAACGGTTGGCAGAACTCTTGGCTGAGGGATATGTAGGGCAAAAACGGCTGATTACGATTGACTGGTTGGCTGCTAGTCGGGCGGATGCAACCCGTGGCTGGAACTGGTATGCCCGTAAGGATCAGGGGGGCGGTGCCCTAGGGTCCCTGGGGTCCCATACGTTTGACTACATTGCCTGGTTATTTGGTCCGGTCAAGCGGTTGAATGCCCGTCTGATCACCACAATTTCCCACCGCCCTGATCCCCATACGGGGGCGATGAAGCCCGTGGATAGCGATGATACGTGTCTGATTACCTTAGAGTTGGCGGATGGCACACCCTGTCAGGTGGCGATTAGTGCGGTAACTTACCAGGGACGCGGGCATTGGGTGGAGGTTTATGGCGATCGCGGTACTCTAGTGTTGGGTAGTAAAAATCAAAAGGATTATGTGCATGGCTTCCAACTCTGGGGGGCCGCCGTGGGGAAGGAACTCACGGAGATGGAAATTCCCAAGCGTTTAGCGTTCCCCCAAGTTTTTGCTGATGGGCGGATTGCGGCGTTTATGGGTATTGTCGATCGCTGGGTGGCGGGGATCGATCGCGGGGAGCCGATCGTCCCTTCATTGCGAGAAGGGGTCTATTCCCAATTACTCATGGATCTAACCCATCGTTCCCATACGACTAATCAGTGGGTTGAGGTGCCCCCCGTTTAAACCGTATGCGTACCCATCGCTGGCTTAGCTTCGGCTTATTGGTGTTCGTAGTCATTGCGATCGTGCTTTACATTTGGGGTGCCCTGCGCCAGGGTTTTCTGGTCAATACCGATATGGGCAGAACCGACCAGAGTGCCTATATGGACTATGCCAAAAACATGGCGGTAACCCAGTTGCAATTTGTCGGCGATCGCAATCGGATGCCCCTCTATCCGGGTTTGATGGCGTTGTTTTATCGACCCGGCATGTCGGATCAGGCGTTTTTTGCGATCGGGAAGATCGTCGGAATTGGCATAGGAGCGATCGTGCTGATCGGCACATTTTTGCTATTTAAGCATTTTGGTAAAACCGTCGATGCCGTCGTCGCCACCCTGGTGACCATGCTGACGGTCTTTGCCTATAAGGCTCCCTATTTCCAATGTGAAATTCTGTTCTATGGATTGACATTATTACTCTTCGTTCTAGTCTTACGATTGCTCCAGCGCCCCCATCCCCTAACGGCGGTTCTGGTTGGCAGTGTGGGTGCTTTTGCCCATCTGACTAAGGCGTCCATCTTACCGACGATCGTGCTGGCGACAGGCTTACTGCTGATCCGAGGTATTTATGAACAGGGGCGATCGTGGCGTTTCAAACCGGAATTGCCCCACGATCGCGGCGAAGCAGCCCAGCTTCAGGATACTCCCCTAAAAATGCTGCCCCCTCAAGCGACCTGGCGTACCCAAGTTAAATCCACTTGGCAATCTATCCGTACATTAAGATTACATATCGTTTGTATCAGCTTAGTCTTGGTGTGTTTTTTGGGCATCCTGTCGCCTTATCTACAAACCAGCAAACGCATTTTTGGACACTATTTTTATAACGTTAATTCCACATTTTATATGTGGTATAACTCCTGGGAGGAAGCCGAGCAGGGGACTAAAGCACATGGCGATCGCGTGGGTTGGCCGAAAATGCCACCGGAGGAAATCCCCTCGTTGCAAAAGTATTTGCGGGAACATACACCCGGTCAAATTCTGCATCGATTTTCCCGTGGCTTCGATCGGATGTTGGAGCGAACTTTTACGGTTTACTGGTATGCCCAGTTTATCCTGGCCTATCTCCTGGCCCTAGGGGTGCTTTTGGGCCAGAATTGGCATATTTGGCGATCGCAGATTTTCCCTCGCATTCATCCCTGCACAGTCCTATTTGTGATCGGCTATTTTACGGGTTACCTCGCCTTGTATGCCTGGTACAGCCCGATCGCGTCTGGTAATCGGTTTAGCTTGGCGTTGTTTTTGCCGATGCTCTTTCTGATCGTGCGGGGATTAGCTGTCGCCCAAGCGCATAATCTAAGCATCCGAATTGGCGGGAAGCCGTTACCCGCCGCCATGATCAGCCCTGTCATTTTGCTGTTACTTGTGGTTTATGCGATCACCGTTTATCCCTCGACAATCTCGACATTCTATGCAGGGAGATGAGAATTACCTGATTATATTGACCCTAACCAGGTTTCTAAATTCGCTAAGCTGGAAAATTTCAGTAATGCTTCTCCTAGCATTTCTAATTGCTCAATAGATAAGGCGTCAATTTTGGAAGATTTGGGTCTTCTGGGTGTTCAGGCACAGGTAGGTGTCGATGAAACCAGTAGCGTTGGCGGGGGGAATGGGGTTGAATTTAGGCATAGGCTAGGAATATCGACTGGGTGAAGGGCTGTGGCCAAGAAAGCAGATATTGGCGGTAAGCGGCTGATTGGGTTAGCACCGACGGCATGGGCGCAGTGGGTAACGCAACAAGCAGATGTGGTGGCCCAAGAGATTCTGGGGTCGGAGTTTCAGTGGGTGAGTCGGGAAAATGATGTTTTGGTGAAGGCTGTCAGCCCTGCCCACGGGGAGTTTTTGATTCTCAATGAGTTGCAGTTGCGCTATGGGACACGGCTACCCCAGCGAATGCGGGCTTATGCAGGCTTAGCGACGGAGAAATATAATTTGCCGGTCTATCCGGTGTTGGTGAATATTTTGCCCCCGGCCCCCTCGGTGACGATCGCCACTTGCTACGAATCGACGTTTATGGGCATCCGAGCCTACCAGGACTATCGGGTGATCAATCTTTGGGAGGTGGAAGCTGCGATCGTCTTTGAGCAGTCGTTACGGGCGTTGTTGCCGTTTGTGCCGATTTTGAAGCAGGGGGGTGAAGTGGCGACGGTGCAGCGGGCGTTGGGGTTGCTGCGGCAGGATGAGCAGTTGGTGGAGTTGGAGGCGTTGCTGGCGTTTTTTGCTAGTTTTGTGTTGGAGAGTGATGTTGTCCGGCAAATCATGAGGTGGGATATGACTGTACTACGGGAGTCGCCCTGGTATCAAGAGATTCTGCGAGAAGGGGAACGTCAAGGTGAACAACGCGGCAGACGAGAAGAAAGCCGATCGCTGATCCTGAGACAACTGCATCGCCGGGTGGGCGAACTGCCACCGGAGTTGACGCAACGGGTGCAGGCGTTGGAGTTGCCGCAGCTTGAGGCGTTGGGGGAAGCACTGTTGGATTTTACGCAGATGGCGGATTTGGTGGCTTGGCTCGATCGCGCCTGACGAGAAAGTACTGTGGTCAAGAAAGCAGATATTGGCGGTAAGCGCCTGATTGGATTAGCGCCGACGGCCTGGGTGCAGTGGGTCACCCAGCGATCGGATGTCGTCGCCCAGGAAATTTTGGGATCTGAATTCCAGTGGATCGGTCGGGAAAATGATGTCTTGGTCAAGGCCATTAGCCCAGAGGGGGGTGAGTTTTTGATCCTGAATGAGTTGCAGTTGCGCTACACCAACCGCCTACCCAGACGGATGCGGGCCTATGCAGCGTTGGCTGAGGAAAAGTATGAGTTGCCAACCTATCCGGTTTTGGTCAATATTTTGCCCCCGGCACCCTCCGTGACAATTGGCGATCGCTATGAATCCAGTTTTATGGGGCTACAGGCACGGCAAGACTATCGGGTGATCAATCTCTGGGAGGTGGAAGCTGAAATTGTTTTTGAGCAGTCGTTACGGGCCTTGTTGCCCTTTGTGCCGATTTTGAAGCAGGGGGGTGAAGTGGCGACGGTGCAGCGGGCGTTAGAGTTGCTGCGGCAGGATGAGCAGTTGGTGGAGTTGGAGGCGTTGCTGGCGTTTTTTGCTAGTTTTGTGTTGGAGAGTGATGTTGTCCGGCAAATCATGAGGTGGGATATGACTGTACTACGGGAGTCGCCCTGGTATCAAGAGATTCTGCGAGAAGGGGAACGTCAAGGTGAACAACGGGGTAGACAGGCAGGGCGGCAAGAAGGACGACAAGAAGGACGGCAAGAAGGACGGCAAGAAGGACGGCAAGAAGAGGGTAGAGCGCTGATCCTCAGGCTGCTCGATCGGCGCGTAGGGGCACTGACTCCGGAGTTGACGCAACGGGTGCAGGCATTGGATTTGCCGCAGCTTGAGGCGTTGGGGGAGGCACTGTTGGATTTTACGCAGATGGCGGATTTGGTGGCTTGGCTCGATCGCGCCT
>JBBILC010000011.1:0-57497 GCA_037445115.1 Coleofasciculaceae cyanobacterium bin_20
GGATTAGTGTGTCTATTTTTAGAAAATAAAATCTTAAGATTCAACACTTCTGGTCTTATCCTATAAGATTCTATTGTTAAAAGAAAATTGTCTATCGGCTAATCATAGGGTGCAGATCACCCCGTCAGATCGTCAGGACGCCTGCGGGTTGATCATTATTCTTAAGAATTAATTATAAATTGTCATATATTGGCAACGGGTGATAGCTGTCAGGCTGGAAAGGTATGGTGCCGATGGCTGATTAGCTGGCGCATGGGTTGTCCGATTGCAGTGCCCCGATCGGCAATTGAGCCGCGATCGACGGGTCCTTTTCCCTACATCAAGACAGTTGGGATGCTCGTTGGGCATCGCAATGTGTACAAAATGTATACAAGCCGAATAATTGCATACCAGCCAAATACGTTTAGGGTTTTAGGTGGAAGGAAGTGGAAAGGTTAGGACAAAAGTGGTTTGACCATTGCCACTTTCGATATGAATATTGCCGCCTAGGCGCTCAACCAGTTTTTTCACCAATGCTAGCCCTAGGCCAGTACCGCCATGCTTCCAGGGGTCGTTATTAGGAATACGATAAAAGCGATCGAACACGCGATCGCGCTCGGTCGCGGCAATTTCAACCCCTGAATTACTGATCCGAATGATCAGTGCTGTCGATGTTGCCTGGGCCGAGATGGTAATGGTTTCCTGGGCAGGCGTGTACTTACAGGCATTTTGCAACAGTTCGGTGAGAACACGCTCCAGGTAGGACAGATCCGTCAAGAGGGGCGGTAAATCTGCCGGAATTTGGAAGACAAATTGTTGCTTTTGTTGGCGGGTACGTTCTAAAAAGGGTTCAGCGAGATGAGGTAAATAGATCGATAGCTCAATGGGCGTGTGTTCAATGGCCTCTATCCCCGCATCTATACGGGTTAAATCCAGCAGATCGTTGATTAAATTAATCTCCCGTTGACCTTCTTCCCGCAGGACATTGAAATAGCGGTTAATCGGGGTTGACTCATCCGTTAGAATACCCAAACGACCTAAGCTAATCTCCAACATTTGGGTCGCCATTTTGATATTAGACATGGGCGTCCGCAGTTCATGGGAAACGGTACTTAGGAAGTCATCCTTCAGCCGATTGAGGCGTTCGAGTTCAATGACTTGGGCCTGGGCGGCTTGATAGAGGCGAGATTGACGGAGGGCGATCGCGCATTGATTACTCACCTGTTGGACAAAGCCGACTTCTGAGGGGGTAAACGTTGCGTGTCGATAGAGCCACAAATCTCCCAAGACCTGCTGATCATCCAGAATCGGGCAGGCCAAGACGGTTAAGTGTTGATACTCGGCGCGGAAGGGACAGGGAATGAGGTCGCAAAACTGAATCGCTTGTCCTTGGAAGAGGGTGCTATAAATGGCGTAGTGGGGGGCATTCACGATCGCAAAGGTTGTCCCCTTGGCGCTATGGGGCGATTGGGTAAATTCGTGGGCGATCGTCGAGAGGGTGTGATCGGCGTTGTAAATCCCCGTATCACAGCATTCTAGGTCTAAGACCTGCCCCAATTCTTGCACGACGGTTTCAAGAATTTGATTCTCATCAAGGCTGTTACGCACCCGCTCAGTGATCCGTTGTAACATGGCTTCTAAATCCAGTGCCCGCTGAATTTCTGCCGTGCGTTCTGCAACCTGTTGCTCCAGCGTGGTTGCCCATTGTTGAATTTGTTGGTGCAATTCCGATTGTTGAATCGCGATCGCCAATTGCTCTGTAATTTGTTGCACGATCTCCACTTCCCAATCCTGCCAATCATGGGGGTCGCCGCAATCATGAACACACAGCAATCCCCACAGGGCATCCTGGGTGACGATCGGCACCGTTACATTGGCACGAATACCAAAACTGGCCAGAAACTCGACATGACACGGGGAAAATCCGGCCTGCTCAATATCACGAATGCGACCGATTTTACCCCGGCAATAGGGTTCCGCTAGGGTCTCCTGGAAACAGGGATCATAGATATGGGTACCTAATATGGCTAGCCAAGGCTCCCGGACGGATTCGGCAATGATGTCACCACTCCAATCAGGACAAAAACGATAGATTAAAACGCGATCGACCTGCAATAACTGGCGGACTTCCTGGACAGTCGTGCTCAGGATCTGATCCAGGTCTAAAAATTGGCGAATATGTTGAGTAATCCGGCGGAGGATACGCTCCCGTTCAGCCTGTTGTAGCAGGGTCAGTTGGGCCTGTTTCAGGGGGGTGATGTCACGGGCCACCACTAAGATCGAAGCGACGGTCCCCCCGGCGTCAAATTCCGGCACAATCCGGGCATCCAGGGTGAGATCCCCCGTGGGCAGGGACAGGGTGTACTCTAGGGAGCACGTCTGGCCAGTCCTGAAGACCTGTTCGGCGGCGTCAGCCCAGTAGCGACACAGATAATCGGGCCAGCCTAATTCCTGGGGGGTTTTCCCTAGAATGGCAGCGGCAGGTAGTTGATTCAGGCGGGCGATTACGGGGTTGATATATAAATAACGCAGTTGCCGATCGCAGCGCAGGATACCGTCGGGGGTATTTTCCGCGAGGGCACGGAATTCCGCTTCCCTTTCCTGGAGCCGCACCTCGGCCTCCTTGCGATCGGTGATGTCCGTATCCACCCCCATCATGCGCACCGCCTGCCCCGTGGCATCTCGCACCACATTGCCGCGTCCTGCCGCCCAGCGCACTGTCCCATCGGGTTTGATAAAACGAAATTCAATATCGTAGGGCGCACCCGTTTCCACACTGCGGTTCACGGTATCGAATACCCGCTGGCGATCATCCGGATGCATCATTGCGGCGACGCTCTCAATCCGCCGATCGAAGCTGCCGGGGGCTAAACCCATAATCTGTTCTAAGCTGGCCGACCAGATCACCTCATTTGTGGCAAAATCCCAATCCCAATGGCCCATGCGGGCCGACTCTAGGGCCAGTCGCAGGCGCTCCTCACTCTTGCGGAGGGCTTCGTCAGCTTGCTTGCGATCGTTAATATCCGTCGCAATTCCCAGGAAATATTGCAAATTTCCCTGTTCATCTAGAATGCTAGAGGCCATGAGATTCACCCATTGAATTTGGCCATCTTTACGGACATAGCGTTTTTCCAAGGTGTAACTGGTCAATTCGCCCGCTAGCATTTTTTGGGTATAGGCCCCATTAATGTCCAGATCGTCGGGGTGGGTAAGTTGCTGATAGGTGAGGGTTTTCAGTTCGGCTTCGGTATAGCCAACCAACTGACAAAATCCGGCGTTAACTTGGAAGAAGTGGCCATCCAGAGTCACTAACCCAATGCCTAGTTTCGCCTGCTCAAACACAGCCCGGAAACGGGCTTCCGATTCTTGAAGAGACTGCTCTAACTGTTTGCGATCGCTAATATCGGTTATAATCCCCATAAAATGGGACAGGTGCCCCGCCTCATCCATGATCGGTGAAATGGACAGACTAATCCACAGGGGTTGACCATCCTTACGGAGATAGCGTTTTTCAACTGCATAGTTTGCGTACTCGCCCGATCGCAGTTTTTCGCCATAGGTCATGCTGAGATCGCGGTCATCTGGGTGGGTAATCTCGGTATAGGTCAGATTTTTCAACTCGGCTTCTGTATAGCCCAGCAGATTACAGAAATACGGGTTAGCCTGGAGAAAGTAGCCATCGATTCCTACTAACCCAATACTCACAGTAGCCTGCTCAAATACAGCCCGGAAATGGGCTTCTGAAGCTTGGAGAGATTGCTCTAACTGTTTACGCTCACTGATATCCGTCACCATACCCAGCGCACCCTGGTATTGTCCAGCCTCATCGAAAATAGGAATGGTTGAGACGATTGTCCAGACATCCATTCCCTGCTTATGTTGGAACTTAAAGTCATGCTGCTCAGTAATGCCTTGGTGGCGGCGCTCAACGTTGCGAGTAGCAATGGCCATTTCCGCTGCATCCATAAACGAAAACAAGGATTGCCCGATCATTTCATCAACCTTGTAGCCCAGCATCGCTGCCATTCGGGGATTCACAAAGGTGGTTTGGTTGTCGGTATCAATCATCCAAATGCCTTCACTGGCAATTTCCACAATCTGGCGATACCGGTTTTCACTGGCTTGTAAGGCGATTTCGGCTTGTTTGCGATCGCTGATATCCATTGCTACCGTAATCACAACCCAAGCATTTTGGTTGGCATCCCATTGGGCAGTAGCCGTTTCGCGAATCCAGCGGATTGAACCGTCGCGATGCTGAAAACGGTATTCCAGATCGAAATGGGTTTGTCCTTGGCAGACAGCCTGGAGCGCCGGGACAATCACGTCGGTCAAATCTTCCGGGAACACCCGCGATCGCCACAGCGTGGGATCATTCTGCAATTCATTGCCAGTATACCCATACACAACCTGGCTTTGGGGGGAATAGTAGTCATAGATAAAGTGCCCATCAGACCACAAACGGAATTGACAGATACTCGCTAGGCAACTACTGAGAACCGACATCAACTTTGCCCTGGAGTCTGCCAAATCATGTTCAAGGCGTTTACGCTCGCTGATATCCACATAGGCGATCGCCACCCCATACTCGGCCAACGGAATCGGGGCTGCACTCACCATCAGCCAGCGAATGCTGCCATCGGGCCAAATGATGCCTTGCTCCTGTCCCTGGATTACCCGTTGTTCTCGCAAGGCTTGCGCACTGGCATACGCTTCTACGGCCATTGGGTTGCCATTGAGGTCAATCATTTGCCAAGCAGGGGCATCGTAGGTGCGCTGGGTTTGCTCCGTCACCGGAATCCCCAAAATGTGCTCAGAGGCAGGATTGGTTTCGATTAAATTCCCCTCAGCATCCGTAATCGACACCCCAACGGGCAAAATTTCAAAGAGGGTTTGGTACTTTTGCTGACTGGCCTGTAGGGCCACTTCCAATTGTTTACGTTCCGTAATGTCAACATGGGTCCCAATCATCCGTTGGGGAGTGCCATCCGGTTTCCAGGCCACGGCTTTGCCCCGATCGAGAACCCACTTCCAGGTACCCGCCTTCGTGAGGACCCGGTGCTCACTTTGATAAATCGGTGTTTGGCCGTTGAAATATTGTTGGAGGGCAGCATAGACGTGATCGCGATCGTCTGGATGCACCCGGCGATCCCATTCGTCCAGGGTGTTGCCAATTTCGTCATCGGCATAGCCCAACATCGCCTTCCACTGGTGGGAAAAGTAGACCTCATTGGTTTCGGCATTCCAGTCCCACATCCCATCCCCAGCACATTCCAGGGCAATCTCCGCTCGCTCCCGCTGTTGAATTTCCGCCTGTAAGCGTTGGTTGGTGGCTTGCAGATCCCGATTTACCTGTTGCAGGGCCAGTGTGCGGTGTTGAACCTGCTCCTCCAACTTCTGTTGGGATTGCTGCACTTGCTGCTCTAGTTGCTTGCGATCGCTCACATCCCGCAAGATCGATAAATGGCCGTGGGGAACCACATTTGCCGTCGCTGCATACTCCACCTCCCGCAGGGTACCATCCGGGCGCACGAGCCGAAACTCGCCCCGCTCTTGCCCTGCCGCTAGGAAGGCTTGCCACGCCGCTGCAAAGTCAAACTCCGCTTGGGCAAAGTCGGCAATACAACGACCGAGCAATGCCTCCTTGGGCAGGCCAAATAACTCACAGGCCGCCGGATTTGCGTCTACATAGTGGCCCTGATCGTCGGCAATGAGCATGGCATCGATCGCCGCCTCAAAGCACGCCTGGTGATAGCGATCGCTATTCAAGGCAGAGGCTTGTCGCGATTTCTGATGCTGCACCGACTTCGCTGACCGCTGCTTGCCCATAACTCCTATTAACTGGTGTCAATAATTTTAAAAGATTATTTATTTTCAGCCCTCGGTTCAATGGCCTTCGATGCAATGCCCCTCGATTCAATGGCCATCCTGGCTAGGTTGCTCACCCTATTAATCATTTTACGGATCATGCCCCGATCAGGATAGGGTCCGCTTTCCCAGGGAACGGTTGGCCGGGGGGCGGCAGGGGCTACTGCTTGGTCCAAATCCGGAGATTGAGGTTGAGATCCTCAACGATCGCGGCGGCGAGTTTAATATCATTAAAATAGGTTTGCACCTCCTCTTGGGTCATTAGGGCAGAACCGAACCAGATCGATGGGGGTTCAAACAGGTTTTTCTGACTCGGAATCGCGATATGCAGTTTAGAGTCAATAAAGGAAAGGGCAACTGGCTTACCCACGCGATCGTGGAATTCGACCAAGCGCTGCATTAAACTGGTTGAAAGAATATAACGGGCTTCGACTTGGTCGGTGGAATAGACTGCAAATAATTTTTCAAAGGTGGGATCTTCCAATTTGACCAATTGCCCGCGATTAGAACCCACCTGAACTTTTGCCGTTAAGGATTGCAGCCAGGAGCCAAATCCACCCCAAGCACTTTCCAGATGATCGGGTTCGATAATGGTTCTTCCCTGGAAATGTTTATTAAAATCAGCAATGAAGAAAATACCCCTAAAAATCGTGTGCCAGTGGGTATGCCGATTTCCCTTTGAATCTGTGGTTGTCGTCTTATATTCCGCATGGACCTCAGAAAACCGCACCGCCGTTTTGCCTAGGAGACCATAGATCAAATCTTCATTAGAGTAGCGATCGATGCTGTGTTGATAAATTTGGCTGTGGCGGAATTCCTGCTGACTAATGCCACCCGTTGGATTGTAGGAAAGGTTTTGATCATAGAGTTTGACTAAACGATCGATGACTTGTTGTTTAAAGTCATTGCGATACTGGCTCATTGGCCCAGCCAGCGCTGCATACCAGGCAATCAAGCCAAAGATGCCCAAAAATACAAACAGGGCGGTTCCGCCTAGGCGAATCAGGCTCATGAAGAGGGCGAGAAGAAAGCACGCCCCCCCAATCCAGATCGCCGCCGTTAACCCCTGCTGTCGGATTGCCAGCCGTTGT
The DNA here is from genome assembly GCA_037445115.1 of Coleofasciculaceae cyanobacterium bin_20. Taxonomy (GTDB): domain Bacteria; phylum Cyanobacteriota; class Cyanobacteriia; order B231; family B231; genus Trichothermofontia. The sequence goes on from JBBILC010000011.1 coordinate 6,936, forward strand.
GTTTCTAGCTGATTCATGACCGTTTGCAATTCGCCGTGATAGAGGCGTCGTACCGATTGGGCAAAGAATTGAGTGCGGGACTGGCGAGGTTTCATGAGTCCGTTGCCAATAATGCTGATTATTACCAGTATGCCCAGGAACCTCTCGATCCGCCCCAAAGATCCGGCCCAGAGATCTCCGAGGTTTTAAAAACCTCGGAGATCTAGAAAACCTCGGAGATCTAGAAAAACCTCGGAGATCTAGAGAGATCAGAGATCTCAAACCGAGATGAGTTACAATAAGTTTGCTGCAAAGCGTACCTGGCTTTGGCTGTCAGAAGCCCGATCGCAGGACTGAAATTACTGAATTTGGCTACCCCAAGGGGTCTACCTATTCGACTATCAGAACCCCGATCGCAGGACTGAAATTACTGAATTTGGATACCCTGAGGGGTTTACCTATGCCGCGATCGCAACGCAACGACAACTTTGTTGACAAGACCTTTACCGTCATGGCTGACCTCATTTTGAAGGTATTGCCGACGAAGCGTGAAGCCAAGGAAGCCTTCGCCTACTACCGGGATGGGATGTCGGCCCAGGCCGATGGGGAGTATGCGGAGGCAATGGACAACTACCAGGAAGCCCTGAAGCTAGAGCAGGACCCCGTCGATCGCGCCTACGTTCTCTACAACATTGGCCTCATCCACACCAGCAACGGTGAACATGACAAGGCCCTGGAAGCCTATTATCAAGCCTTAGAACTGAATCCGCGCCTGCCCCAAGCCCTCAACAACGTCGCCGTGATTTATCATTACCAGGGAGAACGCCTCCAGGAAGCGGGCAAGGAAGAGGAAGCCGAAGACAAATTTGACCAGGCCGCCGAATACTGGACCCAAGCTATCCGCCTCGCCCCCAATAATTACATCGAAGCCCAAAACTGGCTGAAAACCACCGGGCGATCGAAGATTGATACGTTTTTCTAGACTAACAACGGGCATCCAACAACGGGCATCCGCAGCAATTGTGGACCCTCTGTCTCCATGCGACGCGACTCCCTCTTCTACCAAATCTTCCAGCAATGTCCTGCCCTCTTGGTGGACCTGCTGCCCAATCCCCCCGCCCACGCGGCAGACTATCACTTTTTTGCTGCCGTTGCGGTCAAAGAACCCAAATTCGAGATCGATGGCATTTTTCTCCCACCGCCAGGAAAACGTCCTAGGATTATCGGCTTCTGTGAGGCCCAATTCCAGAAGGATGAACGGCTTTACGAACGCCTGTTTAGCGAATCCTTCTTTTTCTTATACCAAAACTACGATCAATTTTCTGACTGGTTTGCCATTGTTATCTATCCTTCCCGCAGCATCGAACAAACTGACCTGGCCCCTTACCAAGTCCTGCTCGATAGCCACCACGTCCATCGTATTTATCTTGATGAACTGGGTTCCCCGGAAGAGTTGTCCCTGGGTTTGGCCTTGATGGTGCTCACCATTGTCGAGGAAGCCCAGGCTCCAGCCGCTGCGCGATCGCTCCTGGAGCGGGTTGAACAAGAACCGCCCGCCCGCCTCGCCGATCGCCGTGGCATCATGGAATTGATCACCACGATCATGGTGTATAAGTTCAGCCAACTGGGTCGCACCGAGGTAGAAGCCATGCTAGGGATCACCTTACAAGAAACACGGGTTTACCAAGAGGCCAAGGAGGAAGGTCGCCAAGAAGGTCGCCAAGAAGGTCGCCAGGAGGAAGGACGATTGCTGCTGATCCGCATGTTGACTCGACGCTTTGGTAAGTTATCGGCGGCGGTGACCCAGCAGATCAATCAGCTTCCCTTGGGGCAACTGGAGAATTTGGGAGAAGCCGTGTGGGATTTTGAAACGATCGCCGATCTCAGGGCGTGGCTCAAACGCGATCGCGGGTAGGTTTATTGAGATAATAGATGCTGCTGCCGATAACTGGTTAAAATCGGCCCCGATGATTTTCGCTCAGTTGTTCCTTACCCTTTATCCCTAGCATGATCGATCGCGAACAAGTCCAAAAAGTTGCCCTGTTGGCCCGTCTCCAGCTAACTGAGGCAGAGGAAACCCAATTCACAACGCAATTGAATGATATTCTTGACTATTTTGAACAGTTGAGTGAGTTGGATACCACAGAAGTGCCGCCGACGGCGTGGGCGATCGAAGCGACGAATGTCACCCGTGCGGATACGGTCCAGCCGGAACGGGAGCGGGAGTTAATGCTCCAGAGTGCCCCCGATCGCGAAGAAGATTTCTTTAAGGTGCCCAAGATTTTGGGTGAGGCATAGAGTTAGATAATGCTCAAATTTATCCGACCGGAATTAGCGCAACTGGTGGCCTATGCGCCCCACCCGGACAGCGCGATCGCGCCCGAAACGTTACCGAATTTTCCCCCGGTAGAAACGCTGGACCTACTGAATGCGAATGAATCCCCCTTTGATTTGCCCTCGGATCTAAAGCAAAAGCTGGCTTGGGCCTATCAAGAAGAATTAGCCACGAATCGCTATCCCGATGGCGGCCATGTCGTGCTGAAACAGGCGATCGCGGATTATGTGAATGAGGGAGCGGGGACTGCGGTAACAGCGGCTCAAATTTCGGTGGGAAATGGGTCGGATGAGTTAATCCGATCGCTCCTGATTGCCACCTGTTTGGGTGGTCAAGGATCGATCTTGGTCGCCGATCCCACGTTTGTCATGTATGGGATTTTGGCCCAGACCTTGGGGATTCCGGTCGTAACTGTGGGGCGATCGGACTCGACCTTTGCAATGGACTTAACCGCAGCCCAAGCGGCCCTCGTACAAACCCAAGATCCGCCGATTCGGGTGGTGTTTGTGGTTCATCCCAATTCACCCACGGCTAACCTATTAACGGAAGCCGAAATCACCTGGTTACGGCAGCTACCAGAGGACATTCTGGTGGTGATTGATGAGGCGTATTTTGAGTTTAGTCAGCATACTCTCGTTGCGGAACTGGCCCAGCATCCCAATTGGGTGGTTTTGCGCACGTTTTCCAAGGCGTTTCGCTTGGCCAGTCATCGCGTGGGCTATGCGATCGCGGCGGCACCGTTAACGGCAATTTTAGAGAAAGTGCGTTTACCCTACAATTTACCGGCTGCTTCCCAGGCGGCGGCTTTGGTGGCGTTACAGCACCGTGATCAATTATTGGACGTGATTCCGTCCATGTTAACGGCGCGATCGCAGATGCTAGAAACCTTGGCCTCCCATCCCGAATTGCAAGTGTGGCCCAGTGCGGCGAACTTTATCTATTTGCGATTACGACCTGAAGCGTTGGCATCGGTAACCTCAGGAACCTCCGTGGAGATCGCCTTAGCCCGATTGACGGAGTTATTAAAGCGGCAAGGAACTCTGGTGCGGCAGATCAGTGGGGGACTGCGGGTGACGATCGGCACGCCAGCGGAAAATCAACGGTTTTTAGAGCGGTTGGCGATCGCCCTGTCCCATTTGTAGGGTAATCATGCCAAATTCACCACTAGGACAATAGGCAATCGGGCTATTGCCGGGAGAGTGGGATGATTGCAGGCAAATACCACAAGGGTGATTACGAATCAAGCAGATTGGAGGATTTCCTGGTTTAGTTTGCCACTGCGGAATCCCTCTAAATCCAGGGTTACATAAATAAAACCTAGGGCTTGGAAGGTGGCGACTAATGCAGGGAGATCGGTTGTGCGCACAAAATCTTGCAATTGCTCTGGCGGTAACTCAATCCTGGCCGTATCTGCCTGCGATCGCACCCGTACCGTTCGGTAACCCAATTGCCGCAGATAATATTCTGCCCGTCCGACCCGTTGGAGCTTGGCGATCGTAATCGTCTCGCCATAGGGAAAGCGGGAACTGAGGCAAGGTTGGGCCGGTTTGTCCCACCAGGGTAATCCTAACCACTCGGACAGTTGCCGGACTTCGGCTTTGCTGATCCCCACTTCCGCCAAGGGCGATCGGGCACCCCGTTCACGGGCAGCCTGGATACCGGGGCGGTAGTCTTGCAGATCGTCAGCATTAATGCCATCCACCACGTAGGGATAACCCCGCTCTAGAGCCAGCGGTCGGAGGGTGTCGTGCAGTTCACTTTTGCAAAAATAACAGCGGTTAACGGGGTTCGCGGCATAGTTGGGATTGTCGAGTTCGTGGGTGGTGACTTCTTCATGGGAAATCCCGATCGTGGCCGCCTGTACCCGTGCGTCTTCCAGATCCTCTGGCAGCAGGGAGGGGGAAACGGCTGTGACGGCCAACGCCCGATCGCCCAATACATCCACAGCGATTTTGGCCACCAGGGTACTGTCAATGCCGCCGGAGTAGGCAATGAGTGCCCGCTCCATATCGGCGAACAGGGTTTTGAGGTTGATTAATTTCTGCTGGAGGCTAGGAGCAAGGGGACGCATGGTGGGCCGGTAGGGGAGAGGGAACAGGGGCGAGGGAACAGGGGCGAGGGAACAGGGGCGAGAGGCGTTAGGGTCTGTTCTTCTGTCCTCTGTTCCCTGTTCTCTGTCCTCTTTCAGGATTTAGAAATTGGAGTGTCATCACCCAGGGGGGGTGTTCTCACTGTTTTAGTATAAGCATTCGGGATAGGCGGTGATGGGATAGCACGGGATATACTCGTAGACACAGGCCAGAAGCGCTGGCATTCGCAGTCACCCAATAAGCGACATGTTAAACGTTGAAGAACTTGCCAGCCAAGCGCAGCACATCGCGGCGCAGCTAGGGATTACGAAATTTGATGTCTATGGGGCCACCGTTGATGCAAGTAGTGTCCAGGTAGATCAGGGGGAACCCAAACAGGTCGAAGCGTCCAGCCGCTCTTCCGTGACGGTGCGGGTTTGGAACCAGGCGGGGATGGTGGGCATTACCAGTACGACGGATGTGGACGAGATCGGACTGGAACTGGCCCTCAAAACCGCCCAAGAAGCGAGCGCGTTTGGGGCCAAGGAACATATTCCCGATTTCAGCCCCGAAGCCACTAAACCCCTTCCCCCGTGGCCCGATCCCAAGGCCCCTCCGGTTCCCATTGAACGCCTAGTGACCACCCTCCTCGCTGCCGAGAAACAACTCCTTGAGGCCCATCCGGCGATCGTCAGTGTTCCCTATAATGGCTTGTCGCAACAAGCGATCGATCGCTTCTACTTCAACAGTGAGGGTGCCCAACGCCAGGAAAGTAATGCCTATACGTCGGTCTATCTTTACAGCAAGACGGAGGTAGCTGGGAAAAAGCCCCGCAGTGCCGGTGGCTTCCGCATTGGCCGCAGTTTGGATACCCTGCCGATCGCGGACTGTTTGCAGGAAGTGATCGACAAAACCATCAGCCACCTTGACTATGAAAAAATCCCGTCGGGGAAATATCGGGTGATCTTTTCGCCAGAGGCGTTTTTGAGCCTATTAGGGGCATTTTCTAATCTTTTTAATGCCCAAAGTATTCTTGATAAGCAAAGCCTATCGACGCCGGAATCCCTAGGACAGACGATCGCCTCTCCCCTGTTATCGGTGCATGATGATGCTCTCCATCCCGATAACATTACGGTCAGTCACTTTGATGGGGAAGGCACCCCAACCCGGTGTGTGCCCCTGATTCAGAATGGCGTTCTGACCAGCTTTTTGCACAGTGCAGGGACGGCGAAACGGTTGAATGCCCAGCCAACGGGTAATGCCAACATGGGAGCTAAAGTAACCGTTAGCCCCAACTTTTTCCATGTGTTTTCCCAGGTCCCTGCGGACGCAGCCTATGATTTAGCGACGGCAGATAATGTCGTGTTGATTGATGATTTACATGCCCTCCATGCGGGGGTGAGTGCCCTAGAGGGATCGTTTTCTCTACCCTTTGATGGGTGGCTGATTCAGAAGGGGCAACGGACGAGCATTGAGTCGGCGACGGTGGCGGGGGATTTCCGGCAACTCCTCCAGTCGATTATCTATGTGGCACCCCAAGCAGAAGTGAAACCTAATGGGATTTGTCCCTACATTTGGGTGGATGCCTTGGCGATTACGGGAGAATAATCACGGGGGAGTTATCAAGCATGGAAACAATTCGGGTGGTGCTGATTGAGGACCACGACCTGACACGGATGGGTCTGAAGACAGGATTGCGGCAGCGAACGGGGATTGCGGTCGTGGGAGAGGCGGGGACGGCAGCGGCGGGCCTCGCAATCGTGCAGGAACAGCAACCCGATGTGGCGGTGGTGGATATTGGCCTACCCGATCGCGATGGGATTGAACTCACCCGTGAGATTAAGCAAGCAGTTCCCCAGAGCCGGGTACTTATCCTAACGATGCATGACAATGAGTCATCAGTGCTGGCGGCATTCGCGGCGGGGGCGGACTCCTACTGCATGAAGGATGTCAGCATGGATAAGTTGGTCGAGGCGCTACAGGCTACTTGTGAGGGGAATGCCTGGATTGATCCCGCGATCGCCCGTATTGTTCTGAAACAAACCCAGGTGTCGGCGACTAGTCCCTCCCTGCCGTCACCGACCCGCCGATTCGCCCCCAGCCCCTTGACGCTGGGGGATGATGATCTTCTGGCAACTGATCCCTTAACGGAACGGGAATTGGAGGTCCTGGAACTGATTGTGGCAGGCTGTAGTAATGCGGAAATTGCCGGAAAACTGTATATCACGGTGGGGACGGTCAAAACCCATGTACGCAGTATTCTGAACAAGTTATGCGCCAGCGATCGTACTCAGGCAGCGGTTCGTGCGCTGCGATCGGGCTTGGTGGATTAGCCTTTTCCCCCTTTACAGCACTTCCATACTTGGTGAGGTACAGACAAGGGGCTTAAGCCCCTTGTTTACAAGGCTTGACAATACTTCATTAGATAGGGAACGGCTGCATCCTCTAATCCCTATGGGCTATAAAGCATTGAGCCAAGAGCGAAAAGAAGGTATATTCTGATTAAGAAATGGCCATAATTACAAGATTTTGTTGTTAACTAGTCTTTCCACTTTACAATGATAGGTGAGTACTCATTATGATTCATATCGGCTATAAAAGGCTGTTGGCGAGGCAAGGTAAATAAATTATATTTGTAATTTTTCCAAATAAATATATCATTGGGTAAATAGGGATAATATGCTTCGCTCATTGACACGGGAATTGAATTGAGAAAATCACGCACTATTGGTTCTAGTTTCGGCATAATTACGATCGCAGCAAAATCGCGCTGGCCATCCCATTTTCTAAATCCCAATTCCGAGCTAAAAAAAGTAGGTAGTTTCTTGGCAGCACTTTCCTCACTGCTTAGGATATCCGTCTGAATGTCCGCTAGTGAGTAGGAACCAACATTGAAGTAGTAAATGTTAGCATCTTTTATGAATCGTCGCAGGGATATACCAGCTTCATAATAAACTCTGGGATTTGTAATCAGTAGAACATTGGTTCTTTTTTTATCTAAATCTTTTGCATCTATAGTAGACTGAATACGATAAATTAAACTATCAGTTTGTTGTCCTCCTATTGCTAAGGTTTCAACAGCATTTAATGCCAGGAAAAATTTACAAATCAAGATTGAGACTATTAATACAATTGCCACTTGCTGCACACGCTTAGGATAAGAGATTAGATGATCTATTAAAACAGCAAATAAAATAGAAAATCCTAAGATTCCAGGCAAAAAGTAGCGTTCTGTGAAGCCAGTACGGGCATAGAGAAAAACTTGAGGAGTAATGATTAACAGGAACAATATTAATGGCATCCAAGAAATTCTAAAACTCTTGTAATTCCATGACTTAAATAAATTAAGCAAAATAATAAGAATTAAAAATGGAATAAAAGAACCATTCCAGGCGATTGAAAGAGTAGATTTAAAAATCTGGATAGCTGTTATTTTTAGATCTAAGTGATTGGCCGAAATTCTACGAATAAACGAAAATGAAATAAGCATAAATGGCAGTAAGACAAGGAGAGTTGTTATGTATTTTCTGATTTCAAAATTAACAAGCCATGCTCTAATATAAATTAGGCTTGGGAGGAGAAACAGGAAGCTTTCCTTTGATAAGGAACTACAAATAGCTAAAATCAGGAAGGCAAACTCCCAACGTAAACAGTGAGTCTCTTTAAGCTTTGAGAGACAATATATAGAACCTGCCATGAACAAAAAAGCGGGAGTTTCAGCTACGGATATATGCACCCAGCTAGCAACCTGTACATCTAGACAAGCAATCCCCAAAAAGACAGCCGCTGCTAGTGTACTAAATCCGAAATTCTTTAAGGCTTTGAATAGTAAAATACAACTGGCAATAGCAAAACTACCGATTACGCAATGCCACACTTGCCAATTCAATTTAATAAGATAGGTTAGAGTAATAATGTATAATGAGTATAAGGGACGAAATCTAACATTAATATCGTATGAGTTTAACCATAAAAGTGTCTGCCAAAAACCGCGTTCTTCCAGGGATTCATGGAAACCGATCAGGGCATGGCAATCCTTTAGATAATAACCAGAAGAAACAGCCCCTGTGCCCACCAATAGTCCTATCCAGAATAAGCTAATCAGCATAATCGGTAGTAAATTTTGGATGGTATTAGACCTTTTAAAAGTTAACTCTCTAAGTCTCATGTTACTGCCTTATCCTCTTAATTTAGTTTCATTCTATTTCTGGTAGTCTTCGCTTAGATATCGACTAATTTCTAGTCATAATGAGCAGCAACATACTGCTCCCACATTTGTTGATAGGCGGCTTCCATATCCTGTGCAAATTGACGAACATCCCAGAGAGGGGCTGAGTGTCGGGATTGACGCAATTGCCAAATAACTTTTTGTCGCAGTTTGGCTTCTGTACCCAACCGAATCCCCCATTCGACATATTCCTCATCCGTCCAGGCAATCCCTTCCTCAATGCCTGCATTCACCAGCATTGTATAACTATTACGAGCCGCAAACTGTTCCCCCACCCGCGTGACTAAGGGAATGCCAACCCAGAGGGTTTCTAGGGTTGTGGTTGCGCCGTTGTAGGGATAGGTATCTAACACTACGTCAGCAATGCTCAGATTGGCCCGGTGGATGGCTTCGGTAGAGGCAGCGGGGAGGAATCGTAAGCGATCGCAACTTACCCCTTCAGCCTCTGCAATGCTAGCAAATAATTCCCTAATCTTGGCTTCATCCGCAACGCCCTTGATCAAGAAATAACTATTGGGAACCTCACTCAGGATTTTCATCTGGAGGCGAATCATATCAGGATGGCGCTTACGCCCGTTTTGGCTGCTGTAATAAACCACAGCTTCGCTGGAAATATCGAGATCGCTACGGCGTAGGGTCGGCACACCAAGTTCAAATCCCCCCACCGCAATGTAGGTATGGGGGAGCCGCCACAGGGTTTCAGGATAATGGTCTTGGGCGTATTCTGGCAGGACGTAGGGATCAGCAATAAAGTAGTCTACCGCAGGTAAACCAGGGGCATCCCAGCCGAGCCACGAGACTTGGATCGGAGCCGGCTTGGTGGCCAAGACTTTACAGCTTAGATCAAGGGTAATACTGTCTAGATCAACAAGAATATCAATGTCATCGGCGCAGATTCGCTCGGCAATATCAAGATAGTCATGATACTGATCACCGCTCATTACAAGAGTCTTAAAATTAGGAATAACAGATTGGTAAAATGCTGTAACTTGATCAGTTTCGTTTAACTTGGGGCGAATTGAGTAGGCAAACAGATCAAAATTTTCTTTGTTATGAAAAGCCATCAACCAACGAGCGAGCCAGCCAACGGAATGGGTTCTGAAACAGTGAGATAAGTATCCAATTTTTAATTTTTTATGGTGTTTAATCCGTTCCTTAAATGAGTGATTAATTGAAAGGTAAGTATGATCTTGTTCCAGTGTCTTCTGAGAGCAAACATCTAAATTGATTTGACAAATTTTTAGAATTTCATTTTGCAAGGCACGATTTTTTATAAGAGAGTCACGAAAATAGGGAAGTGTGAAGCTAGCATACATTAAAATACTGACATTATGAGGTGTTAGTACTTTGGGATTGGATTGAATAATTTCCTGAAGTAAGTCCTGATGTACATTGAGATAATCTAAGGCTTCATCCCAACTATTTCCTTCATTGATCAGACTATAAAGCAGTTCATTAGTCGCAAAAATGCGATCGCATAGGAATGTCGCCTGCTCATAACACAATTTTGCTGTTTCAATTGATTTTTCAAATTGCTTATCTTCACGATAATAGATGATTAAATATAATTTAAGAACTAGACAATCTGGATCGACGTTCAGATAGCTTTCAATTAAATCGATCGCGATTTTGTATTGACCTGAATAGGCAAACTTAATCGCCGCCGTCAGGACGAGATTAGAGAAACTCCTTGGCTCATCGGTAGATCGTAAAATCTGAGCAAGAAAGTTTTGGGTTGCCTTATCCCAATGGGTATTTTCTAAAAGGGTTTTTAGGGTAATTAGTAATTCGTCTTGAAGGTTGAGATCAGCAGAGAGGACGGCAAAATCAATCACGTTAAACCAGTCGGCGACTTCATCGCTGTCATAGGTTTGAGTCGCGATCGCTAATTGAACCAGCTTGAGGGTGTTCTGAATATCTTCCGGATGAAATTCTCGCAAATATTTTCGGATTAGCCAAGCATTGCGATCGTTGTCCAGAGATTTCTCTTGTTGCGCCACGGTTTCTAAAACGGTGACTAACCCATGATGCCGCTGCTCTAGTTCAGCCTCAGTTTCCGCTTCTAGACACAACATCCAGGTTAAATAGGCTTCCGATTCATCGCCATTCAGCAGATAAGCAATGCCAAGATAAACTCCCAGTGCGCTAATTTCTGGATGCTCAGCGATCGCACTTACCAAAATCTGACACGCTTGCCCATAATCACCCGATGCAATCAATGCTGGGACACTTTCAGCTAAGGGAGGTAAGGCAAACTCAGGATCTAGGAAGACTGACATGAACAATAGATCTCCCACATTTGTTGATAGGCCATTTCCATATCCCGTGCAAACTGACGGGCATTCCAGAGGGGGGCGGTTTGCCGGTATTGGCGCAATTTCCAACTAACGTTTTGCCGTAGTTCGGGTTCCATACCGAATCGAATCCCCCATTCGACATATTCCTCGTCTGTCCAAGCAATCCCTTCCTCAATCCCCGCATTCATCAGCATGGTATAGCTATTGCGAGCCGCAAACTGCTCCCCCACCCGCGTGACTAAGGGAATGCCAACCCAAAGAGTCTCTAGGGTTGTGGTTGCGCCATTGTAGGGATAGGTATCGAGGGCCACATCGACAATACCTAAATTAGCGCGGTGAGTGGCTTCATTGGGGGCCGGAGGGAGAAAACGCAGGCGATCGCGACTCACGCCCATCTCCTCAGCAATGGCACAAAAGGTCTGTTGAATTGCTGGGTCAGCGGCTAAGCCTTTAATGAGAAAATAGCTATCAGGAACCGCCTGCACAATTTGCAGTTGTAAGCGGGTAATCATGGGATTCCACTTGGGGCCGCTTTGTCCCGTTAAGTAGACAACAGCATCAGCAGGGATTTCCAGCCTATCACGACGCAAATCGGGTAGTCCAATTTCAAACCCATCAACCGCAATATAGGTCTGGGGTAAGCGCCAGATCTTCTCCTGATAGTAATCCTGCGCGTTCTCTGGCAGAACATAGGGATCGGCAATAAAGTAGTCAACCGTCGGCAGATCTGAAGCATCCCACCCTAACCAGGTTATCTGAATGGGAGCCGGTTTAACGGCCATAATTTGACAGGTAATATCCAGCGTAATGCTATCGAGATCAACTAAAATATCAATGCCATCTTGATAAATCTGAGTCGCGATTTCGCCGGGATTTGCCCCTAGCCGACGAACGTGGGTCATTTGCTCGGTATACCAAGCTTGAATGGGATCATAAACCTCGCGGTAGTTAATAAAATAGCCGTAGAGTTCAACGCATTCGCGATCGTGATATTTAATCAACCACCGGGCTAACCAACCGACGGAATGGGTGGTCATGCAATAGGAAAGATAGCCAACCTTCAGGGGGCGTTTGTGGGGATTTCGTTGTGCGGGCGATCGCCGCTGCCAATGATGATCAGTTTGCAGTTCTTGTAAATCGAGATCCCGTGCCACAATTTGCTGGAATCGCTGCATAACCCGCCCGCGTAACCCGTGATGCTGGCGAGGATCGTCCTGAAAATAAGGGGAAAAGAAGGTTGAGTTGGTTAAGAATAAAGCACCGCTATCGATACTAATCTCATCTGTGGGAGCATCCAATACCTGATTTAAAAGGGACTCCTGACGTTGGAGTAGGGTGTAACCTTCGGCCCATCGTCCCCCTGTGCCCATCACACCGCGTGTGAGTAGATGATTCGCAAATACCTTTTCGATCAAACTGGGCGCTAGATCATAGCACCGTTGTGCCATCGCAATTCCCTGTTCATACAGCTTGGCATCCTGGTATTGGGTAGCCAGGGCACGGAGCATATTGCGATTGTTGGGATCAATTTCCAGATAACTTTCAGAAAGAACAATGGCCAAATCCGGTCGCCTGCGCGCTTTAGCTAGACTTAGGGTTAGCTGTGCAATATCAGCGGTCCGGGTTGGGATTTCCGAGCAATGGCGAAAACACAGCGCCGCAAATTCCAGACAAGCCGGATGGTAGGGATCGGCTTCAAAGATTTGTTTGAGTAGCGGGAACACTTGCTCCGGACTCAGTTCCACGCTCTCATGGGCCTGGATGGCAGCGATAATTCCCCATTCACTCAGGGATTCACCCGCAAAGGTGCCAGCCTGGAGGGAACAGTGAATCAGCCGTAAAAGATTCGTGATATTGGCGGCATCCATTTCCCGAATATGTTGCCGAATCGTCCAAGCCATTGGCCAGTGTTCTACGGCTTCCTGGCGATCGGCCTCGGCCATTAAAATGGCAACGAATGTTTCTATGGCTTGCTCACCCTCAGCCTCCTGCACCGCCTCCATCCCCAGCAACCAACTCATTTGGGCTTCGGCCTCCTGCCCCTGGAGCAGAAGGGCTAACCCTAGATACCCATAGAGAGGTAGGCACTCGGGATTGGCCGCCAGTTGTTCTTCACAGTAGCGGACAACTGCTCCATAGCTCTCCTGCTGTAAAGCGGGTGCAATTGGTTGGAGAAGATTCGCAAGGGAAACGTCGGGAATTGGCATTAATCGTAATTATGATATTGCCACCAAAAAGTGCAAGAGGTGGATAGCCATCGCTACCCACCTCCGCCAAAGGACTTAAGTTACGCTGCTTGCAACCCAGCCGGACTACTTGATGATCGCAGCAGTACCACCATCACAGGTCGGGCCAGTGACACTGGTTATTGGGTCAGCAGCATTACCTGCACCTGCGGCGTTGTTTTCGCAGAGGACCGCCAGGGTGGTGGCTTCACTGGTAGCAGCGACTTGACCCAACTGCACCATGCCCACATAGGCTTTCAGCGCAGGTTTCAGGGATTCGCCTTGAGCGACTGCGACGGCATTGGTTGCACCGTTATTTGCCAGCTCAATATTGTATTGATAGTTGACCGTCGAGGTCGCAATACCTACGCCTAGAACTTCCATGTTGGAACCGAAGGCCGAGTTTTCCAGGAAGTAGGCTTGTTGGGCGCGGTTCATGGAGCCAGTGTAGGTCTTGGCTTCCGATTGCTTGGCCTTGTTGGCTTGGTTCAGGAAGGAAGGCAACGCGATCGCGGACAGGATACCGATGATGATGATGACCACCAGCAGTTCAATTAGGGTGAAGCCAGCTTCTTTCTCTTGCTTCTTAACCATGTGCTGCAAGAATTTGGCTTTCAGTTCGGTCTTCATAAGGGTTCGTCTCCTTGTCAGTGGGTGGAAATTCGGTAACTTCTAACTCCTGGGTGTAACTTACCCACCCGTTGCACCAGATCGATCACCCCTGGGAAAAAATTTTTTTGGGGACTATTGCCCTCACCCCCCAGCCCCCTCTCCCACAAGGGGCGAGGGGGAGTCAGGTCAAGAGCAAGGCTTGAAGTCCCTCTCCCTCAGGGAGAGGGGTTGGGGTGAGGGCCATCGATATCACGTCCGCCTCCCCGACCCACTTTATGCCTCCCTACTGGCGAGTGCCTGATGCCGTGCCTGGGCAGCAGCCAATGCCTGCCGTACTTGGGCAAACCCTGTCCCCCCGAAGCTGTTGCGGGCGGCGACGACCTGACGCGGCGCGATCGCGGCGTAGATGTCCTCAGCAAAGGCGGGATGCAGGGCTTGCCATTCGTCGAGGGTCAAATCCTTGAGCAGCTTGCCCTGGGCCAGGGAGGTTTTCACCACCTTGCCCACCAGGTTATAGGCTTCCCGGAAGGGCACCCCCTTCGCCGCCAGGTAATCCGCCACATCGGTAGCATTGGCGAAATCGGATTCGACCGCCGCCAGGAGCCGACTGGGCCGGAACTCTAGGCCCTCCTGGAACAGGATCGTCATCGCCGCGAGGCAACCCTTGACCGTATTCACCGCATCAAACAGGGCTTCCTTATCCTCCTGGAGATCCTTGTTGTAGGCCAGGGGTAGCCCCTTCATCAGGACGAGCAGGGCTTGCAGGTGACCAAACACCCGCCCCGTCTTGCCCCGCACCAATTCGGGTACATCCGGGTTTTTCTTCTGGGGCATAATACTCGATCCGGTCGAGCAGCTATCCCGCAGAGTGACAAAGCCGAATTCCTCCGATGCCCACAGGATCACCTCCTCCGACAGGCGACTGAGGTGGACCATGATCAAACTGGCGGCACAGAGAAACTCCACGGCAAAGTCCCGATCGCTCACCCCATCCAGGCTGTTGCTATAGACGCGATCGAACCCCAGCAATTGGGCACTGTAGGCGCGATCGATGGGGAAGGTGGTCCCGGCCAGGGCACCGCAGCCGAGGGGGGACATATTCAGCCGCTTATAGCCATCTTCCAGGCGTTCCCAATCCCGCTGCACCATCTCTACATAGGCCAGCAGGTGGTGGGCAAGGCTGAGGGGTTGTGCCCGTTGCAGGTGGGTGTAGCCGGGAATCAGGGTTTCGACGTGCTGTGCGGCTAGGTCCAGCAGGGCTTGTTGGAAGGCGAGTAATTGGGCCTGGATTTGGCGCACCTGATCCCGGAGGTACAGGCGGGTATCGGTGCCCACCTGGTCATTGCGCGATCGGGCCGTGTGGAGTTTTTTGCCCACATCGCCGACTAGCTCGGTTAGCCGCCGTTCAACGGCAAAGTGGACATCTTCGGCCTCAATGCCCGGTTGAAATTGCCCCTGGCGATATTCCTGACGGATTTGCTCTAGGCCCGTGACCAGTTGCGCGGCTTCTGCGGGGGAAATAATGCCCGTGTGGCCCAGCATTTGGGCATGGGCGATCGAGCCGGTCAGGTCGTACTCGATGAGGGCAATGTCGAAGCCGATGCTGGCGTTAAAGGCGGCAATGACCGGATGGAGGGCGGTTTCAAAGCGTTGGCTCCAGGTTGGGGCGGGGGTGGGGGACGACACGGTAAAGGGGTCTCTGCTTGAAGGGAATAGGGTAGGGAGCTAGGGGTGGGCTGTGGGGGCGGGTGAGATGCACCACAGCATCACCAAGGCACGGCGTATAAGTCGATTGCCCACAACGCGTGGGATAGCCGTCTCGGCTGTCTCAGTGGCAGGCAGGATGCCTACCCCCTCAGTGGCAGGCAGGATGCCTACCCCACCCACGACGGCGCGATCGACTGAGTATTCAATCGACTGAGTATTAATAGGAAGTGGCGCTTTTGAATAGGTAACCCAAGACAAAGCCGATTAACATGGCCCAGACTTGCCCTGTTTGGATAAAGTGGTTGAAGCCTTTGCGGATGTCGGCAAACACGTCCTGGTTGAATTGTTGGGCCAGGAGGGACGCGTGGGAGGTGATCACGTCAGGGATTAGGGCATGGAACCCTGCCGCTGGTACCCCGGATTGGAGGAGATCAGCGCTGTGGGTCAGGGTGTGGTGTACGGTACCAAGATCGATCGCTAAAAGTTCAACCGCCATTGCTGCTCTCTCCTGAAGTAATAGCCGTGAATAAGGGTTCTGGGTAAGGGTCTTGGGTAATGATGCTGATCAGTGACTAACTGTTCTTGACCATGCATGTTCTTGACCATGCAATTTAGCACAGTCTCCCTAGGGCTGGATAACCCTAGCGACGGGTGAGCGTAGTCGGGGGATTGACCGGTGTGGCCACCGCCTCGCTAACCTTCATGACGACCAGCGTCATGTCATCGGCATTGCGACTGCTGGGACCAATAAATTGCTTCACCCGGCTAAACAGCACCTCCAAAATGGCCTGCGGATTCTGATAGCGATGGCAGGCATCCCGGAAGGCGACGAGTAAATTTTCTTCATCGAAGCGCTCCCCGTTTTGGTTGGCGGCGTCGGTAAAGCCATCAGTATAGAAAATGACCACATCGCCCGGATCGAGTTGCGTCTCGCCCGTTTCGTACTGAGTATTGACATCTAGCCCGACTAACATCCCCAGGGTATCCAGACGGACAATCTCGTCGCTGGTCGCCCGCCACAGCATGGGGGGATTATGGGCCGCGTTACTGTAGAGTAAGCGGCGGGTCAGGGGGTCATATTCGGAATAGAACAGGGTGACGAAGCGGTTCGAGTTCTCCAGGTCGGTGTACATGACGTGGTTGAGGTGCTGCAAAATACGATCGGGGGTATGCCCGTTGAGCACTTCCGCCCGCAACATTCCCCGGAGCATGGTCATGATCAACCCCGCCGGAACGCCCTTGCCCATCACATCCCCGATCGCAATGCTCCACTTACCTTTTTCATGGCCCCCTTTCCGTTGGGGCACACGATCGTAGTTAGCCGGAACAAAATCGTAATAATCCCCCCCCACCCGATTGGCGGTTTCACAGCGAGCCGCCAGTTGCACCCCTTCAATCGTGGGACACTGGCGGGGCAACAGTTGTAGTTGGATTTCGGCCCCAATTTCCAACTCCCGGTCCATGCGCTCCTTCTTGCGCAGTTCCACCGTGAGTTCATCGTTTTCAATCGCCACCGCCGTTTGATCGGCCACCAGACGCACCAGCTTTTGCCGAGTCTGGGTCCAGCTATAGTCCGGATCAAGGCTGAAGACGTAGAGCCGCCCCCGTTCGCGATTTTTGACGACGATCGCCGTACCAAATAGCTGGGTATCAGGGCCTAGCCAACCATTCATTTGGTGTTCAAGGCGGGTGATCGCGGGGGCCAGGGGGGCAGACGGGGAAAAGGGCACACTGAGTTGGCGGGCCGCCGCCTCCAGGGACCGGCGAATATGTTGACACTCCACCGTATTGGGGCAATGCCAACGTTCAAGGCGCATTTGGCCATTGGGGCCATTAGTTTGGAACAGCACCAACACACCGCCATCGGCATCTGTCACCCGGGTTGCCATGAGCGGAATCAGTTCCAAAAACTGGTTCAGGTTCCGAAAGCTCCGCAGCGCATACCCCAGCGAGCTGAGGAGGTCTTGAATCTTGTTTTGCTCACGCTGGAGGCGGGCCACAAGCTCCTTAAGCACCGCCACTGGCGACTCTTCCCTCAAGGGACCATCTTCAGTCCGCTCAAAGGAGGGGGAGGGCTGTCGAGGAAGGGGCACAGTTGTCATTAAAACAAAGGGCTAACGCACAAGTGGAATTGGGCGTGAGGTTGTGAGATTAAGAACCAAGAAGCCAGTCAACCCGCCATATCCAGCAGCATCACCCAAGTTCACTACTGATAATGCCTGCGACCCGTATGGGGGCGGGTTTGAAGCAACAGCATAGCAGCTTACTTTTAGATTTGAGCAGGATCGAAATCTAGAGTTTTTCCGAAGGAAACAAGTTGGCCCTGATCTCGTCGTGGTTCTGCTAGATTCTAGCGGATGAACGCAGAAAAGCAAGTATTAATTCGTTGCTGCCCCCTGTGCTGCTAACAACCGTTCCGCGACGGCGATCGCCACGGGTAGGACCGATAGACGATTGCCCCGACGGACCACAGGCAATTCCTCCGGGGTGAAGGTTTGCTTCAGGGTATCCAGGCTGAGGGGGGTGGCAAAGGTTTTGACAAATTCGACCCGTACCGTTTGCCAGCGTGGCTCTGCGGGCGTGGCTTTCGGATCATAGTAAGGGCTGTTGGGATCAAACTGGCTGGGGTCATCCAATCCCGTCGCCACTACCTGCATGAGTCCCACAATCCCTGGCGGGTTGGCATTGGAGTGGTAGAAAAAGGCGAGATCGCCCGGTTGCATCTGGCGCAGGTAGTTCCGGGCCTGGTAGTTGCGCACGCCATCCCAGATCGTGGTGCCATCCCGTTCCAGGTCGGCAATGCTATACACTGTCGGTTCCGATTTCATCAACCAGTAGGACATGGACTGCCTCTGCGATCGCGCCATAGAACTGCTCTCTTACTGTATAGGGAACCTCGATTAATTGAGGTGCTGGAGCCGTCCGCCTCACCCCCTGATGATGGCATGGCACAGTTGCGAAAATTGTATTTTTCGAGGTGCCCTATAGCGACGGTATCGCCATCAGGGGGTCAGTAAAACTGGGCACAGGGCTGAAATCCCCACTGAGACAGATCCCTGCTCTCCTTGCCACTCCCTTCCTCAGCATGGGCGATCGCGGGGTGTTGAAACTATCCCCAGGGCACTGTCGGACAACAAAACATCCCCCTAGTTAGACCACCAAAGGGATGTTTGCGTTCAGCGTTTTATTCAGCCTGACAGGACTGCCCTAGCAGAACAGGCGTTCACCACGTTCACCCGAAGTCTTAGGCGATCGCGGCCATTTGCACTTCGCTGTCGGCCAGCAGGGCTTGCAATTCCTCCGCGTCCACGGTTTCCTTCTCAATCAGCATATCTGCCAATTGATCCAGGACCGGACGGTTTTGCAACAGCACCGACTTGCAACGGCGATAGGCTTGGTCCACCAGGTTGCGCACCTCATCATCGATCGCGGCGGCGGTTTCCTCGGAGAAGTCCCGCTCAGCGGCAATATCGCGGCCCAGGAACATATTGCCCTGCGCTCGACCAAGGGCGACGGGACCCAGGCGATCGCTCATGCCAAAACGGGTGACCATCTGACGGGCGACACGAGCCACCTGTTGCAGATCGTTGGAGGCCCCGGTGGTGACTTCTTCTTCGCCAAAGACGATTTCTTCCGCCACGCGACCGCCCAGGGCAACGGCCATCTGGTTTTGCAGATAGGCACGGGAGTAGAGACCCGTATCCACCCGATCCTCACTGGGCATGAACCAGGTCAACCCCCCAGCGCGGCCACGGGGAATAATGCTGATCTTTTGCACTGGGTCGTAGTCCGGCATCAGGGCACCGACGAGGGCGTGACCGGCTTCGTGGTAGGCCACCAACTGCTTGCGCTTTTCGCTCATCACCCGATCCTTCTTTTCGGGACCGGCGAGGACGCGATCGATGGCGTCGTTAATCTCATCCATCGAAATTTCGGTTAGGTTCCGCCGTGCTGCCAAAATCGCCGCTTCATTCAGCAGGTTGGACAAATCAGCACCGGTAAAGCCAGGGGTGCGACGGGCAATTTTTTCCAGATCCACATCCTTACCCAGGGTTTTGCCACGGGCATGGACCCGTAAGACTTCCAAGCGTCCGGCATAATCGGGGCGATCGACCACCACCTGCCGGTCAAAGCGACCGGGCCGCAGCAGGGCCGCATCCAGCACATCGGGTCGGTTCGTGGCCGCAATGATAATGATGCCGGTATTGCCCTCAAAGCCGTCCATCTCCGTGAGCAACTGGTTCAGGGTTTGTTCCCGCTCATCGTTGCCGCCACCGAGACCGGCTCCGCGTTGGCGACCCACGGCATCAATTTCATCGATAAACACGATACAGGGGGCATTGGATTTGGCCTGCTCGAACAGGTCCCGCACCCGCGAGGCCCCGACCCCGACGAACATTTCCACAAATTCGGAACCGGAAATTGAGAAGAAGGGGACCCCGGCTTCGCCAGCGACCGCACGGGCCAGCAGGGTTTTGCCCGTCCCCGGCGGTCCCACCAGCAGCACGCCCTTGGGAATTTTGGCCCCCACTGCCGTGAAGCGATCGGCGTTCTTGAGAAAGTCCACCACTTCGGTCAGTTCTAGCTTGGCCTGGTCAATCCCGGCGACATCGTTAAAGGTGACCTGGGTTTGCGGCTCCATCTGCACCCGCGCCTTCGACTTGCCAAAGTTCATCGCTTGGCTACCGGGACCGTTCTGGGCACGCCGCAACAGGAAGAACAAGCCAACCAGGAGCAGGATCGGGAAGAACAGGCCACTCAGGGCACGCAGCCAGGTCCCGTCATCGGACGGGGGGAGGACCTTCACATCCAGGTTGTTGTTGGTCAGAATATTGATTAAATCGGGGTCATTGGGCAGGTTGACCAGCACCTTGCCACTGCCATCCGGGGCGGTAAACATGGCCTGGGAGCGATCGGCGCTAATATTCACCGTACCTTCCAGTTGGCCCTGCTCCACGGCATGGACGAATTCACTATAGGTCCAGGTTTTATTGGGTTGGGCCTGGTTGTTGTCAAAAAAAGCCGTCGCTAGGGCGATGACGACGATCGCCAACAGCGCGTACAGCCCTGCATTTCTCCACCGCTTATTCACCGGGATGATCCTCCTGGTTAGTTGTCTTGGCTATTGGTCTAACAAGGGACGCTGAACGTCCAGAAGATAGGCATTCCCACCTGGGAGCTATCAAGATTAATTTAGATGTTAACTAATATTAACTTAAGCTTGACATTTTCTGCGACTGGCTCATGAACTGGCTTGGGGGGTAGATTCTGGGGTTGGGGTAGGCGTTGGGGTGGGTTCAGGCGGGAAGCGAATGATGGTTCGCCCCTGGCCATCTGTTTCAAAGGTACCGCCTAGTTCCTTAATTTGGGCGATCGCCCGATCGCGGGTGCGATCGTCTACGGCACTTTGTAACACCATTGACCAGGCCCCGACGAGGGCACTTTGGCTACGGGGATTCTCGGCCAGGAAGCCTGCCATACTTCGGGATAGCTGGGCAACCTGCTGACTTTCTGGATCGGGGTGCTGGCTGGCCCAGTCAGCCGCTTGGCGGAAGGAGTGCTGCGCGGCTTGGGCATCCCCCAGAAACAGGAGTTCATCAATGCCCTTATAGCGCCAGACGTAGTATGAGTTGGGGGGAATCTGGGGCGTGAGGGTGGTCAACCCCCGTTCCATCAGGGCGATCGTCCGTTTGGGAAGAGCCGCAAATAGGGAGGTGCTTTGGGAGAGGAACAAATAGCCCCGCACAAAGCGTGGATCACGCCGCACGATGACTTCAAAATACTCTGGGCTAAGGTCATAACCGGTTTGGGCACGGGCCTCGTCATCGCCAAAGTATTGCAGGAAGTTCAGGAAGACCCAATCGGCCATGAGGTTGTCAAAGCCGAAGGTGGGCAGGTGTTGCAAGACCTGTAGGCGTTGTTTTTCGATCGCTGACTGGCGTTGTAGGCTGGCCAGGGAGGAGGTTTGCTGTTGGCGTAAGGTCGTTAGCAGGGGCAGTTGCAAGGCGGCGATCGCCCCTCCACACAGGAGGATCAGGGCGATCGTGCCAAGGGTCTTCAAGAATGGGTGACGGGTCATGGGGAGGGACACAACCAAACCGCCTCCTGGGGCATCCGATGGGTTTAAGTGGCATGGCTTATTCTGGATACTTGTATGCCAGCAAATCAAGGTGTTCAAGTCTGCGTCAGCCTAGTAGTGTATGGCGGCTATGTCTCCGGATCAATCCCCAAGGCCCGTAATCGCGCCGCCAACTGTTCGGCTCTTGCCCGTTCCTGCTCGGCCCGGAGTCGTTCCTGCGCAACTTGAGCTTGAGCTAGTTCGGCTCGTTCTCGTTCCTGTTCGGCTCGTTCTCGTTCCTGTGTTGCCTGCTGATCAGCTTGCTCGGCCCGTAGCCGCTCCTGGTCGGCCTGCTGATTAGCCTGTTCAGCCCGTAGTCGTTCCTGTTCGGCCCGTTGCTCAGCAAGCTCAGCCCGCTCCTGACGCGTGGGTACCCAAGTCCCCTCGCCGTCATACCACCGCAACCATAAGCCCTCCACACCGTCATACGCTCCCGACCACACCCCCAACCCCAACCCCAACTCCGGGAACCAGAACCGAGGTTCTACTAAATCGACTGGCTCGTAGCAGCCCTCCTGGAGCCGAAATAATCGGAAATGATTTTCGTAACGGTCAAAAACGCCATAGTAGGGAATCTGTAAAATTTGCTCGTAAACTTCCCACTTGCTTGGGGGTTGATGGCTCTCTCGTGTTGTGCGGCCCAGATCGTCATCCTCCGTACCCGGCGACAGTAATTCAATCACGAGGGAGGGCGCAACCTGCTCCTGCCAAACCACATAACTCCGGCGCAACTCCGCCTGACGGGTGGCAAGATTCACCCCGATGACGAGGAACCAATCCGGGCGCTTATACCGGATCAGACTTCGCCAGTCATAGTACAGATTCAGATCCGTGCCAAAAAAGAGGGCATCCGTTCCCAGAATGGGCGACTGGCACGTTTCTTGTAAGAGTCGCGGCTGCATTATATGGAACTCGTCGGGCAATCCTGGCTCCTCCGGATCTTCACTGGGCAGATCGTACATCGTGGGTAGCGTTTCACGGGGAGGCATAGACTGGAGCGCAGGCGGTAGCGGGGACTGAGGCATCGCGATCACCAGTGGGCACGTTGGTTTTAGCCTAGCATCTCCCGCTAAGCTCGATGTCAATGCAGAATAGATACAAAAAGCGCCCATGACACCCCTCCCTCGCTAACCCCATGCTCACAACCCTCGCCAAATGGTCCGTCGCTGACTACCACCAAATGATTACCGCCGGTATCCTGCGCGATCGGGCCGTCGAACTGCTCAACGGCGACATTGTCGAAATGCCCCCAGAACCCCCCCACCACTACACCACCGCCAAACGCGGAGCCAAATATCTCGAAACTCTGCTCGCTGGTAAAGCCGACGTGCGCTTCAATGGCCCCATTACCCTCGCCGACTCCGAACCCGAACCCGACATCGCCATTGTTCGCCTACCCGAAACCACCTACCGCGATCGGCATCCCACCCCCGCCGATATCTTCTGGCTGATCGAAGTCGCCAAAACCAGCCTCGCGATCGATCTCGAAGTCAAAGCCGCCCTCTATGCCACCGCCGCCATCCCCGAATACTGGGTCATCGACCTCACTGTCCCCCAACTCCATATCCTGCGCCAGCCCCAAGCCGGTCAATATCGCGACATCCAAACCCGCCGGGAAGGCACCCTCACCCCCCTCGTCTTTCCAGATATCACGATCGCCCTTGAGCACCTCCTGGCGTAGCCCCCAACCCCAGCCCAGCCAGTCGCCAGTTCTACCCGCGATCGCAACCGCTAAGCTTGATATAGATACACAAAGGGTACCCATGCCTTGCCCACCGTTACACACCCTGCCCAATTTTCTGGCTGCTGGGCGCACGTTTGTCGAACTCTATCTCAAAGCCTCTTGCGCATCAGCGAATACCCTCACAGGCTGGTCCCTGGACGATCGCGATCCCACCATCATTGAACAACTCTTACCCTTCTTTGGCTGGTTTTATCAATACTATTTCCGCGTCCAGTCCGACGGTTGGGAACACATTCCCCGTGATCGCCCCGTCCTCCTGATCGGCTCCCACAATGGCGGTCTGGCGGCTCCCGATACCGTCATGATGACCTACGAGTGGTTTCGGCGCTTTGGCTGCGATCGTCCCGTCTATGCGCTGATGGACCCGCGCATCTGGCAGGTATTGCCCGGTTTAGCCCGACTCGCCACCCAGGTAGGGACCCTCCATCCCCATCCCCATCTCGCGATCGCGGCCCTGCGGCGGGGAGCCAGTGTCTTAATTTATCCCGGTGGGATGCAGGACGTGTTCCGGCCCTATCATCTGCGCCACCGAATTTACTTGCACGGGCAACACGGGTTTGTCAAATTAGCCTTGCAGGAAAACGTGCCGATCGTCCCCCTAATTTCAACCGGTGCCCACGCCACCTTAGTGGTGTTAGCGGACCTTTATCCCTCCCTGCAAACCCTGCATCGACTAGGCTTACCCTGGCCCCTCGGCATTGATCCGGGTGTTTTCCCGATTTATCTGGGTCTCCCCTGGGGAGTTGGCATTGGACCACTACCGAATATTCCCTTGCCAGTGCCTCTGCACACGCGAGTTTGTGCGCCGATCACATTTGAACGATCGGGGCCTGACGCTGCTCACGATCGCGCCTATGTGGATGCCTGTTACCAACACGTCTGCACACAAATGCAACAGGATTTGAATCAATTGGTGGCTGAAACCGGGTGTTCAAAATGAGGTCAGCCATCCTCCCGATCGACCATTGGCTTCGTCTGGGCGATCGCCCTAGAGATCGGCGATTATTTGGGCATCTAAGCTAGCGACTAACTTCAGGCCAAACTCAGCTTCAAAGGCTGCCTTTTTATAATTCAAGCACCACAACTCCAGGGCACAGTCATCATTGGCTTGCATGGGTTGTAGATGCAGGCAACATTGCTTTTTGTCAAGCTGACACTCGCAAGTCACTGCCCGAATGGCCCCCATCTCCCGGCGATCGAGGGCGACGGCCAACCGTAAGAGGGCACTGAGTTGATTGACCATGAGGCGAGATTGTTTATTCAGCAGATTGCGATAATTCTCGTGCTTCTTTTTGGGGGCACTTTTGCGGTGATAGCGGGCTAAATTGGCGATCGTCTCAATTTCCGCTTCCGTATAGCCCAAGAGTTCACCGTGGCGAATGAGGTAATAAGAATGTTTATGGTGGGCCGCATGGTTCACATAAAGACCACAGTTGTGTAGGATGGCCGCTGCCCATAACAACTGACGCTCTGCGGGTCCCCAGGGATGCAAAACCCCTTGGGTTTGGTCAAACAGGCTGAGGGACAACTCCGCCACCCGTTTGGCCGCTGGCATATTCACCTTATACTTCTGGGCCAGGTGCAACACACTGCGATGCCGAACTTCCCGCTGATAGCGCAGGCGATCTTCGATCAAACCGTGGGTGAGCATCCAATCGACAATCATGCCTTCCCGCAGGGCACGCTCACACACCACGATCGTCTCTAGCCCCAACAGGGCCATTGCCTCCTGCAACACCAGAGCACCGGCCACAATAATTTCCGCCCGCCGATCGGACAAACCGGGGAGCGCCTGCCGTTCCGCGATCGGTAACTTGCGCAGGCGATTAATCATATCCCGCAGATCCGCCAGACTAAACTCATACCCATTTAACGGACTGGGCACAGTCCCCTGGGTTTCGGCAGCATGGAGGGCCGCTAAGGTTTCGATCGTGCCCGATGTCCCCACCAGACGGGGCACTTCCCCTGGTTTGAGGTGCTGCCGCAGTTCATCCGTATTGCGCTCCAGCATCCCCCGGACATAGGCTTGCAACACCCGAAACTCACTACTGCTAATCGGGTCCGTGGTCACCATTTCACTGGTCAGCCGCACGGCCCCCACCTTGGTGCTACTGAGGAAACGCGGTGCATGGCCATCCCCCAACACCAACTCCGTTGACCCACCGCCAATATCAATAACCACATGGGGTTTTTGGTGAAACTCCATCCCCGACAGGACACCCAGGTAAATCCGACGGGCCTCCTCCTGCCCGGAAATCAAATCAACGTGTAGTCCAAGTTCCTTCTGCACCTGTTGCAGAAATTCCTGACCATTAGTCGCCTCCCGTACCGCACTGGTGGCAACGGCGATCGTGGCATCCACCTGCATCCCCTGGGCCAGGATTAAAAAGTGCTTGAGCGTCCGCATGGCCCGGGTGACGGCTGCCGGGGATAGTGTTCCCTTTTGCAATGCCCCCTCCCCCAAGCGCACCATTTCCTTCTCCCGCGCCACGATCGTAAAGGTGGGTAGGGTGGGCTGGATTTTCACCACCACCATGTGAATGGAGTTGGTCCCAATATCGATCGCGGCCAGGGTTTGCTCCATATCTGGCGCGATCGTGGGTTGGGCGGGTTGCAGTCCTGCCAACGTTGTCACCATGCCTATCTTCCCCAATTGATCAACAGTGTGGTGGCGCACCCTTAAATCTTAGGACGAGCGATCGCCCCCCCGGTTTCCCGCGCCTGAAGTTTAACCCTTTCTCGGAGAACTCTTAAACATTGCTTACAAACAAAAATCTTTCTTCAAAAGCAGCCCACCCCCAGACGGGGTAATCGCAGGGGACTGTCCAGAGGTTAATTTAATTATAGTGCATTTGTATTATTTTTCTTTTGTGGGTGCTTAATTATCCGTACAATGGGAGCAAGCGGCGGCGATCGTGGGGGTTGGTCAACCCCACCTTTGATGTGATAGTCGGCGATCGTTGCCCCCACCGTGGTTGGTGACGGGCCGCCACGGTCAGGGATCATCCGCTACCCGGAACTTGACCGACGCTGATGAAGATCTAGGGTAATGGCGATTGACCCACCGTCCTCTCTCCTCAATGCGACTTTATCTTTTGCCCATGAAGCGCCCTCGATTTGGCTGGCTTGGCTGGTTCTGCCTCCTAGCGGGAGGGCTGGTTCAGTTGAGCCTGTCCCTTCCGGCGATCGCCAACCCCGCCCCTTCCCCAACGTCTGTGCTCCCCAAAGCCTATCCCTCGTCCCAGCAAGTGAAACTAGCCCGATCGCAAACCCGGTTTGGGTTTCAACTGTTTACGACCCTATTGCCGTCGCACCCGAATCAGAATCTATTGATTTCACCGACCAGTGTGGCGATCGCGCTGAGTATGCTCTACAACGGCGCGACGGGGGAAACCCAGCGGGCGATCGCCACCGCCCTCGAACTCACGGAAATGCCCCTAGAGGAGGTTAACCAGGCCAATACAAGCCTCCTCCAATCCCTGACCACGAATGATCCTGCGGTCCAAACCACGCTGGCCAATTCCCTATGGGCCGATCAGCGTTTAAGTCTCCAGCCCCAGTTTGTGCAACGGATGCAGTCTGCTTACCAGGCGCGAGTGAGTGTGTTGGACTTTGGTAACCCCAATGCGGTGGGAACGATTAACCAGTGGGTACAAGCCCAGACCGGCGGGCATATCCCCCAAATCATTAGTCGAATTCAGGCCGATGAAGCCCTGTTTCTGCTGAATGCCATCTCCTTTAAAGGCCAGTGGGCGGTCAAGTTTGATGCGGCCCAAACCCGCGATCAGCCCTTTGCGCTTCCCAACGGCCAGCAACGCACCTATCCTTTTATGGTGCAAACGGGCACCTATCGCTATTACGAAACACCCACCTTCCAGGCGATCAGCCTGCCCTATGGCGAAGGGCATTTTAGCTTCGATCTGTTCCTGCCCCGTCCAGGGGTGGAGTTAGCCGGTTTTTATCGTGAACTCACAGCGGACAATTGGCGGCAGTGGACACAAAGTATGGAACGCCATCCCGGTAGCCTACATCTTCCCCGCCTGCGCCTGGGATCGGATGTCACCCTCAATGAGGCGCTCAAGACCTTGGGCATGGGGCTTGCTTTTGATCCCTATCGGGCGAACTTTGCTGCCCTTACACTCCAACCAGCCTATGTGAGCCGGGTAAAGCATAAAACGTTTATGGAGTTGAATGAAGCGGGGACGGAGGCCACTGGGGTGACGGCGATCGGGATTGGGGTGCGTTCGGCAGTCATCTCCATTGAGCCATTTACGATGGTGGTCGATCGTCCGTTCTTTTGCGTGATTCGCGATAGCCGGACGGGGGCCGTACTCTTCATGGGGTCGATCGTGACACCGATGGAGTAGCCATTGCCCCCGCTGCCTTGGTGTCGGGCCGGTCAAACTTAGTAGTGATTCCCCACTTTGCGGTGGTGGACAGCGGTGAGGGCCTCCGACTTGGACACGCGACCAGCGTGAATGCTGCTGTAGACAATCCAGTGATCGCTACAGTCCATGCGGCTGACCACTTCACACTCCAGATAGGCGAGGGCATCCGCCAGGATCGGGGCACCGTTCTCGGCTTCGTAGGTTTTGACCCCGGCAAAGCGATCGGCCCCTGGGGGAAATCGCTTGAGGAAGTGTTTCATCAGGGCGAGGTGATTGCCTTCTTCCAGAATATTCAGGACAAAGCGATCGCCCACCTGCATCAACGATTCGATCGCCCGATCCTTGGCGACGGCGATCGAGACGCCCAAGGGCTGAAAACTAGCCTGGGTCACCCAGGAGGCCAACATCGCCCCGCTGCTACTGCCCTTTTGGGCGGTAATGATATACAGCCCGCCGCTGAGCCGTCCCAGAGCCTTGTCCAGATCCGTGTCGAGGGCCTTCATTTGCTTGATTGCGCGATCGCGGCTGAGGAATTGCCCCACATCCGTGCCCGACTCCTCGCAGCGCTGGTAAACGGCTTCTGTGACAACCGGTTCGGTGATGCGAATGGCCGGGAAGGCTTCCCCTAGGCCCAAATCCCGGAACTTGTTTTGGAGGGGATAAATGGGTTCGTCGTCTTCCCCGTGGGACTCAAACAAACCAATCACTTGTTTGGCGTGGGCCGAGGCCAGGACCGTACTGAGGGCTGCTTGGGTAGCAGCAACAGCGGGACCGGCGGCAGGCGGCGTGCCAATAATCAGACCGGCGGCGGCACCGACAATCTCCCGGATTTCTTGCAGGTCAGCGGATTTGAGATCCACCATTTCCACGGCCACCCCCGTTTTGGTAATCCCACGGGCGATCGCTTGGGAGAGGCGATCGCTATAGCCATAGTCGGACACGTAGAAGACAGCGACGGTGGTTTCGGCGGTGCTTTGGTTTTGGCTCCATTCCCGGTAGCGGCCCGTCAGTTCCCCCAGGTTGTAGCGCAAGAGGGGACCGTGCCCCGTGGCGATCGTGTGGATTTCCCCGAGGGGCTGCATCCGTTTCATGGCTGACAGGACAGAGCGGGCATTGGGACCCATGAGGCAGTCGTAGTAGAACTGGAAGTCGGCTTCAATTTCCTGTAAATCTTCGTCGTAGAGCTTGTCGGAGCAGTAGTGCATCCCGAAGGCATCACAGGTAAACAGGATACGGGTTTGGTGATCGAAGGTGAAAATGGTGTCGGGCCAGTGGAGGTTGGGGGCGATGACGGCTTCGAGAATATGGCCCTTCCCCAGATCGATCTGATCGCCATTTTTGACAATTAGGCGCTCAAAGGGTTGATGGACTAAGTTATCGAGAAATTGCAAGGCCACCTTGGAGCCAACCACTGTCACTTGGGGGGCCAAGGCGAGAAAATCCCGCACGAGGCCACTGTGGTCGGGTTCGGTGTGGCTGATGATCAGGTAGTCGATCGTGGTGGGGTCAATTAACCTTTGCAGGGCGTCGAGGTAAAGCTGGCGGAATTTCTCGTGGGAGGTGTCTACGAGGGCAACTTTCTCGCCCCGGATCAGGAAGGAATTGTAGGTGGTGCCGTTCCGTAGGCCAAATTCAATGTCAAATCGATCGCGATCCCAGTCGAGCGATCGGATGGCGGTGGTGTCGGCGGCGATCGCGTCAACCACCTGAATTGTCAGTCGCCGTGTGGCAGTTTCGACCATGCCAACCATTGTGCCTCCTTGTGCTTTCTCGTCAGAACCCATATCCCATGACGCCCGATCGGGAAGGGTGTCACTTGCTTAACTTATTGTAACGGGAGAACCGGGAGCCATTGGCGGTCCTGGGGCCAGCCCCCCCGGCCCAGACGATTGAATTTACTCAAGGGGGGATTAGCGGTGGCTTATTCTTTGGGTGCGGTGCAACCGTGCTCCCAGTCCTGTTGCGCAACGTTCGTCGTCACAACCTTAGGCGTTGCAGGCTCAAGCCAGCACGACAAACCTTAAACCTTGCCCGATCGCGCTCTGGGGGGCTGGGGAACTCTGGGGTATGGGTGGCGTCAGGGAGGGGCAACACTAGACTGGGTAAGAGCTAGGGGCATGGGTATCCAGGGGTCGACTGTGCTGGCTCAGCACACTTTCTGATAGCCTGCTAATGGCTAATTCCTGTCATGCCGCCTCGCAGTCGCGCAGCCGTAGCCCCAGCCGCCAGAGCGAATTCAGACGTTAATTCAGAGGTAAACCGATGGCACTCACTCCGGATACGCGTAATGGTCGTCTCCTGGGCACCAATGGTGACGATAACGAGACCCTATCCCCGGATCAGTTGAATCCCTACCCTAGAGGGGTCTGGCTCCTGGGCGGGAACGATACCCTGCGGGGGTCGGG
This sequence comes from Coleofasciculaceae cyanobacterium bin_20, assembly GCA_037445115.1. Lineage (GTDB taxonomy): Bacteria > Cyanobacteriota > Cyanobacteriia > B231 > B231 > Trichothermofontia. The sequence continues at coordinate 37,043 of JBBILC010000011.1, forward strand.
CAGCAGCGAGTTGATGTTTGGAAATCAGGGAGCCGATCGCCTCTTTGGCGGTGATGGCAACGATCGTATCCTCGGCGGCAAGGACAATGATTTTATCGCTGGTGATGGGGGAAACGATATTCTGCGAGGCGATCTCGGCAATGACACCCTGGAAGGTGGACCGGGTAGCGATACGCTGCGGGGTGGCAAGGGCAATGACAGCCTCTTTGGTGGTGACGGTAATGATATCCTCGTGGGCGACGATGGCGTCGATACCCTCAACGGCGGGCTAGGCAACGATACCCTGGTGATTCTCGATCGCAAGGCTAGCTTTGATTTAGCTCAGGTCGATCGCTTCTTCTTCACACCGGGTGAAGATGTGTTTGCCCTGACGGGTGAGGTGAAGTACCCAGACCTACGGTTTGAGGGTGGGTTTAACTTTGGCGGGGGCAGCGCCACGGATACGGTGATTCGCGATTTTGATGGCAGTGCTTTGGCGATCGTGTTTGATATCCGGCCCAATGACTTTATCGCCGCAGACTTCATCAATATCTCGGATGAGGTTCTCAATTCCCTGGGACGCTTTACGATTTAGAAGACCAGCGAGGGAAACCAGGAAGGAGCGCCGCGTGTTCACCAGATGGAGACGGATAGGATTCGGCATTGGGCTGGCGGTATTACTTGGGTTGCTCAGTTGGATGGGGGGGCTTAGGGGTGGGTTGATGGCCCCCGCCCTGGCTGATCATTCCCAGGGGGCTGCGGTGGCGTTGGCCCAGTTCACCGAGTTAACCGATACGGACGGGGAACGTCTCTTTCGCCAAGCGTTTCAAGCCCTGCAAGCGGGTGACTTGGCCAGCGCCGATCGTTATTTCAGCGAGGCGATCGCCCAATTCCCTGATCATCCGGCAGCGTGGAGTAATCGCGGCAATATCCGGATTGCCCAAAATCAACTGGAAGCGGCGATCACCGACTATAACCGGGCGATTGAACTAGCCCCCGATCTGCCCGATGCCTACCTCAATCGGGGGATTGCCCTGGCGGGGTTGGGCCAATGGCAGGCGGCGATCGCTAACTATAACCAGGTCCTGAGCTTGAATCCCCAGGATGCCGATGCCTACAATAATCGCGGGAATGCCTACGCGGGTCTAGGAGACTGGTCAGCCGCGATCGCGGACTACCAACAGGCGATCGCGCTCAAGGCCACCGATGTCACCGCCCAAACTAATTACGCCTTAGCCCTATACCAAACCGATCAGGCCGACGAGGCCCTGCAAACCCTGCGGCGGCTTGTGCGCAACTATCCCAATTTCGCGGATGCTCGTGCAGCGCTCACTGCCGTACTGTGGGCACAGGGGCAACAGGGGGAAGCGGAAAGTAACTGGGTGGCGGTGGTAGGGCTTGATCCGCGTTACCAGGATTGGCAATGGGTGCGATCGATCCGGCGGTGGCCGCCGGCAATGGGTGCGGCGCTAAAGCAGTTTTTGCAGTTAAGGGAGGAACGGTGAGAGGAGAGAGGAGAGAGGAGAGAGAGTTTTGGCGGTAGGGGCGGGTTGCACCCAACACGCTCGGAGCAACGGATTGTCCTGATAAACCCGCCCTGAAAAATTTTTGAATTTTGAATTTTGAATTAGGGATGCCGGGATAGGCGATCGCGAAAAGCCTGAATCGCCCGGTCATAGCGATCGCCTGCCACCCAGGCAAAATCATTATGTCCCGCCCCCTCCACCCAGAGGGCTTGCTTGGGATCTGGGGCAGCGGCAAAGAGGGCCTGGCCATGCCAGAAGGGGATCACCTCATCCTGGGTCCCGTGCATCATCAGGATGGGAGCGGTGACGTGTCGCAAACGTGCCCGGTTGGGAAATTTATCAAAGGGCAGAATGGGGATGGGGACCGCCACCCGAAAGATCGACACAAAGGTGCTTTCCAGGATGACGCCTCCCAAAGGGTAACGACTGGCTAGGAACAGGGTCGGGCCGCCCCCGACCGATCGCCCATAGGCAATAATCTGGCCGGGGGGAATCTGGGCAACCTGGGTCAGGTAATCATAGGCGGCAACGATCGCCCGTTCGGCATTGCCAACGGTGGGCCGACCGGGGCTAAGGCCATAGCCGGGATAATCATAGGCAAAGACAGCAAATCCTAACTGGTGCAGGCGATCGAAGACCGGTTGTTGCTGGCCGAGGTCTTCGGCATTACCGTGGCTGTAGAGAATCGTATAGGTAGCACCGGGCTGGGACAAATAACGGGCGGCTAGGTGGGTGTCGTTGGGCATGGGGACCCACACCAGTTGGCCCTCATCGCCATAGGTGGCGGGCGGCGGTAGGAAAATTTGGCGATCGGTGAACAACCACGCCCATAGACACAGGGCACCATAGATGAGCAGCCCCGAACTCAGAAGCCGCTGCCAGGAGAAGTCACCAATGAGGAGTTGTTTCCACATGGCTTAGCCCCTCTCCGTCTCAATGGTGATCACCTTTGTGCGCGTTGTGCTGCCCTGGTGAATCGCGATCTGGGATTTAGCAACCTGAAAGTAATCGGCCAGAACTTGAATCAGTTCTTGATTGGCTTTCCCCGCGATCGGGGGAGATTTGAGATGAACAGTGAGACTCCCATCGGCTTGCGCCGTCACCTGTTGCCGCTTGGCATTCGGTTTAACCTTAACCTGTTTCCTCATGGTGCAGGGGTGTGTTTGACCGGAATCTCGATCGTAAAGGTGGTTCCTTCCCCAGGGGTTGAGTCACAGCGAATCCAGCCCTGGTGCTTTTCGACAATGATTTGGTAACTGATCGACAGGCCCAAGCCGGTTCCCTGCCCTACCGGTTTGGTGGTGAAAAATGGATCAAAAATGCGCTGGCGCACCGACTCCGGTATGCCAACCCCGTTATCCTGAATCGTAATTTTAACGACCTCGCAGGTTGGCATGGCCGCCGACACCCCCAGTTTAGTGGTGATCTTAATCCAACGGGGGTCAGGACGATCGGCCAGGGCATCGATCGCATTACTCAGGAGATTCATTAACACCTGATTAATCTGGCTGGCGTGACACTCCACCTTGGGCAGCTCGCCATAGTCTTTCTGGAGTTGAATTCCCCCCCAGGCCCCCTTGGGTTTGAGTTGGCCTTGCAAAATTAACAGCGTACTATCGATGCCATCGTGCAGATCAACGGGTTTCAACTCTGCCTCATCCAGCCGCGAAAAGTTGCGGAGCGATAAGACAATCTCGCGAATCCGCTCCGTCCCAATCTGCATGGAACTCAAGAGTTTGGAAAAGTCATCCAACACAAATTCGAGATCGATCGCTTCGATATAGGCTTGTAGCTCTGGGGCGGGTGTTGGGTAGTGGTGTTGATATGCCTGAATCAGTTGTTGTAGAGCATGGAAATAGCTGTTGGCATGGGTTAAGTTGCCATTGATGAAGTTAATGGGATTATTGATTTCGTGGGCAATGCCGGCCACGAGGTGCCCTAGGCTTGACATTTTCTCGCTTTGAATGAGTTGCAACTGGGTTTTTCGTAAATTCTCCAGGGTTTCCGTTAATTGTTGGGCGTGGGTTTGGGCTGCCGTTGCTGCCGCACGGGTTTGGGCATGGAGTTCGACCTGATCCATTGCGATCGCCAGTTGGGTGGTAATTGCCTGAAGCAACCGCAATTCATCCGCCTGCCAATGGTGGGGATAGCTATGGCCACAGACGATCGCCCCCAGTTGCCCCGATCGCGTTTCGATGGGAACCAGCAGTTGGGCTGTCATCCCCCAGGTTCGCAGTACTTCCTGAATTCCCGGTGCTAGGGTCGTCGCCTGGGCCAGATCCGTCACCTGGAGTACCTGATACTGGGTCAGGTAGGGCCATAAACTCGCAATTTGGGCCGGGGAACACTCTCCCACCAAACTGGCCAATTCCTCATGCTTGTCCTCATGGGTAACCGCCAGGACCCCGTGGGGCGGGGGCGTATCGGCAGCGTCGGTGGTCGTTGCCCAGCCCCAGAGGAAATAACACCGATCGAGGTTAAACAATTGCCGCACCTCGCGAACGGCCACCGCTAAACTCGTATCAATATCGAGGGGGGCATTGCGAATTTGCTGCGACAGCCGTAACAATAGGTTCTCGCGCCGTGCCATCAGATCAACGAGAGCGGCGGATTGTGCCGCTGCGATCGCCCCAGTGGGATGGGGCAAGCGATTACTAAACAGAGATGGCTTCGTACAAGCATCCGTGACGGCCACAGCGATCGCGGGTGTTGGTCTGGCATTGCCGACTTTGGGGCTAGTCATTGCTCGATCGCTCACTGAGGGGAATGTCACTATTGCCATCTGTTTCTATAACAATGGCCAAATGTATCATAACTATACGAAGACTAGGCAATAAAAGTGAAGAAACTGTAAAGACGCGGGGAAACCCCGATCGGGGCTGATAGGGCTATGCCCGTGCCGTGGGCAGGCCCTGGCCTAGCGGCAGGCGCAACTTAAGTCCCCTAGGAAGACCGACGCAAGGCAGCGGCAGGCTCAATCCTGGGGCGGCGGAATCTCGACGCCTTTAGCGCAGTGGGGATATCAATTCGTCTAGCATGGGGAAACACCTCTCGCCTGCCCTTATCGTTGCTCCATGCGTCAATCTCGTCTGCGTAAACTGGTTGAATACCTGCGGCCCCATTGGTCCCGCACGAGTTTAGGGATCGGATCGCTGCTGCTAGTGAATGCGATCGGTGTTTACATTCCCCTGCTGATTCGCGACGCGATCGACCAATTGCAGGCCGATTTTCGCTTTAGCCGTGTGGGGTTTTATGTGGGCATTATTCTGGTGCTGGCCTCGGTGATGTGGTGCATTCGTATGGTTTCGCGCGTGGCGATCTTTGGGGTGGGGCGGCAGGTGGAATTTGACCTAAAACAGCGCATTTTTGAACATTTACTCACCCTGGAACCGGCCTATTTTCAACAAAATGCGATCGGGGATCTTATCAATCGCGCGACCAGTGATGTCGATAATATCCGGCGTTTGCTGGGGTTTGCTGTCCTGAGTTTAGCCAATATCGTTTTTGCCTATGGCATGACCTTGCCGCTCATGTTGCTGATCGATGGGCGTTTGACCTTACTGGCGATCGCAGTTTACCCACTGATGCTCATCCTGGTACAACTCTTCAGCCATCGCTTGCGGGATGAACAGCAGGCAGTGCAGGAAGAACTTTCAGACCTGAGTACCTTGATCCAGGAAGATGTCAGCGGCATTAGTGTGATTAAAATCTATGCCCAGGAGGAGAACGAACGGCAAGCCTTTAGGACACAAAACCAAGCCCTTCTGAAGGCCAATTTATCCCTCGCCCGCACCCGAAATATTTTATTTCCCCTCTTGGAAGGTTTAGCGAGTGTTAGCCTGTTGCTATTGCTCTGGTTAGGCACAACGATTATTAGCCCCGCAACCCCTGTTGCTCCTGGTAAAATTAGCGTTGGGGATTTTGTGGCGATGCTGCTCTATGTGGAACGACTGGCCTTCCCCACAGCCCTACTGGGCTTTACGATTACGGTCTACCAACGAGGAGAAGTTAGCATCGATCGCATTGAGGCGATCCTGACGGTTGAACCCCAAATTTGCGATACTCCCACCGTGATTGCCCTGCCCCTTGAGCAGGTTCGCGGCGAGTTACGCGCCCAACATTTAACGTACCGCTATCCCGGCAGTGCGCAGCCGATCTTAAACGACCTGAGCTTTACGATTCAAGCGGGGGAAACCGTGGCGATCGTGGGGCCGATCGGCTCTGGTAAATCGACCCTTGCCAATGCTTTGCCCCGTTTGTTGGAGATTGCGCCTAACCAGTTATTTCTGGATGGCTACGATATCACCCAACTCCGGTTATCAGACCTGCGACGGGCGATCGCCTATGTGCCACAGGAAAGTTTTTTGTTTAGTGCGACGGTGAAAAATAATATTCGCTATGGCGCACCAAATGCCGAACAACTTGACATTGAATACGCGGCGAAGCAAGCCCAAATCCATGCCGAAATTTTAAATTTTCCAAAACAATACGAGACCTTAGTGGGAGAACGGGGGATTACCCTATCCGGGGGACAACGCCAGCGGACAGCCCTTGCCCGTGCCCTGTTAGTGGATGCGCCGATTTTGATCCTGGATGATGCCCTATCGAGTGTGGATAATCAGACAGCGACCGAAATTCTGCGTAACCTGTCCACTGGGACCGATCGCAAAACGGTCATCTTTATTTCCCATCAACTGTCGGCGGCAGCAATGGCCGATCGTATTTTTGTCATGGATGAGGGGAAAATTGTGCAAATTGGGACCCATGCTGAATTATACGATCGGCCTGGTCTATACCGTTCACTCTGGGATCGGCAAAAGCTAGAAGCATTATTAACCTGATGAGAGGGTAAGAAAATGGGCCGACCCGGTCAAAGGGGTACCTAAAGGAGAGGCAATGCCAAAGTGGCTATCGATCGTGGGGATTGGCGAGGATGGACTAGCAGGGGTTAGTCCCGTGGGGCGATCGCTCTTGGCTCAGGCCAGCGTGATCGTGGGGGGCGATCGCCATCTGGCCCTGTTACCCCCCGACGATCAGCGGGAAAAACTCCGCTGGACTGCCCCGATCGCCGACTCCGTACAGCACATCCTTCAGCGTCGGGGGCAGGCCGTGTGTGTATTGGCCAGCGGCGATCCCATGTGCTACGGCATTGGGGTGACCCTGATCCGCCAGATTCCTGTGGCAGAAATGACGATCGTTCCTGCTCCCTCTGCCTTTAGCCTCGCCTGTGCCCGTCTGGGTTGGTCACTGACTGAGGTTGAAACCCTCAGCCTCTGCGGACGCGATCCGGCCCTATTAAACGCTGTGCTTTACCCCAGTGCCAAAATCCTGATTCTCAGCGCTGACAAAACCACACCCGCCCTTGTCGCCCAATGCCTGACCCGCCAAGGTTACGGCGACAGTCAACTCACGGTTCTGGAACGCCTGGGTGGCCCCTATGAACGCATCACCGCAGGCACCGCCGCCACCTGGACAACGACTGAGCTTGCCGATCTCAACACGATCGCCCTGACGCTAACCGCCACGCCCGATGCCCCACGCCCGATTCCCTACTCTCCCCACACCCCTGGCCTCCCCGATACCGCTTACCAGCACGACGGTCAACTCACTAAACAAGAAGTTCGCGCCATTACGCTAGCTGCCCTTGCGCCCTTACCAGGACAACTGTTGTGGGATGTGGGGGCAGGCTGCGGCACGATCGCCATTGAATGGCTGCGCAGCACTCGTCGATGCCACGCGATCGCCATTGAGCAACACGCTACACGTTTGCAATATATTGCCAATAATGCCAGTGCTTTAGGCGTTCCCCATCTTGAAATCATTCCCGGAGAAGCCCCAGATGCTCTCCAAGACCTACCCGAACCAGATGCCATTTTTATTGGCGGTGGACTGACCACACCCGATTTGCTAGAAACTTGCTGGCGATCGTTGCGAGCCGGTGGTCGTCTGGTTGCTAATGCCGTCACCGTTGAGAGTGAACAAGTGCTTTTTCAGGGGCGTAACCAGTGGGGAGGAAACCTAACCCGGATTGCGATTCAGCGGGCAGAACCCGTCGGTAAATTTTGGGGCTGGAAGGCAATGGCACCGGTTACGCAATGGATGGTGGTGAAGACCGGTTCAGTGAAGGCAGATTAGGGAAGACAGGTTGCATTGACATCCACCCCGCGCTTATAAATTGGGCTGCCAGTAATGTCTAGCGTATACAGGCATGAAAGAAATAGCATTACAGATCGGAAGATGAAGATACATTTGGTCTGCATAACTAAATACAGACAGCCGGTGCTTATGGCGCAGGGTTTAGATGTGAGCGAGCGATCGTTGCGAGCCGTCGCTCGGAAGATAGATTGTCAGATACTAGTACAGTCAACATAAAGTTTCGCAACTTTGGTAGTAACGACTTGCGGCGTTGCAGGCTACAGCCTGAACTACAAACGTTGCATCATCAATTATGCGCTGCACTAGAATTCAATGGGGAACCGATCACGTCCCTTGCCGTTGGGGGAGCGCCCGTTGAAACGCTGATCGGCTACATCCAACCGCAGCAGAAGCCGTCCTAGCAGGACGGGGCTTGAGACCCATTTTTTCGATCACGTTGGCGTTAGTCGATGCCACCAACTGGGGGAGCGCTGCGACGGTGCTGGCTGGGATGACCCACCCGATCGTTCCCGCAGGCAGTCGTCCCCAAGCTGGATTTTGTCCTTATCGCATTTGCTTCGCCATCGTCAGATAGGGCGACAGGCTGGGACCAGGACGACGACGACTGTTGGTGGCTTTGGGGGCCAGGTATTGGGGGGCAAACGTGGCGGGACCCGCTGGAACCGCAGGCTTAGCCACAACGACGGGCTTAGCCGGGGCGACAGGCGCGGCAGCGACGGTTGGTTTGGCAGCGGGGACAGGGGAAGCCGTCGGTGTTTCTGGGGTTCCCGTTGCGGCGACAGCGGCGGCAGGCGCAGGCGACCCGGCCTCAGGGGCAGACGCTACCACAGCCTTGGGGGCCGCTTCAGGCTTACCAGTTGCGCTACTCGTACCCTGGGCCTCCTCAAATTCGAGGAAGTAGCCCGAATCCGTAGACTTCTTACCGCCAAAGAGGCTCCCCAGGAAGCCAAAGAGACCACCGAATAATTTCTTAATAAAACCGAACATGCCCGAATACTCCTAAATGCGCTGGGATAGGTGCTGGCCGATCGCGAACCGAGTGTCTGAATCGATCATGAGCGATCGATCATGAACATTTATGTCATTTATAAGTTTTTTACGCCCCATCCCGGTCAAATCAAGGCAGTTTGTTTACATAATTTTACAAAGTAAGCCTGACTGGGGGCAGCAATCGGCGATCGATGCCGTTGTTTACGAACTATTACGCTTACTGACAAAACGTGTAGCAGGTCCTAATCCCAGTGATAGGATTTCGTAAAACCGTTGTAGAGAGATAGTTCATGACTACACTCACTGGACAAACACCCAAGTTCGGTGGCAGCACCGGCGGTTTGCTGTCCAAGGCAGACGTGGAAGAAAAATACGCGATCACCTGGACTAGCTCAAAGGAGCAGGTCTTTGAACTGCCAACGGGCGGTGCTGCCATTATGCATTCGGGTGAGAATCTCCTTTACCTGGCTCGTAAGGAGCAGTGTCTGGCGCTGGGGACTCAATTACGGACTAAATTCAAGCCGAAAATTGAAGATTATAAAATCTATCGGGTCCTCCCCAGTGGCGACGTTCAGTACCTCCATCCCGCCGATGGGGTCTTCCCTGAGAAGGTAAATGAAGGTCGCGAGGCGATTGGCAAGGTCGATCACAGCATCGGCAAGAACCATGAACCCGCCAAGATCAAGTTCAGCACGAAGAAGCCCTACGATGCCTAGGGATTAGCGTCTGGGGGGATTACTGTCAGTCCCTAAGGGCGTCAAACCCGCTTGTATGGTTTTATATTGAATCCCTGCGGTTGCGGCTGTCTGTCCTGAAGGCAAGCAAACGTGGGGGTTTCTTGATTGTGGGGGCTGTCCCAGGGAAAGGCTAGACTGGGATGTGGTCTATTTGTTGATCGTCTAGCCCCAACTGCCTTCATGATCTTCCCCGACTTTTCCCAATTTACGGCTCTGGCCCGTCAGGGTAATTTTGTCCCGGTCTATCAAGAGTGGGTGGCCGACCTCGATACGCCCGTGTCGGCGTGGTATCGGGTATGTGCGGGGCATCCCTACAGCTTTTTGCTGGAGTCGATCGAGGGCGGTGAACAGCTAGGTCGCTATAGTATCCTGGGCTGCGATCCCCTTTGGACCCTGGAAGCACGGGGCGATCGCACGGTACAAACCTATCGGGATGGGACGACCCAGGTGTTTACGGGCGATCCCTTTACAATTTTGGCCGATTGCCTGAGGCCCTACCGTCCGGTCAAGCTGCCCCAACTGCCGCCGGGAATTGGGGGGTTGTTTGGGTTCTGGGGCTATGAATTGATCCACTGGATTGAGCCACGGGTGCCCATCTACCCACCGGAACAACGGGGGAATCCAGGGGACGCTATCCCCCCCGATGGCCTGTGGATGCAGGTGGATAATTTGTTGATTTTTGATCAGGTTAAGCGGAAAATCTGGGCGATCGCCTATGCGGATTTGCAAGCGGAACCGGACCTGCAACGGGCCTATACCCAAGCCTGCGATCGGGTGAAACACCTGGTCGAAAAGCTGCGCACTCCCCTATCCCAACGGGATACCCTGCTGGCATGGACCCCACCACTCCCCCTAACGCAGCGGGGAGCCAGTGCCCCCGTGCCCCTTTCCTACACCAGCAACACGAGCCGGGAGCAATTTTGTGCCAATGTGCAAACGGCCAAGGACCATATTCGGGCAGGGGATATCTTCCAGGTCGTGCTTTCCCAACGCCTCAGCGCGGACTATGCGGGGAATCCCTTTGCGCTTTACCGCTCCCTGCGGTTGATTAACCCGTCCCCCTACATGGCCTATTTCCAGTTCAACGATTGGCAGTTGATTGGGTCGAGTCCGGAGGTAATGGTCAAGGCAGAGCGTGTGACCCCGGAGGGGCCATTGCAAGCGACGGTACGCCCGATCGCAGGGACACGGCCACGGGGCCGCACAGTGGCCGAAGATGCCGCCCTAGCGGAGGAACTGCTCCAGGACCCGAAGGAGATTGCTGAGCATGTGATGCTAGTGGATCTGGGGCGCAATGACTTGGGTCGGGTTTGTGTCAATGGCAGTGTGCGGGTAGATGAACTCATGGTGATTGAGCGCTATTCCCACGTTATGCATATTGTCAGCAATGTGGTGGGGGACTTGGCACAGGATAAAACGGCATGGGATCTGCTGAAGGCGTGTTTCCCTGCGGGTACGGTGAGCGGTGCCCCGAAGATTCGGGCAATGGAAATTATTCACAACCTGGAGCCAGCGTATCGGGGTCCCTATTCTGGGGTCTATGGGTATTACGACTTTGAGGGGCAGTTGAATACGGCGATCACGATCCGCACGATGGTGGTGCAACGTCAACCCGACGGTCAGCAGCGGGTGAGTGTCCAGGCTGGAGCTGGGGTGGTGGCTGACTCAGACCCCGATCGCGAGTATGAGGAAACGCTCAATAAAGCAAAGGGGTTGCTGGAAGCAATCCGCAGCCTCGGTTGAGGAGATTGGATAGCGTCGTCGCCAGGGGAGATGAGCCGCCGGACTGGAGTAACGTGACTACCCATAACCAGATAGGTCGCTAGCTAGGCAACGGGCTAATTAATGGCCGCTCGAGTGGGGATCTAGGGCTTGGTCCAATAAGTTGGGAATCCCCTCACAACCGCCCGGTATCGTTCGACGGGTTTTCTCGCCGCCCCAGGCACAACAGTAATAACGTTGTTCATCGCTGAGGCGTTGCACCTGAGAGAAGTTAGCGCCTTCAACCACAGCCCCCGTATGGGCACCCGTGTGGTAGTTCGGTGGTTCCGTGCGGCTGCGAGGCGTTGCGGTTGTGGCTGCGCCATAGAAAAGTTGGGCACCCTTCAGATCCGCTCCCCGGAGGTTGGCTTCGTAGAGAATGCAGCGGCTGAGGTTAGCCTTAAATAAATCGCAGTGGCCCAGGTTAGCGCGGAAAAGGTTCGCCTCACTCAGATCAACCCAGCGCAGGTCGGTGCCTTGTAAATCCGCCTTAGCCAGCATGACACCGAGGTCGATCACCCGTACCCCATACAGCCGATCTTCCTGATACCCCCCCAGTCCGTCGAAAATAGCCCGTCCTAACCGTCGATCGCGTTTGAGGGGGGTCAACAGCCGCGATCGCGACAGGAAGCGAATGATTTTGGCCTTACCCATTGCATCAATGCTGCCTAAGATTGCTGCCGTGCGGCCCTCAGCGATCGCCCGCTCCTGGGGCCAGTCCTCCAATAAGCCTTCCTCATCCAGAACCAGTTCGGAAATGCCTTGGAAATAGCTATCGATCGTTTGCTGTTGGGTGATCGTGTTTTGCTGAATTGTCAAATCCTTGGAAATTTTATACTGTCGCCATGCCACATAAACCGCCAGGATGGCAATCAAGATTTGGCCGAGGGCACCGAACACCTCCCCCAAGGCTCCGATCGCGTCCCAGTTTGCGGTTTGTCCCCAGCGGTAGAGTTGGCTACCAAAACCTGTTAATTGGACCAGCCCCCAAAGGGCACCTCCTAAGCCTAAGGTCGCCAGAATTTGCCCCGCTTGGCGGGAACTGATCACCTTAGCCAGGGCATTTCCCCAGGCAGGCACCAGAATACGCAGGGCGGCCAGTAACGCTCCGATCGTCCCTAGCCACCCCAACCCAGGGAGCGTCAATCCCAACCCGATCCCAATCAAGAGGGTTGCGATCGCCAAGATCAACAGGGTTAAAGGCACATCCGGCAGGGGCAATCGACCCCAGAGGTGCCGCCAAGAGGACCGATCGCCCGGGCGGGGATGATGGGCAAAACTCAAATCCTGAAAGTCATCAGATTCGGTCATGGCCGTGAGGTCATCAGTCTCCGTTACGGCGGCAGCAGGCAGTGATGGGGCCGGGATACCCTCAACCGTTGGCAAGGTTTTACCCGCAGAGACTAGCGATTCCATCGCGTCGGCCCGACTGTTCGGTTCAGGCGGGGGGGCCACTGGGAACAGGCGATCGGGCGAATCCGGGTCCGGGGGGGCGATCGGTTCGGGCAGGTCAGTCATCGCAGCCGCAGGGTTCAGTGAGCATCGATCGGCGTTTGGGCAACTTGGGCGACTTGGGGCACGGGGTCCTGGGCTAAAATTCTCAGGATCGCTTGGGCCTCCGGTCCTCCAAGCCGTTGTAACGCCTGGGCGACCCGGTAGCGTACTTGCCAGTCAGGGCTATCGGCATAGGGCACCAGGATTGGCGTGGCGCGACTGTCGCCCAATTCCCCCAGGGACCCGATCGCCGCCGTACTCAGCAACTCTTCCTCCGACTCCAGGGCCGAGACCAGAATATCAAAGCAGCGGGGATCACCCCACTCCCCTAACGCCGCCACAATACTAAACCGGACCAACCATTCGGAGGAGGTTTCATAGAGGGTTTTCAGGTCTTCGTAGGCTTCGTGCAGCTTGAGGGCACCCAGGGCATCAGCGGCAGCCGCCTGGACATCCACTTCCGGGTCCTGGAGTAACCCCCGTAGAAGATTCAAGGACAGATCCCGATCCAAATTCCCGATGTGGGCCAAATGGCTGGCCGCCGCATAGCGTACCCTGGCATTGGCATCCGCGAGGGCTTGTTGGGTTAGGGGGAAGGCTGCCGCCGCATCCAACTGGCGCAGTTGGTTCACACCCCGCAGGCGATCGCCAAAATCGTCGGATGTCAGTAATTGCTGGACGGATTCTGGGGTAATTGTCATGGTTTAAGCCATCTCCTCGTCTGCCATTGCCCGTACAATATCACCCCGTGTCAGAATCCCCACAATGTGACCTGCCTCATCCAGGACCGGCAGGCGATGGACCTGATGCTGATTCATGATCCGGGCAGCTTCGCGCAGAGGTTTATCGGGCGTGACCGTGATAATGCCTTCGCGACTCATGACCTCTGCAACGGTTTGACCGAGGGCCTTGTGCAAATCCCGCTCGTAGGTGGCTGGATTTTGCAGAAAGATAACACTATCCAGCACCATGACATAGGCGGGGGGGGTTACTCCCGTTTCCTGCCACATGAGATCCGTTTCTGAGATGACCCCGATCAACTTGCCTGCCGCATCGATCACCGGTAAACCGCTAATCCGGCGATCGGCCAGGATTTTAATGACCTCCTTGAGCGGTGTTTCGGGGCGAACCGTGATCGGGCTAGGGGTCATCACATCAGCGACAGACTTGGCCATAAGTTGCAAGGTTACAGGGGGTTAGCCTCCATATTTTAGCCACGAACCGGTCCCCGACGTAAGCCGTTACTGCGGAGCCGCTAGGGATTTCCCGACCTGAAGTCAGGGTGAATGGGCCGGAGGAATTGTACTCTGATTAACATTTGGGACCTAAACGGCGTGATATGGTGCAGAAGCACAAGCTTCTTGGCGGCCTCCTGCATCCCGTGGGGGCCTTTTTGTGTGCGGTGCCAGCAGGCAGCGCGGGGCAACAGAATCATTGCGACTAGACGTTGTTAGGCACCCACTCACCCAGCCCCAGTAGATCACAACAGTAGATCACAAATTGCACGCAGGCTAACTGTCTCCGCTGTCTGGGTGATAGACTGCTTCCCCCACAACATCCCGCCAATCTAAAATCTAAAATCTAAAATCTAAAATCCAAAATCCAACCTAGCAGGCCCCCCACCTGTTTTCCGATTAATCAAAGTAAGTACCCAATGAGATCCAGGGCTTGATCGATATTGCGGCGGACAGCGTGGGCGGAGGTGTGGAGGGCCGATCGCTCGGCTGCGGTCAGTTCTAATTCGACAATATTGACAATGCCTCGACGATCGAGGCGGCACGGGACGCCGATATACACATCTTCTAAACCATATTCCCCTTGCAGGTAGGCAGCGGCAGGCACTAGGCGCGACTTGTTCCGCAGGATCGCCTCCAGCATCAGACAGGCAGAGGAGGCAGGGGCAAAATAGGCGCTGCCTTTTTGCATCAGTTCAACAATCTCGGTGCCGCCGCGACGGGTACGCTCCACAAGGCGATCGATCGTCGCCATATCTAGTAATTCGGTAATGGGGATACCCCCAACGGAACAGTAACGGGGGAGGGGGACCATTAAATCGCCGTGCCCGCCCAACACTAGGGCAATCACGTCGTGATTAGAGACCCCCAGTTCCAGGGAGATAAAGGTTTGCAGGCGGGCCGAGTCGAGAACGCCGGCCATGCCCATGACCTGTTGGGGCGGTAATCCCGTGGCTTTCCAGGCCAGGTAGGTCATCACGTCGAGGGGGTTGGTGACCACCAGCAGGATTGCGTTGGGGGAATAGGCGATTGCCTGCTGGGCAGCGTTGACCACAATTTCCGCATTACGGCGCAACAAGTCCGTCCGATCCATTCCGGGCTGGCGCGGGAAGCCCGCAGTAATCACCACGACATCGGAACCAATGGTATCAGCATAACTGGCTGTCCCCATCAGCTTGCGATCGTGCTGTTCGAGGCCCCGTGCTTCCATCAGGTCGAGGGCAATGCCCTGGGGGAGGCCCGCATCGATATCCAGCAGGACAACATCGGCGAGGTCTTTCTCCGCCACGCGCTGGGCCAGGGTACTCCCAACCCGACCTGCACCCACGATCGCAACACGCAGGGGCCGAGGCAGGGCTGAGGAGGGCGGCGGGGTAGGAATAGCCACGGGGCTGGGACCTCCGATCGTGACGGTAGCCCTAGCCTACTTAAAGGGTTCTAATTGGTCAATGCGCAACCAGATGTTGGGGGTGGGAACTTGACCAAACTTAACCAAGGCGTAGTCTCCCTGGGTTTCCATGACTTCGCCAGCGGTCTCAAACAGGTAGCTGGGCAGGCGATCGTCACTGGCCTTGACTTCCAGGCTGTTGTCCAGTTTTTCACGAATGGCTTTGACGAGGCTGCCTTTTTTGATGTCTGCCATAGCAGGTCGGTGAATGAATGGGAGTGGTCTTGCTCTAGTGTACGGTGTGGACAACCCCAATCGTGAGCCGGATAATTTGCCAGAATAATTTGAGTATTGGGACAGGATCAGGGCGATTCGCGTTGAGTGTCCCGTTATTTAGGAAGAGAGTGGCCCATGTTGCAACTGTTTAGCTCCGGGTTGATGTCCCTTTGGCTTCAGCAGGCCGGCGTCCCGGCCCGATCGTTTGATCTGCAAACCTGGCAAGATACCCCCGGTCTTGTGCTAACCGATGCGGTGACCCCGCAAACCTTCACAACGGTGGAGCAATATCTGAAGGGACTGGGTGGCAAGGGCATGGCCCCGGCCCAACAGGGAATTTGGCTACAAAGTGGCACGACCTTGCTCATGAACCACGAGGGGACAACCCCCCTACCCGCCGCCTCCCTCACGAAGGTAGCCACCTCCCTAGCGGCCTTGGAAACCTGGGGACCCCAGCACCGGTTCACCACGATCGTCAGTGGGACCGGCCCGATCGCCAACGGTGTCCTTCAAGGAGATTTGATCATCCAGGGCAGTGGCGATCCTTTGTTCGTCTGGGAGGAGGCAATCGCCCTAGGGCATAGCCTCAATCGTTTGGGCATCCGCCAGGTCCAGGGCAACCTGATCCTGGTTGGGGACTTCTGGATGAACTACGAAACTGACCCGGCAATGGTGGGGAATTTCCTGCGACGGGCACTGGACGATCGCCAGTGGGATTGGGAAATCGAGGGCCAATATGCGGCCATGCCAGCGGGGACACCGCGATCGCGCCTGACGATCACCGGGGGCGTGGCCGTTGCCGCTGCTCCCAAGGCCGGGGCGGTTCCCCTGCTGCGCCACGAATCCTTGCCCCTGGCCCAAATTCTCAAGCTGATGAACGTCTACAGCAATAACGCCATCTCAGAGATGGTTGCCGAGTCCCTGGGGGGTGCCCCGGTGGTTGCGCCCCTTGCGGCCCAAGCGGCTGGCGTACCGGTGGCAGAGGTGCGTTTAATCAATGGCTCCGGTTTAGGCCAGGAAAACCAGATCTCCCCACGGGCGGCGGCGGCGATGATGATGGCCCTTCAGCGATCGCTCCAACCAGATGGGCTGACGATCGCGGACCTGATGCCCGTGATTGGGCGGGATCTGGGCACGGCAGAGGGGCGGAAATTGCCCCCCTATACCGCGATCAAAACCGGGACGCTGTGGGATGTGAGTGCCCTTACGGGGGTGTTTGCGACCCAGCAACAGGGCCTAGTTTGGTTCACGATTATTAACCGGGGGACGGATATCGACACCCTGCGGGCACAGCAAGACCAATTGGTTCAGGGGTTAGCCCGCCAATGGGGAGTCGCCCCCGCCCCTCCCGCCACCCTCATCCCCCATATCTGGCGCAATCCCGATGACCAAACCCTAGGGGCCTTGGGCCGGAATTACCCCCTTCTGGTGGCACGGGGTTAAGGCGAGGGGGCGCACGAGCCTTTGCCAGGACGATCGGCGGCGTGCCCACGGTCGATCCCCATCCCCAGCCTGAACATCGCCCCCAACCCGGCATAATAGAAAACGGGCACTTAACAAACCTTTACTATGGCCAGAGATCTGCGGGGATTTATTCAACTACTCGACCAACGGGGACAACTCCGACGCATCACCGCCCCCGTCAACCCCGATCTGGAGATTGCCGAAATCGCCAACCGGGTACTGGCTGGGGGGGGACCGGCCCTCCTGTTTGAAAACGTTCAGGGGTCGCCCTATCCCGTCGCGATTAACCTTCTGGGAACCGTTGAACGGATCTGCTGGGCGATGAATATGGAACACCCCTTGGAACTGGAGGCCCTGGGGCAAAAGTTGGCCCTCTTGCAACAACCCAAACCGCCGAAAAAACTAGCCCAGGCGATCGCGTTTGGTCAAGTCCTCTTCGACGTGCTGAAAGCCAAACCGGGACGGGATTTTCTCCCCCCCTGTCAGCAGGTTGTGATCAAAGGCGACGATCTCGATCTCGGCCAGATCCCGATGATCCGGCCCTATCCCGGCGACGCGGGTAAAATCATCACCCTGGGTTTGGTTATCACCAAGGATTGTGAAACCGGCACCCCCAATGTCGGTGTCTACCGCCTGCAACTGCAATCTAAAACGACGATGACGGTCCATTGGCTCTCGGTGCGGGGGGGCGCACGCCATTTGCGTAAAGCGGCGGAACGGGGCCAAAACCTGGAAGTCGCGATCGCCCTGGGGGTTGATCCCCTGATCCTGATGGCCGCAGCAACCCCAATTCCCGTGGATCTCTCGGAATGGCTGTTTGCGGGTCTGTATGGTGGTTCTGGGGTCACGCTGGCTAAGTGTAAAACGGTGAATTTAGAGGTGCCTGCGGACTCGGAATGGGTTCTGGAAGGCACAATCACCCCTGGCGAAGTGTTGCCCGATGGTCCCTTTGGCGATCACATGGGCTACTACGGGGGGGTGGAAGACTCGCCCCTGATTCGCTTCCACTGCCTCACCCACCGGAAGCGACCGATCTATCTCACCACCTTCAGTGGCCGTCCGCCTAAGGAAGAGGCGATGATGGCGATCGCCCTCAACCGGATTTACACGCCGATCCTGCGGCAACAGGTGCCGGAAATCGTGGACTTCTTCCTGCCGATGGAGGCCCTGAGCTATAAGGCGGCTGTCATCGCGATCGACAAAGCCTATCCCGGCCAAGCCCGTCGCGCTGCCCTTGCCTTCTGGAGTGCCCTGCCCCAGTTCACCTATACCAAATTCGTCATCGTGGTGGATAAGGACATCAACATTCGCGATCCGCGCCAGGTTGTTTGGGCCATTACCTCCAAGGTTGATCCCGTGCGGGATGTGTTTATCCTGCCCCACACGCCTTTTGATACCCTCGACTTTGCGAGTGAACAAATTGGCCTTGGCGGTCGCATGGGGATTGATGCCACCACCAAAATTCCCCCCGAAACGGATCACCCCTGGGGCGAACCCCTGGTTTCTGATCCGGTTATGGCGGCCCAGGTCGATCGTCGCTGGGCTGAGTATGGCCTCGCAGACCTGCAACTGGGGGCAGTTGACCCAAACCTATTTGGCTACGAAATGTCATCAACGATCCCTCAGCCTTAATCGGAAACCGCTGTATAACTAATGGCTTAAAATTAAAAATCTATGCTTCCAAATTAAGGGAACCTCGATTAATTAAGGCGGGCGGCGGAGTCGCTTATGATTGCGTGGGCACAGTTGCGAAAATGGATATTTCCCGATGTGCTCTTAAGTGAGTTGAGCAATTACCTGGTGATAGTATCTGAGAAAACTAGAGCGTTTCCCTCAAGATTATGATCGACTAAGAAAATCATTTATAGGACTCAGATTGGGTTTGATGTTTTGCTTTCTGTGCTTGCAGCCCAATGGGTGATGTCAGTAAAATCTTCGTCTGGATAGGCAGTGGGTGAGAATTGAGCCGCGATTTCGGCTTGCGCGTCGTCATCGATGTAGGGAAGGAGCCTCTCGAAGAATGTTAACCACTGCTCACGCATCACTTCGCGGATGCTTTCTTTAATCAGTGCTTTGAGGGTTCGAGGATCGAGGGTAATGTTGGGTTCCATTGGGTCTAAATCCTAAAAGGTTGGCAGGTGCCGTGAATCGAAATTATCTATTTTTATAAATTCTCCGGCATCGTATTCTGCTTGGATAGCTGCCATTTCTGCAACTGTTTCGGGATCTTCTTGATAATTGGCTTCTTCGGCTGCAAAAATTTGTTGTTCGAGCAAATCCAGGATTTGGCGTTTAGCGTCTAGATTGAGAGCGCTGACGGCTTCCAGTAGGGATTCTAGGGGAATCGTTAAGTTAATGTGTGTGGTCATGGTTACTAGCTTAGATGGGATTTTTCAACGAGAAAGTCTACTTTTAGTATTTGCGTTTCTGAAACTACTGATTTTTTAATTCCTCTAGAACTTGAGGGGTAAAGATTTTGCTGGGGGATTGGCCAGAGCGCAGGGCATCAACCCAACGCTGGCGTTGTTTTTTCCGTTCTGGAGTAATACCTGGTGATTGAATATAGGCTTCAAAGTCGGTAATGGCACCGGGGATGTTGCCGGTGAGTGCCCTGGCGAGACCGCGACTATCCTGGATGTTAGTGTCTCCCGGTGCGAGTTTGACGGCCTCTTCACAGGCGGGGAGGACGAGGCGGGCTTGGCCGTTGAGGCTACCGTCCCAACAGAGACCATTCCAAAGCCCTGCGTCTTGATCTTCGGGGGCCAGGGTGGCGAGTTGGCGGAGGGTAGCTAGGGCGGATTGAAATTGCTTGTTGTTAATCTGCTCTAGAACTTGCTGTTGAAGTTGTTGAATTTTTGCTTCCTTTTCCGCTTGGGCTTTTCCTTCCTGCGCTAATTGATTGGCCCTGGTGACGGGATCGAAGGTGAGGCTGGGGTCCCATTGTTTGGCGGTGGTCAACCCCTGGATGGCTTCGTTAATTTTGCCTGATTTGGCGAGTTCTTCGCTCTCGGTGACGAGGAAGGGGGCAGCGGCACGGGTGCGTTCTGGGGTTTGGCAGGTGGTGAGTTTTTGCAGGTCAGTGGGGGTGGTGATTAGATAGCTATTGAGCCAGGTGCAACCCCTAGTGAGCAGGGCTTCCAGGTTGGCGACATCGCCCACAGGCCACAGATTGATCGTGCCATCAAAGCCGCCGCTGGCGAGGGTTTGGCCATCCCCAGTCCAACTCAGGCTCAAGACACTGCCTTGCTGGCCTTGCAGGGTGGTGATCGCCTTGCCATCGCGCCCCCAGAGCTTGATCGTGCCATCGTCGCCGCCGCTGGCGAGGGTTTGGCCATCCGGACTCCAACTCAGGCTCCCGACACCGCCTTGCTGGCCTTGCAGGGTGGTGATCGCCGTGCCATCGCGCCCCCAGAGCTTGATCGTGCCATCGTCGCCGCCGCTGGCGAGGGT
>JBBILC010000011.1:57597-60962 GCA_037445115.1 Coleofasciculaceae cyanobacterium bin_20
CCCCCAGAGCTTGATCGTGCCATCGTCGCCGCCGCTGGCGAGGGTTTGGCCATCCCCAGTCCAACTCAGGCTCAAGACAGTGCCTTGCTGGGTGTTGAACTGCTGTTGCAATCTGATGTCCTGGAGGATCTGGTTGAGGGCATAGAGGGGAGTAGTGGTAGGGTAGTCTTCCAGTTTGAGTTTGCCCGTCTTGGGCAGCAATTGGTTAGGTTTGGCCTTCTGTTCGATTGCGGTTACGGCTTCTTGGAGTTCCTGACCTGCCTCCAGTGCGGTGACCAGTGCCGCAATTTGATCACTGTCAAATTGGTTAAGCGCAGCCATCCCTTTTTGTTCAAGTTGGGCAAACCTCAACGCCGTTGCTTTTTCTTTAAGTCTCTGGGTGACCAGTAGGGCAGAAAGACCAAAACCTACGGCAGCGACCAAGGTTACCCCTAAAACGATTTTGCCAGTCCGAATTAAGCGATCGGCCTGTTGTTTCGCCGCCCTTAAAATCCGTGCCGCCTCACGTTCTGCGGCTAGTTCCTGCTCCCGTGCCGCCGCCTCTCCATCGCGACTGGCCTGCAAAAACTGCTCATCCGACTCACTCAGCCGCTTGCCCCGCGCCCACGCCTCTGCATCCGCTAACACCTGCCCCCGCAGCAAAAAATCAGCCTGATGCTCACCCGCGTCCTGCCATGCCCGGATCGCCTCCGCATAAAACCCTGGACGCAAATCCACCAACGCCCGATCGACCCAAGCCGCATTAAACACCGCCGCATAGATCGGGTTATAGACCCGCAACTGCCCCCCCCGCTGCACCACCAACCCCGTCAGCCGCAACTGCCATTGTTCATAACTCTCATCCGCCGCCAACCCGCCCTGATCCAAAATCTGCTGATATAGCCCCAACAACCGCCCCCGCAACCGTTCATCACTCCGCAGAAAGCGATCGCGGATCGTCTTCAAATGGGGCGGCACATCCTGACTCTCCCAATCCGCAATAACCTGCGTCTGCACCACCTGTTCCACCATCGCCGCTGGCGCTAACCCGCGATCGCCATGCTGCACCACCAAATTCAACACCTTCTGGGTTAAAAACGGTTGCCCCCCCGTCCAGTCCAGCACCGCCTGTAATACCGCCGCTGGGTCAGCAACTTGCCCTACCAACCCCGGAAGCAACGGTTGCGCCTCCGCCCAGGTAAAGCCCCCCATCGCGATCGTCTGGCCAATATTAAATGCCGATCGCTGCTTACCCTGAATCAAATCCGCAGGCGTCGCCACCCCCAAAAACGCAAACGTCAACCGCTCATACTTCGGATCTTCCGCCCGTCGTTCAGAGAGCGATCGAATTAGGCCGAAAAACCCATCCGTATCAAACTTGAGACTGAGCAGATTATCCACTTCCTCCACAAACAGCACAATCCGCTGCGTCAGTTCTGTGAGTAGAACGCGATCGACAAAATAATAAAACCGCTCCACCGCCGTAATGGACTGGGCCTCTAGATCCCGCCACCACCCCCGAAAATCGATCGTGGTTGATAACTGCAAATCCTCAACCAGCCGTTTAATCGTCCCCGCATACCATTGCTCTTCACTTAACGTCGTCCCCCGCGTTTGGGGATCAATCACCGCACAGAGCACCCCCTCCCGCTGCAACCGTTGCATCGTCCGCACCCGCAGACTCGACTTCCCCATCTGCCGCGAATTAAAGACAAAACAATACTCGCCAGCCAATAAGCGATCGTAGAGTTCGCGATCGGCCTGCCGCTCCACATAGGCCGGATAATCCACCGGCAAACTGCCCCCAACCTGATAGGTCACCGGGGGCACGGGTGTATTAGACACTTGCTCAGCAGGCAACTCCATCGCTACTTATCATCTCCTCATTGAAAATCGCCTGGATGCGATCGTTAGGCAATGGCATACCCCGTATAGGGACGAAGGTTAGGCGGCTGAAAGCCTAAAACGATATCCTCCTTGGGAATACCAGCATCCACCAATTCATAGGTAACCCCATCTTCCGTTTCGTCCCGTTGCACCCAAATTTTGCCATCAATAATATCCAGATGAATCAGACAGCCGTGGACACGCGCTCTGCGATCCCAGCCCAGGGTCATGAGGATATAGCTATCATTTACCTCATCGAAAACAGGTTTACAAATAAGATCACCGTGGGAATAGGGAATTTGCGTATAGGGAATCAAGACATCTTTGATAATTTGACGATAACGATTTAATTTTTCCATTGCAAAATCACCTCTTGTTCAGCATCAAATATGATCAATTTTAGTTTTTCATCTTCAATCATGAGTTGACCAATTGGTTCCTCAAAGAGGGAGTTAAAAATAACATCATTGACAGCAAGGTAGAGCGTATAATCAGGATAGGTGCGGCGCATCACAGCCCGATAGATGGCATATTGTCCAATCGCATCCCGAAAGGCTTCCATCTCAGAAGCAGCCACAAAACTTTTAACCTCGACGGCAATTTTTTCCTCATCCCGTGTGGCGATAATCAGGCGTTTTGCCCCTAAGTCAACATACATATCCTTACGCCCCCACCGTAGATGCAGAGGATCATGGGTAATGACCCAACCCTCTTTAATCAGGGAGCGTTTGAGGGCATCGTGATAAACGTCATAGGCAGGCATAAAACCTTATTCACCTCCTCCCAAGCGATCGCGGAAATACTGGCGATACAGCAAACAGCGCGGTTGCACATCATTATTCACCCGCACGATCAATCCCATACTGTCGAGTTTAAACGCAACCTCCGATTTCAGCCGTACCGGCGACTCTGACGTAACAACTGTTTGCATCGCTGTGGCCAGATCCGGATGATCCTCCAGCGTCTTCAGGTGCCCCCGCAAATAATCACTATAAATCCCCGCCTCCGTCGCTGCCGTTTGGAAAAACTCAGCCAACGTCACATCCCCCGCCGCCAGGTGATACAACGCCGATCGCACCAGATAGGGATGTCCCCCAACCAGATCCATCAACTGCTGCACCTGCGCCGCCGTCCACCCCAACCCATGCCGCGCCACCAAATCCTGCACCTGCGCCGCCGTAAATTCTCCTAACTCGATCGGTAACCCCACATTAAACGGCGACTGGTTAATATCTCGCTGGGTATAGGACTCCTGGGAATGGACAATAATGAGCCGCACCTTTTCCCAGAGTTTATTAATCTTCGATCGCTCATGCCACCCCCGCAACAAACCACACAAATCCGTCTCAACATCCGGGTACTGAAACACGCGATCGAAATTATCAATGGCCAACACTAACGGGCGATCGTCATCGGTCAGTAAATACTTTTCAAAATAGTCCGTACTCAGAAGTGTTGAATGATAGGAAATGTGTTAAAAAATAGCCTCTAATCGTGTA
>JBBILC010000012.1:0-4903 GCA_037445115.1 Coleofasciculaceae cyanobacterium bin_20
CCCGTTGACGCTCCTGCTCAGCCCGCTGGCGTTCCTGCTCAGCCCGTTGGCGTTCCTGCTCAGCCCGTTCCTCACCCGTTAATAGCAAATTACCCTGCCCATCCCACCACCGTAACCAGGGGAGGGTCACATTCTGATATTTGCCCTGCCAAATACCTAATTCGATGCCCAACGGGGGAATAGCATAATGGCCGCGATCGTTCACGGCCAGCAATTGATAGCAGCCATCGATCAGGTGATACACAGTGACACTCGCCTTCGTCACCTCATAAATCCCATAGAACGGCACCCGGATCGCCTGCTCATAAACCCACAACTTCCCCACATAGGGGGTAGTATCCCGTTCCGCCTGACCATCGCCAGAGACAAACTCCAGGACAATGAGCGGGGCTACAATTTCCTGCCACAGCACATAGGAACGGCGTAGTTGGCCATTGAGGGATGGCGGGACCTGGGGCACATAGAACCAATCCGGAGCCACGGCTCCTTTTTCCGGCGGGTCGGTTAAGCGCCAATAAATCCCACAGTCTTGACCAATGCAGTACTGTTCATCCGGATGCTGTTGTTGCAAAGTGGGTGTCAGCGAATCCGTTAACAGCAAACTTTGGGGATGCTCTTGAAAGTTCTTCACAAACGTACCATCCGACTCCGGTAGCTGCGTATGGTCTGGTAAAGCCTTTGGTAGCAAAGGATCAGTGGCTACAGGCTGGGTGATGATCATGGCACTAATCCGATGGGGGGAAGGGGGATGCGGTAGTAGGCAGAAAGCAGTTACCGGCGGGATGCCGTGGCCGGCAGGATGCCGTGGCCGGCAGGATGCCCACCCTACAACTTCATAACTGCTTTCCGAGTTACTCAGGCTATCTATATTTAACTGATAGTTTAACTGACAGGGAGCTTGCGGCGGCTGAAACGGGGAAGGCATACATTAGGCAAGGCGTATCCCCCTAATGGGTTAATTATGAATTTGTTAGGCTAGAGGCGGTAACCGCTGGTCGATCGTCATTGGCATCCGCGATCGCGACGACCTGAACCGATCCCCCATTGCAAGCAGCGGAGAGCTAGCACCTATGACGATCCGAACCCAGGCTGATACCATTATTCGCTCCCATGTCTTATGGGCGATGGGGGGCGGCTTGATCCCCATTCCTCTCGTAGACTTTGCGGCGGTCACCGCTGTGCAACTGGAAATGCTGCAACAGCTAGCCGAACTTTATGGCGTGGACTATAGCCGCAGCAAGGGGAAAACCTTTGTCTCGGCTCTGACGGGCACCACGATCGCCCGGTTGGGAGCCAGCTTCCTGAAGGCGATTCCTGGTGTAGGGACAATCCTGGGGGGACTTTCCATGTCTGTGGCGTCCGGGGCCTCCACCTATGCTGTCGGTCAGGTGGCTATCAACCACTTTAGTAACGCCGGTACCCTGAGTGATTTTGTCGAAGATCAACTCAAACGGGCCTACGATGTGGCTTTTGAGCGGGGAAAAACCTACGTCTCTGACCTCGAAAAGGAGAAAAAAGAGGAAGCTGCTGACGTGTATCAGGCTCTAGAAAAATTGGGGAAGCTGAAGGAACAAGGCATCCTCACGGAAGAAGAATTTCAAGCTAAAAAACAAGAACTTTTATCGCGACTCTGACCCTTGGCCCGGTAAATTGGCCCGGTAAATTGGCCCGGTAAATTTGTTAGCCTGGGAGCAAGGTCCGTATGGGGATATATCCATCGGGTGCCCCCAGCTACCGGAGAAAGGGAAATGTTGAACATAAGGTGGCGTCTCGTCCTGGGGTTAATAGCTGGCCTATTCGTACTGGGCCTCGCCAGTACCCTGATCGTCGAAGGGTTGTGGTTCCAAACCCTAGGCTATGGGGCGGCTTTTCGGGTGCGGCTGAGCGTCTATGCCGTCCTGTGGCTCATTGCCCTGGGCGGTACGGCCCTGTTTCTAGGCATCAACCTGCACCTAGCCCGTCAGTTGCGCCATCCGCGTCATGCTACTCCCCCTAACGCCGATCGCGCAGTCGCTCCACGGAGCAGAGCCGGGTTGCCCGATCGCCCGATCGCCCCAGGGAAAAGTGCCCCTTGGCCCGGAGCCATGCCCCTATGGCTCTTACTCCTAGCCGTGGCCTTGGCGGCGGGGGTATTGGGCGTACTTCTGATGCACTATGGACAAGAGGCTGCTGCCTACTGGTATCCCGAAAAACAACTGACCAGCCACACCCCAACCCTGCCCAGATCCATCACCCTCAAGGCCCTGGCCCATCTGGTGCAAACCTGGGTCTGGCAACCGTGGCATCTGCTCCTGGCAGTGACGGCGGGGGTTTCCCTAATAGCAGCCCCCCTGGCCACCCTGAGCGCGATCGCGGTTCTGCTGGCCCTATGCTTTGGTACCGTCCTCGCGGGCGACTGGACCCATGTTTTGCTCTACTTCCACGCTAAGCCCCTGGCACAGTCTGATCCCCTTTTCCACCTTGATATTGGGACCTACCTTTTCCGATTGCCCATTTGGGAACTACTGCTCTTTTGGCTATTGGGCCTCAGTCTCTATGCCCTGATTGCGGTTTTCCTAGTTTATATTCTGTCAGGAGATAGCCTGAGCCAGGGGCGTTTTGTCGGCTTTACCCCAGCCCAACAACGACACCTGTGTGGGTTAGGGGGCGTTTTTTTCCTGGTCAGCGCCCTTGGCTATTGGCTGTCGCGCTATGAACTCCTGTTTTCCGATCGCGGCGTCACCTATGGGGCCAGCTATACCGACATTACGGTGCAACTGCCCATCAACACGGTCCTAGCGGTAGGGGCTGGCGTATTCGGCCTGCTGCTCCTGGGGCAAGCCTTGGCAAACGATCGTTTCGTCCTGCTTCCCAAGGTTTTGCAATTCTCGCGATCGGGAGCGCGATCGGTCCTACCCAATCGCCATTGGCCGTGGCAACCGGTCACCGTCCTAGCCTATGGCGCACTGGCCTACCTGATCCTTACCAGTGGCCTGGGGTATGGTGTCCCGGCCTTGGTCCAACGCTTTGACGTGCAACCGAACGAACTCGCACGGGAACGGCCCTATATTTTGCGCAGTCTGGAGTTTACCAGGCAAGCCTTTGGTCTTCAGGATAATGAAATTCGGACTTTTTCCCCGGAAGAGAAACTAACGCTGGAGGACTTGCTTAAAAATGATGCGACGATTCGCAATATTCGTCTGTGGGATGAGCGGCCTTTACTGCAAACCAATCGCCAGCTTCAACAAATCCGCCTCTACTATCGGTTTTATGATGCCGATATCGATCGCTACCACATTCGCCAAGAGGACGGTCGCGATGAGCTTCAACAAGTCCTGATCGCGGCCCGTGAGTTGGATTACAGCAGTGTACCGGCCCAGGCCCAAACCTGGGTCAATGAGCATCTAGTCTATACGCATGGCTATGGCTTTACCCTAAGTCCGGTCAATACCGTCGGACAGGCCGGGTTACCCTTTTACTTTGTGCGGGATATTGGGGGGGATACGACCGTTAGCGGGGATAGCGCCCTACAAGTTTCCAGCCCCGCCATTCGTACCAGTATTCCCATTGGCCAGCCTCGCCTCTACTACGGTGAGTTGACCGACACCTATGTGATGACGGGCACCCGGATGCAGGAGTTTGACTATCCTAGCGGGGATGACAATGTATACACGACCTATGCGGGGCGGGGTGGAGTTGCGATCGGAACCCTATGGCGACGACTATTGTTCTCCGCCTATCTGCGCGACTGGCAAATGCTGTTTACGCGCAACTTCACCGCCGATACCCGTGTCTTGTTTCGACGTAATATCCAGAAGCGGGTCAAAACCCTAGCGCCGTTTTTACAGCTAGATCAAGATCCCTACCTGGTGGTAGCAGATGCGGATTTGCGGCTCCCAGCGGCTAATCCCCAGGCGGCAGTGTGGGCCAAGCAATCCCTACCCGACCAGAATTATCTGTATTGGATCATTGATGCCTATACGGTGTCTAATCGTTATCCCTACTCCGATCCGGGGACACAACCCTTCAACTACATTTGTAATTCGGTCAAGATTGTGGTCGATGCCTACAATGGCTCGGTTTACTTTTATGTCGCTGATCCTGCTGATCCCCTCATCCAAGCCTGGAATGAAACGTTCCCCGGCTTTTTCCAATCGCTGACGGATTTACCCGATACGTTGACGAGCCACATTCGCTACCCGATCGATCTGTTTAATATCCAGTCGGAGCGGTTACTGTCCTACCACATGCGCGATGCGCAGGTGTTCTATAACCGGGAGGACCAATGGCGGGTCCCCAGCGAGATTTACGGGGATGAAACCCAACCCGTGGCTCCCTATTACCTGATCATGAAAATTCCCCAGGAACCTGGGGAGGAGTTTATTCTTTTGCATCCCTTTACACCGATCGGGCGGAATAATTTGATTGCTTGGTTTGCTGGACGCTCGGACAGGGCCAACTACGGTAAGCGGCTGTTATATCAATTCCCCAAAGAACGCCTGATCTATGGGCCGGAGCAAATTGAGGCGCGGATTAACCAGGACCCCCTTATTTCTCAGCAAATTTCCCTTTGGAACCGACGCGGATCGCGGGTGATTCAGGGGAATCTATTGGTGATCCCGATCGAGCAATCCCTGCTCTATGTTGAACCCCTTTATTTAGAAGCTGAACGCAATAGTTTACCAACCCTAGCCAGGGTCATTGTGGCCTATGAAAATCGGATTGTAATGGCGGCAACCCTCAAGGAAAGTTTGGATGCCATTTTCCTGCGTCAGGATGTGACGAATGCACCCGCGATCGTGCGTCCGTTGGCTGAAGAAGATCTGCTGCCCCTAGCCGATCCCAGTAATCTCGCACCCCCCTAGTACAGTAAACGCAAAGTTTTGCAACGTTGGTTGTAACGACTTGAGGCGTTGCAGGCTAA
>JBBILC010000012.1:5003-14553 GCA_037445115.1 Coleofasciculaceae cyanobacterium bin_20
AGCCTGAACTACAAACGTTGTAACGACTTGAGGCGTTGCAGGCTAAAGCCTGAACTACAAACGTTGTAACGACTTGAGGCGTTGCAGGCTAAAGCCTGAACAAACCTAGCATAACTTATGTATTACAGCCGTTCCCTCCCTAATGAAGTACTGTCAAGCCTTGTAAACAAGGGGCTTAAGCCCCTTGTCTGTACCTCACTAAATATGGAAGTGCTGTATGCGCTGTACTCGGTGTAGTCAATAGATTAACCTGGAACCCGCCATCCTATGTCAGGATGGGGGGCAGCAACCCACGTGATTCCTGATCCATGACCCATTCGCCTGAAACCGATATCCCCGCGCTGACCCGCCTACCCCGATATCCTTACCTCGACGAGGGCGGCCAACTGCCAACCGCGTGCCAAGGCGCGATTGGGGTCTATGCGATTTTTGATCAGGCTGAAGCGCTGCAATTGGTGGGCTATTCCCGTGATGTCTATCTCAGTTTGAAGCAACATCTCGTGCGCCAACCCCACTGTTGCTATGGGGTGAAATGGTACGCGATCGCCCGTCCCCAGCGATCGGTCCTAGAGGCGATTCAGTCAGCCTGGATACGGGAAAATGGGACATTGCCACCGGGTAATGGGGAAGCGGCAGAACAGTGGACACCGGCGATCGATGTCAAACCTCACCTAACCCCCGAGGAACAGCAACAATACGAACACTCTGACGAGTTAGGCCGGAGCAAATTACTAAAGGCGGTTGCGCGACGGGTGGAGACCGAGGTGTTGGCAACCCTAGCCACCCGTGGTGTCCAGATGCCGATACGCTTCGATCCCAAGTCGAAAGAAAAGGGCATCTTGCAATTGAAGGCGTAGGGATTCAGGTATGGCCCCCCTTTCTCCTCCCTTAGTCACTCAGATTTTCCTGACCGCTGGTGGGAGCGTTGGAATGGACAGGTAGATAGGCTTTCCCCTCCCAACCTGCCATGATCCACCAACCGCTTGACTGGTCTGATGCTGTCTTGGTCATCCAGCACTGGGCTGACCCACCCCTCTCCCTGGCCGAGGGACTGTCCCCCATAC
Source organism: Coleofasciculaceae cyanobacterium bin_20 (assembly GCA_037445115.1). GTDB lineage: Bacteria > Cyanobacteriota > Cyanobacteriia > B231 > B231 > Trichothermofontia. Next base: position 6,068 of record JBBILC010000012.1, read on the forward strand.
CCATCGGGTCTACCCCATTGCCGGGGAGCAATCTGGGCCATGATTGGGTCGTTACGGGTGAACAATGGCTACAGTCCTGGCGGCGGGGATGGGACTTGGCCGCCCAGGAGGTCACCCAATATGCCCCCGCGATCGCGGCCTTCTCCCTCGCCAGTTTTTCGGGCGGCTATTGGTTGCAAGCACCCCCAAGCGTCACCTTTGATCTGCGATCACCCAGCTTTATCCCTGCGGCTGATCAGGCCGTCTCTAACCGCTTTACGATCCCGTCCGTGCCGATCGTCCTACGGTCCTCCCAGCGCTTGACTGCGATGGCAACTGGGGTGGCACCGGAGGTCATGCCGCCCGAAGCCAGTGGGCGGTGGTAGGGTCAGTTATCACTAAAACTGAACTTGAACAAGGTGGAGGGACAAGCCAAGAGGCCCATCCCAGTTTTTACCCCTCCTTGTTTCTCGCTGCTTATCCCTCGGCGGTTTCTTCCGGTTCAATCAAAAACTTCGGTCGCCAACCGGGTTTGACCACTTGGTGGGCGCGGGCAACCACGAGACAGTCATCGGGAACATGCTGGGTGATCACTGACCCTGCCGCAACGGTTACGTCATTCCCCAGGATTAGGGGGGCAACTAGGACGCTGTTGGAACCCGTTTTACTGCGATCGCCGATCTGGGTCTGGTGTTTTTTCACGCCATCGTAGTTGGCCGTAATCGTCCCCGCACCGATATTGACCTGGGAACCCACCACCGCATCCCCCAGATAGGACAGATGGGAAACATTGGTGCGATCGCCTAAACGGGCCTGCTTCAGTTCCACAAAATTGCCAATCCGGCACTGGCTCCCCACTTGGGCATGACCGCGTAAATGGGCATAGGGACCCACCCGCGTTCCTGCTTGGACCTGGCTGTCGGTGATGACCGAATAGAGCACCGTAACATTTTCGCCAATTTCGCTATTTTCAATCAGGCTACCGGGGCCAATTCGTGCCCCCCGACCAATCCGGGTTTGGCCGCGCAGGTGGGTTTGTGGCTCGATGATCACATCCGGATCTAGCTCAACGGTTTCATCGATCGTGATGCTATCCGGATCAATTAACGTAACCCCGGCTGCCATCCAATCGGTTTTAAGCCGATCCTGAAGAATACTGTAGGCAACGGCCAGTTGTTTGCGGTCATTAATCCCCAGTATTTCCTGATAGTCTTCCACATCGATCGCCATCACGGGGGATTGCTCGGCCCCGGCGGCGACTAATTCGTTCACCGCATCGGTGAGGTAGTACTCCTGCTGATCGTTATTACTTTGCAGATGGGGCAATACCCTGGCTAAATCAGCCCAGCGGAAGCAGTAGACCCCGGCATTGATGCGATGATTTTGCCGTTGCGCTGGGGTGCAATCCCGATCCTCCACGATCTCCTTCACTAAATTCTGACCATCGCAAAATACCCGACCGTAGCCCTTGGGGTGGGGCAGTTGGGCGGTCAGCAGGGTTGCGGCATTCTGGTGGTGCTGATGGGTGCTGAGGAGTTGGGCGATCGTTTGGGGTCGGAGTAGGGGCACATCGCCATTAAGGACAATCAGATCGCCCGCAAACCCCTGTAAATGGGGCATGAGTTGCTGGACCGCATGGCCTGTCCCCAGTTGTTCCGTTTGCTCCACCCATTGCAGATTGGGGCAGGTCTCTAGGGATGCCTGAACCAAATCCCCCCGGTAGCCCACAATGACATAACACTGGGTCGGCGCGATCGCGGCCAAGCTGTCGATCACCCGCTCGACTAACGACTTGCCCGCGAGTTGGTGCAACACCTTGGGCAAGTTGGACTTCATGCGTGTGCCCCGCCCTGCGGCTAAAATTGCAACTGCTACCATGTCAACCCTTAGCGTCTGACCTGCGCCTGTGCCATAAATCGTGAAAAGTATATCACCCAGGGGTTACGCACTGACCGATGGGAACGCGCCCCGCCAATTCCCCCGGCCCCACTCCCACCGGTTCTAGCGAGAATGCTTTACAATGGGGATGCTTAATTTTAACGGGATGTAGCGCAGCTTGGTAGCGCGCCTGCTTTGGGAGCAGGATGTCGCAGGTTCAAATCCTGTCATCCCGATCAATTCGTTATCAATTCGTTATCGTTATCAATGGCTTCGCTGAATCATGCCTTCATGGACTTGGCGTAGAGCCGCGATCGTTGCCAGGGTATGGGCAGCAACGCGATCGATTTCCGCCTCGGTATTAAAGCGCCCAATGCCAAACCGGAGGGAAGCCGCGATTAAATCGGGCGATCGTCCCAAGGCTTGGAGAACGTGGGAGAGGCTAGCTTTGGCCGTGGCGCAGGCAGACCCGGTTGACAGGGCCACGACTGGTTGTAGTCCTAGCAGTAGGGCGGCGGCCTCCACACCCTCAATACTGATGTTTAAATTGCCCGCTAGCCGCTGCTGGGGATGTCCATTGAGCCAGATGCCGGGTTGGGGCGTATCGGTATAGCCGGGGACGCCTAATTGCTGGGCGAGGCGATCGCGCAGTGCGCTGATGCGGCTGGACTCTGCCGTTAAGTCCGCCAGGGCCAATTCCACCGCCTTGGCAAAGCCGACAATCTGGGGCGGGGCGAGGGTACCCGATCGCAGTCCCCGCTCTTGGCCGCCGCCGTGTAGCTGGGGAGCCAGTTGGACCTTTGGTTGCCGCCGTCGCACGTAGAGGGCACCCACCCCCTTGGGACCATAAACCTTGTGGGCGGTGAGGGACATTAGGTCAATCTGCATCGCCTCAACCTCTAGGGGAATTTTGCCGATCGCCTGGGCCGCATCCGTGTGGAATAGCACCTGATGGTGGCGGCATAGGGCACCGATTTCAGCGAGGGGCTGCAAGACGCCGATTTCATTGTTGGCGGCCATGACGGACACCAGGATGGTATCGGGGCGAATCGCCTGGGCTAGGTCAGCCAAATCCAGTCGTCCGTCTGTCGAGACGGGCAATTCCGTGAGGTCAAAACCCAAATTGGCGAGGTAGCGTAGGGGTTCCAGGACCGCCGGGTGCTCCGTTTGGACCGTAATCAGGTGGCGACCCCGTTGGCAATAGGCTTCGGCAACGCCCTTAATCGCCAGGTTATTGGCTTCGGTGGCCCCACTGGTGAAGCAAATTTCGTCGGGACTGGCCCCGATCGCTGTGGCGAGGGTGGTACGGGCCTGTCTGACGGCGGCCTCTGCTGCCCAGCCATAGAGATGCCCCGCACTGGCCGGGTTACCAAATTGCTCCCGGAAGTAGGGCAACATGGCTGCCAGGACGCGATCGTCCACGGGAGTGGTGGCATGGGCATCTAGGTAAATGGGGCGGGATACGGGTTCCATAACGGCGCCATCTTACAACAGACACAACTTTGAGCCTTCTTCCGTTTTCTGTACCTCAATCCGGGATTGAAACGCCTCCTTAAAGCGGGGCATGTGGGTAATGGTGAGGATACAGGCAAAATCCGCTGCGATCGCATTAATCGCCGCAATCAAGCGATCGCAGCCCTCGTCATCCTGGGTACCAAAGCCCTCGTCCACAATTAACATTTGCAAATTCATCCCCGATCTTTGGGCCAACAAGCGAGCCAGGGCTAACCGAATCGCAAAATTAATCCGGAACGCCTCACCCCCGGAATAGGTTTCATAGGGGCGAGTTCCCTTCGTATCAGCGATCAGGATATCCAGCGTATCAATTAACTTGGCTACTGAATTAGCACTCCCGTTACGTTTTTTTGCCCGTTGGGTAATAAACTGGACGTGCAACTGATTGGTACTTAAACGGCCCAGGATGTGATTTGCTTCCGCCTCCAATTGGGGCAAGAGATTCTCAATCATCAACGCTTGAATTCCATTTTTACCGAAGGCTTGGGCCAGCTCTTCATAAATGCGTTGTTGTCGCCGTGCTGTTTGGATTTGTTCCTCTAAGGTCACCTGCTGTTCCTGAAGGACTGCTAATTGCTGTTGCTGTTGTTGTAAGCGTCCTAACTGTACAATGCAGTGATCTAATTGACCGCGTCGTTGTTGGCTTTGGTGCTCCAACTGCTGAATTTGAGCCGTTGGATCGGGCGTTTGTGCTAGGTATGCCGTCAGTTCAGTTAGATGTTGATGACACTCAGCCGCCGCCAGGGTCTTACGGGCCAATTGTTCAGCAAATTCTGCCAGCCGCCGTTGCTGTTGGGGATATTGCTGCTTGGCCTGTTGCAGTTCCCGATAGTGGAGTTGCCAAGCTTGAGCCTGTCGCAATTGGGCACGGATTTGATTATGCTCGGCGCGATCGTACTGAAGTTCCAAAATCTGGCGATCGATCTCCAAAATACTGGCTTGCAACGACGAGGCATACAGATCTTGAATCTGGCGGTTGAGGTTAGCAATCTGAGCTTCTAGAACAGGTTTGCGGGCCGCGATTTGACTGTGCCGTCGTTGGGCCTGTTGTAACTCTGCTTGTTTAATGTCTGCCCAACGCCACCGTTCGACTTCGCCGCGTGCGAGGGCATGATTGCGATCGTCGTAATTCATTGCCGTCAACGTTTGTTCCAAGGCGGCTAACTCTGCCTGAAGATCAAGCGCATAGCGGCGTTGCTCCAGGGTTTGGGTCAGTTGGGTAATTTCGGCCTCTAATTGCTGCGATCGCGTTTGTAAATCCGTCGTTGCGGTTAATTGTTCACTCAATTGCCCCTTCCGTTCGAGGGTATTTCCATACTGTCCTAATTCGCGATCGACCTCCCGGTATTCCTGCCGCAACACCTGAATCTCGCGCTCTGAAACCACTAATTGCTCCCGAATCACCCAGATTTGTTCCTGGAGTTCCTGTTGTTGCTGCCGATAGGTGGTCATCACCTGCTGCCAGTGGGGTTCATCCAGCGGTTGGTGACAAAGAGGACAAGGCGGATAAGCATTCGTAGGGGCGGGTTGCTCGAATAGGTTATGGTGCCTACCTTCAACCTCGGTAAACCCGCCCCCCCCAGCGCCAGAAATCGTAGGGGCGGGTTGCTCAAATAGGTTATAGTGTCTACCCTCAACCTCGGTAAACCCGCCCCCCCCAGCGCCAGGATTGACATCTGCATCCGCATCAGGGGTCATAATTCCCTGACTGAGAAGGTGAAGTTTCTGTTCAATTTCGGCCAGTTGGCGTTCGTAGTCACGCTGGTGGGCCTGGAGACGATCGACAAAACTGCGGCGTTCTAAGCCCTTTTCCCGCACCCGTTGCAGGTAAATTTGGCGGCGTTCTAAATACTCAATGTGATCGCTAACTTCCAAAAGGGCTTGCTGAAGTTGGGGTTCCTGCTGCTGTTGGGTTTGGAGGGCTTGCTGCGATCGTTGGAGTTCTTCTAAACGGGCCACCAGGCGAGCACGCTGCTGTTCAATTTGGCTCTGGAGAGCTTGTTGTCGTTGGACGAGGGGTGCAACTTGGAGTTGCAATTGATCCAACTCGCGCAGTCGGGTACGGGCTTGATTGAGTTGATTCAGGCCCGCTTCAATATCCGCCGATTTGTTGAGAACCTGTTGAAGTTCCTGTTCCTGTTGCCCTAAACCTTGTTGTTGTGCATCTGCCTGTTGCAGTTGTAATTTTAGAGCATGAATTTGCTGATCCAGTTGTTGTTGCAGGTGTTGACGTTTTTCCTGAAGGATCTGTTGGGTTTGCAGTTTGCCTGATTGCATTTCCTCCTGTTGTTGCAGCGATCGCCAGTGTTCATAACCCGCCTGGATTTCGGCTTCCCGATGGAGCAAGCTTTCCAGGTTAGCGAGTTCCTGGGAAAGGGCTGCATGTTCCTGGCGGAGGCGTTGGCAATCCTGCTGGAAAATGTGCTGTTGTTGTTGCTGCCACGATCGCTGTTGTTGCCAGGTTTGGCGCTGATGTTGTTCGGCCTGGAGTTTTTGTAAGTTGACCCGATCGCGTTCTTGGGCCTTTTGCAGATGGGCGATCTGTTCCTCTAAGTCGGCCTGTTCCGCCGCGATCGTGGTTAGGGATTCTAGCTGGGTCGTGGTGCGCGTCAAGGTTTGGCTCAGAACTTCAAGCTCAGCCTTAAATTGACGAGCCTTGTCCTTGGCTTGGTCCGCGAGAGCATCATATTGATCGAGTTTGAGTAAATCGGCCAAAATTTGCTTGCGTTCGTTCGGACGCTTGAGCATGAACTCATCTGCCCGCCCCTGGCGCAAATAGGCAGAATTGATAAAGGTTTCGTAATCCAACTTCAAATGCTGCAAAATTGCCTGTTGGGTAGCCCGCACCGATTTCTCGGTTAGGGGCCGAAAGCATAAGGTTGGCAAAAAATCGGGTTGAGCACGATCGTGTAGGATCTCTTGCAATGCCTCTGGGTCTATCGCGGTCGCCACTTGAAATTCCAACAGCGTCCCGTGCCGACGGCGACGACTGCGAATCACTCGATACACCTGCTGCTGACACTGGAAGATAAAATCCACCTGGGCTTCATCAGTCCCCAAGTGAATCACATCCTCCTCCGACGCCGCCCGACTATTTCCCCATAAACACCAGCCGATGGCTTCTAGTAAAGACGATTTTCCCGCCCCATTGGGGCCGCAAATACACGCCGTTTGTAATCCCCGAAAGTCTAGGGTTGCCTCACGATAACTGAGGAAATTGTGCAGCGTCAGTTGCAACGGAATCATGGCCAGCGATCGCTCCTTTGGCCCACCCATGCCTGGTTGAGGCTGGGATTAAAATTGAGCCTGCTGCATAGATACTCGATCAGACCCCCATCAGTCAAGTACACCTGAACTCTTAGCAGCTTGGGCTTCCGCAACGGTAGACGCTATTGATAAATGTAAAGTTATGTATCTGTTTTCGGTGTCGCCAGCTAGGCAGGTTGACGCTCCTTGGTTAGAGACCTAAGAAATTTATCGCTGTAGGGCATCTCGAAAAATACAAATTTTGCGCTTGCAGGTAAGATAATCTCGTCGGTTAGGGCAGTTTAACTACCCCGATCCCAAATTAATCGTAGCGTTCTATAGCGTATCGTAAAAAACATTCACCAGCAGCTACAGCCGTTCCCGCTCTAATGAAGTACTGTCAAGCCTTGTAAACAAGGGGCTTAAGCCCCTTGTCTGTACCTCACCAAGTATGGAAGTGCTGTATTTACCGAAAAAGATGCACCAGAAAATATTAATGGCAGGTTAAGTGCCCAAACTGGGCTGTCATAATTGTGCAATGGGAGCAGCTAGGGTAGCATGGACAGGGATGTTACGGAGTTTAGTGGTATGAAGGTGGCTGTTTTTAGTGTAAAGCCTTACGATCGTCAATTTTTTGAACTGATCAATGCCAACTATGGGCATGATTTAACCTTCTTTGAACCTCGCTTAACTCCAGAAACAGCAGTTTTAGCTGAGGGATTTTCCTGTGTTTGTGTGTTTATTAACGATCGCTTGAACGAGGAAACCCTACGCACGATCGCTCGCCAGGGAACAAAGTACATTGCCCTACGCTGTGCTGGGTTTAATAATGTTGATCTCAAGGTGGCGGCTGAGTTGGGGATGCAGGTCGTGCGCGTGCCGGCCTATTCCCCCTATGCGGTGGCTGAACATGCGGTTGGGTTAGTTTTGATGTTAAACCGCAAGCTCTATCGTGCCTATAATCGGGTTCGAGATGATGACTTTTCCCTGGATGGGTTGCTGGGATTTGATCTACATGGCTGTACGGTAGGCGTTGTCGGGACTGGCAAAATTGGCCAATGTTTTGCACAAATCATGAAGGGATTTGGTTGCCATTTGCTGGCCTATGATATTCATCAAAATCCTACCTGTTTGGATCTAGGGGTAAAGTACGTTGAGTTATCGGAACTCCTGGCTAATTCTGATGTGGTTTCGCTCCATTGTCCGCTTTTCCCGGAAACCCACTACATGATCAACGAACAGACCCTCAAACTTTTTAAGCGGGGGGCAATGCTGATCAACACCAGTCGGGGGGCGCTGATTGATACCAATGCCGTGATTGCGGCGATTAAGTCGGGTCAAATTGGCTATCTGGGGATTGATGTTTATGAAGAAGAGGAAGAATTATTCTTTGAAGATCTCTCGGATACGGTGATCCAGGACGATACCTTCCAACTGCTCCAGTCCTATCCCAACGTGGTGATTACTGCCCACCAAGCATTTTTCACCCGTGAGGCTCTGACCAATATTGCCGAAACCACCCTGGCTAATATTCGCGATCTGGCCACGGGCGCTTCCTGCCCCAATGTGGTTAAGGCTCCGGCTTAAGCTGAGACCCATCGGCATTGGTCCGGTACACCCACGATCGCGTCCCATCGGTCACCGTTACTCGCCAGCCGGGGACAAGGGCCTGGGTACAAAACTGATCTGGGGCTGCCAGTCCTAAACAGCCATCTGGCCAAGTGTGGGGTTCTGCCTGCTGAAGCTGAAGGCGATCTACGGGTTGGCCGGTGATTTGGCTGATGTCCGCCAGGATAGCGGCTTTAACGGGAGCCGGGGCTTCACCTGTTTTCGGTGGGGTGGGCGTCACGGTTTCAATCGGGGTGAGG
>JBBILC010000012.1:14563-31234 GCA_037445115.1 Coleofasciculaceae cyanobacterium bin_20
CGCCAGGACTCCGGATTCAGTTCGGGCGAGGAAGCCGGGGACGGGGGAGGCGGCTCTATCTGAAATGAGATCCCGCAGGCACCTAGCAGGACACTCAGGCCGATCGCAATGAGGCTGTGCCCAATCCGTGGATAGGGCGACGGGCACTTGATGAAAACAGGGGTCGCTAGTGACAATGCTGGCAGACGGATCATGACCCTCCTTCGTCCGACTGTGCCGTCAGGTGAGTGCAGTAGAATTATTATCTACCACTTGCTGCCGCAGCTCATTTTCCATGCCCCGAACGCCTACGCTTTCCTTCGATCGCGGCACCCTGATCCTGCACCCACCACCACGGGGCAAAGCCTGGATTGAGTATGCGGTTTGGGACGATCGGGTCGAGCGGTTCCGGGTTCCGGCCAACCAGTACCGTCCGCTGGTGGAAGCGTTACAGGCGGAGGGGACGGCGTTTACCGATCAGGCCAAAGCCTTTGAACCTCTTACTCTCACGTCTTGTCTGGACATGCCCCCCTATCCCCATCAGCAGGCGGCGCTGGATGCCTGGAAGCAGGCAGGACGGCGGGGGGTGGTGGTCTTGCCGACGGCAGCGGGTAAAACCTACCTGGCCCAGTTGGCGATGCAGGCGACGCCGCGCCATACCTTGATCGTGGTGCCGACACTGGACTTGCTGCACCAGTGGTATGCCCATCTCCTGGCGGCGTTTCCTGATGGGGAGATTGGCCTATTGGGGGGCGGCTCGCGCGATCGCAGTCCCATTCTGGTAGCAACCTACGACAGTGCGGCGATCCATGCGGAAACCCTGGGCAATCGCTATGGCTTGCTGATCTTTGATGAATGCCACCACCTGCCCAGTGACTTTAACCGGGTGATTGCCGAGTATGCGATCGCGCCCTATCGCCTTGGATTAACGGCTACGCCGGAACGGGCCGACGGTCGCCATGCGGATCTCGATTACCTGATCGGGCCAGAGGCCTACCGCCGTACCCCGGCGGAGTTGGCCGGACAGGCCCTCGCCCACCATGATGTGGTCCAGATTAAGGTGAACCTGTCCCAGTGGGAGCGCCAACGCTACGAGGCCCTGATCCAGGAACGCAATGCTTTTCTCAGCCAAAGCAAGATTCGGTTGGGCAGTCTGGAGGGGTGGCAACGGTTTGTCCAGGTGAGTGCGACTTCAGCAGCGGGTCGCAAGGCTATGTTGGCCCACCACGAGGCGCGGGCGATCGCGTTGGGCACCGATGGCAAGGTGCGGGTTCTCACCGATTTGCTCCGCCAGCATTATCCGGAACAGGTATTGATTTTTACCAACGATAACGCCACAGTTTACCGCATTTCCCAGGATTTCCTGATCCCTGCGATCACCCACCAAACCCCGGTGAAGGAGCGCCATGAGATTCTCGAGCACTTTAAGCAGGGGGCTTACAAAACGCTGGTGGTGGCCAATGTGCTGGATGAGGGGGTGGATGTGCCTGATGTGCGGATTGCGATTTTTCTGGCGGGCAGTGGCTCCACGCGGCAATTTGTCCAACGGCTGGGGCGGGTGTTGCGCCGGGGAAGTCAGGTGAATAAACAGGCGATTCTGTATGAAGTGATTGCGGCGGATACGATCGAAGAACGCACCTCCGATCGCCGTCGTCAGGGGGGGCGATCGGGTGAGGATCGTCAGGCAGCGAGCGATCGCGCTACCCAGTTAGATTTATTACCCGCAACGCCCTACCCAACCCCGTTACCGCAACGCCACCTCCGTGCGGCTGAACCCGGGGCCAGTTGGCCGGATGGAGACGCGGAGCAGAACCATCAAAAAGAATGAAACCATCAAAAAATAATCAAATAAAATCTTCAGGCCCGATTAAGCTGGCTTCAACGCCAGGGAGGACAGCTAATACCTGACCTGTATTCCGGTTAGTAAGCAAGGTCTCAATTTGCCCATCTTGAACATATTGATCCAGCCCTTGACTAATTGCCAAACCAGCAAAGGTGAGGCCACTGGGAAGCTTGATAAAGTCTTCTAAGTCATCATAGAAAACAATGTCAAACGTATCGCTGCCTAATACATAGAGATCGCTCCCTGGGCCGCCAATTAGGGTATCTTGACCTAAATCGCCGACCAAGGTATCGTTCCCGGCTCCACCCAACAGCGAATCATTGTCTTTACCGCCGTAGAGGAGGTCATCCCCATTGCCACCGATGACCGTATCGTTGTCACGATCGCCATAGACCGCATCGTTACCATCGCCGCCATCAACGCGATCGATCCCCTTCCCGCCGCGCAGCGTATCATTGCCAGCTTCACCAAACAATTGATCATTACCTTGCCGACCGTGCAGGAAATCATTACCGCCTCGTCCGGACAGGGTATCGTTACCATTGCTGCCCGTGAGGCGATCATTCCCCTCGGTTCCCACAATATTCCCACTTGTATTACCGGAACCTGGATCGCCAGCACCCGGATCATTGATACCGCCATCACCCAGGTTAGGGATCACATTATTGCCCGGTGCTAGACCAAATTTTTGTACCCAATAATGGTTGTTGTTCTCACTACCCGTATCGTTCGCCAGGAAAAAATAGCCAACCCCAATGCTTTGGTAATTAGGATTGAGAATATTAGCTCGATGTCCAGGACTATCCATCCATCCAGCGACGACATCTGCTGGCGATACATAACCTCCCCCAATATTTTCACCAACTCCCCTAGGAAAACCAAAAGCCGCCGCCCGACTATCTGGATCTGATCCGTTTAAACCGGTGTGACTGAAATAATCATTCAATGCCATATCTTCGCTGTGGGCTTCGGCAGCGTTGATCAGGCGTGAATCTGGGACGAGGGGACGTAGGCCCAGCTTGGCCCGTTCCTGGTTTGTCAGGGCGATAACTTGCTGGATAAAGGCAGTAGACATGGGGCTTTCCTCCAGATAGCTAGACAGAACAGGTCACACAACCAGGGTGCCCGGAATGCAGACAAAACTATCACACGAATTAGAATTTCCGTGTTATCACTAATCGTTCAATCAGGATGCCTGGTGGCTTGGACGTAGACAGGCTCCGGGCTGATCTAAAGTCAATGTATTTGTATCAAAATGCTTTTCAAATAAGGCACAGGTGGTCGCAAAGTCGTGAATGAGTTGCTGCTGATCGGTGCCAGACAGAGGCAGCAAACAGTCTTGATGGTGGGCGAGATCGAGGCAGCCAAATAACTGCTGGCAATCCTGGTAATACTTACGTGTGTCCAGGATGTGGGCCTGCCAGACGGGGGCGATTGCCCTGGGGGGAACGAGAGTCAGGTTGGGATATCGATACATCAGAAATAGAAATTGCAAGTAGGCCATGAGCCTGTGTTGTATCGGCTGCTCCACGATTCGCGAAGCGATCCCTGCGGGAGTTGCGGTTATCTGAGCGATGGGGATAAGTTTGTCCGCGATCGGTTGGAGGTCAAGCTGCTGCAACTGGGCGAGGAAACGGCGATCGGCTGGGGATAGATGGGACGTGGTAGAAAACATGGTCACAACCCGTGTTCGGTACCCTTCACCGATCTATCAGCCTGAACTGCCCCTAATTATGCAGAACTGCCAAATCCACCGCCGCCAGGGGTTTCAATCACAAAGATATCCCCTGGTTGCATCGCGACGCTGGCGGTATTATCCAGGGTTTCCCTGCCTCCCTGGACCCGTTCGACCCAGTTGCGACCGATGGCACCCGGTTTTCCCCCCGCCAAGCCAAAGGGAGCCACCCGCCGATGGCTGGACAAAATACTGGCCGTCATCGCCTCCCGGAAGCGCACCCGTCGCACCACGCCATTGCCCCCCTGGAACTGGCCGACTCCGCCACTGTTGGGCCGGATCGCAAAGGTTTCTAAGACAACTGGGAATCGCCATTCCAGAACCTCCGGATCAGTCAAACGGGAATTGGTCATGTGGGTGTGGACGGTATCGGTGCCATTGAATCCGGGGCCTGCTCCGGAACCGCCGCAGATGGTTTCGTAATATTGATAGCGATCGTTGCCAAAGGTAAAATTATTCATCGTTCCCTGCGAGGCCGCCATCACCCCCAAGGCACCATAGATGGCATCGGTAATGGCTTGCGACGTTTCAACATTACCGGCTACCACCGCAGCGGGATAGCGGGGATTGAGCAGGCACCCGGCGGGGATATGAATCTGCAAGGGTTTGAGACACCCGGCATTCAGCGGGATATCATCATCCACCAGGGTTCGGAACACGTAGAGGACAGCCGCCTTGCATACCGCTGCGGGGGCATTGAAGTTACTGGCCTGTTGAGGAGAAGTGCCCGTGAAGTCGATCGTGGCCTCCCGTTTGGCGCGATCGATGCGCACCGTGACACAGATCTGACTACCATCGTCCAGTTGATGGGTAAAACGGCCCTCCTTAAGCACCTCAATCACTCGTTGTACCGAGGCTTCAGCATTATTCTGAACATGGGACATATAGGTTTGGACAGTGGCTAGACCATAGTGATCGACCAGTTTTCGCAATTCTTGAACACCGCGTTCATTAGCCGCAATTTGAGCCTGAAGATCAGCAATATTTTGCACCGGATTCCGCACAGGATAAGGACCGGTTGTGAGGATTTCTAGTAAAGTAGCTTCTTGGAATTGGCCGCGATCTACCAGCTTAAAATTATCAAGTAAGATGCCCTCTTCTTCGACAGTGTGACTGTGGGGGGGCATCGAACCGGGGGTAATCCCACCAATATCGGCATGGTGTCCCCGCGAGGCGACGTAAAATAGGGGTTGGCCTGTCTCCGAATTTGCTAGGAATACGGGGGTAATGACCGTAATATCCGGTAAATGGGTGCCGCCATTGTAGGGATTGTTCGACACATAAACATCCCCTGGTTGTAACGCCTCTCCCTTCGCTGCCATGAGGGCTTGGACACTTTCGCTCATGGAGCCTAAATGGACGGGAATATGGGGCGCATTCGCGACTAATTGGCCCTCGGTGTCGAAAATGGCACAGGAAAAGTCGAGACGTTCTTTGATATTGACGGAATAGCTGGTGTTTTGTAGGGTTACCCCCATTTCTTCAGCGATCGATCGCAGCAAATTATTAAAAATTTCCAACATGACCGGATCGGGTCCGGTTGTCAGATGATTTGGGTCTTGGCTGGGCGGGTTCACGGGGATTTGGGTTTCTGCCGTGATATTTTCGGCCAACCCGCCCCTACGATTTGGGACAATGTTTTCTGTAGGGGCGGGTTCGCCCACCTCTGGGCGATCGATCGATAAACCCAATAAACCCGCCCTCTGGTTGTCCCTAGGTTCCACGATGGGCGGGTTCACGGGGATTTGGGTTTCTGCCGCGATGTTTTCGGCTAACCCGCCCCTACGATCGGGGGTAACGGTCAAAATCAAATGATTGCGGGGGGTTAATTCGGCCTGCCAACCGGGTTCAACGACGATCGTGCTGGTGGATTCCATGATGAGGGCAGGACCGATCAGGCGATCGCCGGGAACCAGATTGGTCCGTAAATAAACCGGGGTGTCATGCCAATAGCCCGCTGTGTAGACGGGGACGTTGGTGGTGGGTTGCAAGGGGGAGGTGCGGGTGTCCGATCGCGCCATTTCCGCCGGAATTGGCATTTGACCGACTACTTCCACCGAAAGACTTTCGACGATCAGGGTCTTATTCGTTTGGATAAAACCATAGCGCTGTTGGTGGACCTGCTCAAAATCCTGGCGCATTTGTTCGGCTTCGCCAAAGTCAACCAGAAGCGGCGCATCGGTACCCTCATAGCGCAGGAGGACCTTGGGTAACACCTGGATTTGGGTTGCACTCACCCCCTGCTGGTGAATTTCAGCTTTCCCGTCGGTGGCCAGTTCATCCAGGATCGGCGCGAGGTTGGGGATTAAATCGGGGGTCAGGGGACGCTCGATCGCCCGTTGTCGCAGGGTGCGTAAATCGGCTAACCCCATGCCATAGGCCGAGAGGACCCCCGCATAGGGATGGAGAAAAATCTGCTTCATGCCCAGCAGCGTTGCGATCTGACAGGCGTGTTGGGCACCGGCCCCGCCAAAACAGCACAGGGTGTACTCCGATACGTCATATCCCCGCTGGATCGAGATTTTTTTGATCGCATTGGCCATTTTCTCCACCGCGATCGCTAAAAATCCCGCTGCGACCTGCTCCGGCGATCGCGGGTCCCCGGTGGCTTGCCGAATCGTCTCGCTCAAGGCTTGAAATTTTTGGCGCACCACCTCAGCATCTAGGGGTAGGTCGCCATTGGGACCAAATACCTGGGGAAAAAAGGCCGGTTGGATCTTGCCAACCATGACGTTGGCATCGGTCACCGTTAACGGTCCGCCCCGCCGGTAACACGCCGGTCCCGGATTCGCCCCCGCCGACTCTGGTCCCACCCGATAGCGGGCACCATCAAAGGCCAAAATCGAGCCGCCCCCCGCCGCCACCGTATGAATGGCCATCATTGGCGATCGCAACCGCACCCCCGCGACTTCCGTCTCAAACCGCCGCTCGTATTCTCCGGCATAGTGGCAAACATCGGTGGAGGTGCCGCCCATATCAAAGCCGATGATTTTCGTGAAACCCGCGATCGCGCTCGTCTGTACCGCGCCCACCACACCCCCCGCCGGACCCGACAGGATACTATCCTTCCCCTGGAATAACCGGGCATCGGTCAAGCCACCATTCGACTGCATAAACATCAGCAGGGGGCGTTGCTCCACAGACATATCGGGATGGCCGTTTAACTCGCTGGCAACCTGATCCACATAGCGGCGCAAAATCGGCGATAGGTAGGCATCCACAACGGTCGTATCGCCTCGGCTCACCAACTTCATCAGGGGGCTAACTTGGTGGGAGAGCGAGACCTGGGTAAACCCAACCTGGCGAACGAGGTGCCCCAACTGGCGCTCATGGTCGGGATAGCGGTAGCCATGCATGAGGACGATCGCGCAGGCCCGAATCCCACGATCGTAGGCGGCTTGCAGGGCGGGCAACAGGGTCTCCATTTGCAAGGGCACCAACACCTCGCCTTGGGCACTCACCCGCTCCGGGACTTCGATCACCTGCTCATAGAGCATTTCCGGCAGGATAATTTCCCGCGCAAAAATATCAGGTCGGTTCTGGTAGCCAATGCGCAAAGCGTCGCGAAACCCCTGGGTAATCAGCAACAACGTGCGATCGCCCTTCCGTTCCAGCAGGGCATTGGTTGCCACGGTTGTCCCCATTTTGACCACGCCAATCTGGTGCGAGGGTAGGGGCGCATCGGCAGGCACCCCCAACAGATCGCGAATACCCTGGATCGCCGCATCCCGGTAGCGATCGGGGTTTTCCGACAGCAGTTTATGGATGATCAAGTGACCATCAGGGCGTTGGGCGACGATATCGGTGAAGGTGCCGCCGCGATCGATCCAAAATTGCCAGCGAGCCATTGTCATGTGCTTAGGGGATTAACGTTTGTGGGATAGCCGTCCCGGCTGTCATTGACAGTTCTGTGGCAGGCAGGATGCCTACCCCACAAGTCCAGGATTGCTCTCTAGGGAATCAGCAGCGGTTGGCGATCGGCGGCCATTTGTTTGGGGTCGGCAGCGAAGAGTTGGCCGTGATTCAGGGTCCAGCAGCGATCGGCGATCTCTAGCAAATCCCCGGTTTCATGGGTAACGACCAATAAACTCCAGTGCTGTTTGAGTTTCGCCAGCAGGGTCACCAATTGTCGCCGCATTGACCAGTCTAATCCGGCAGTCGGTTCGTCCAAGAGCAGCAGGTGGGGTTGGCGAATCAGTTGCACCGCCAGGGCGAGCCGTCGTTGCTGGCCGCCGCTCAGGGATTGGGGAGCCGTGGCCAGGGGGAGTTGTTCTAGTCCCACTTCCGTGAGGGCTTCCGTGATTTGATCCATACGCAAGCCGGGATGCCCCAACCGCAATTCCTCCAGGATGCTGTTGCCGCAAAAATGCCGTTCCGGAAACTGAAAGACCAGCCCGCCCAGTTGTTGCAGGTGCAGGGAGGTGAGTTCCTGATCGCGCCAGTAAATCTCGCCTGCCGTGCATTCCGCTAACCCGGCCAGGATCTCCAGAAGCGTACTCTTGCCTGAGCCACTGGGGCCAATGATCAACCCCAGTTGTTGGGGGGCAAATTCCAGCGTGATCGATCGCAGGATCGGGGTTGCCGTGGCGGGGGGATGGTAGCTAACGTTTTTAAGATAGAGCATTCAGCAGCGACGATGGGCGAGGAGCCAACTGGGGCACAATTTGGGGCATGATTGGGGGCATGATTTGGGGCACGATTTCGGCCAAGGCACAAACCAGCACCACCTTGCCCCCGTTACACCCGTCCCTATTGTACCCAACCGTTCCCAAGGACGCTCAGGAAGCCCCCTAAGCTTCACGATCCCTTAGTAGATTGGCAGTTGTAACGCCTGAAGCTCATGTTACGCTAGGGATGCTTTCTACAGCTTCCATATTGGGATAATCATCATGCGAATTCTGGTCACAGGGGGTGCAGGATTCATCGGTTCCCATTTGATCGATCGCTTGATGGATCAAGGGCACGAAGTCTTGTGTTTAGATAATTTCTATACTGGGCATAAACGCAATATTTTGAAATGGCTGGATCATCCCTATTTTGAACTGATCCGTCATGATATTACTGAACCCATTCGCCTAGAAGTGGATCAGATTTATCATCTGGCTTGCCCCGCTTCTCCAGTTCACTACCAGCACAATCCGGTTAAAACCATCAAGACCAATGTGATGGGCACACTTAATATGTTGGGATTGGCTAAGCGAATTAAGGCGCGGTTTCTATTGGCATCAACGTCTGAGGTTTATGGCGATCCCAATGTCCATCCCCAGCCGGAGGAATATTGGGGAAATGTCAACCCGATCGGGATTCGATCGTGCTATGACGAAGGCAAGCGGGTCGCAGAAACTTTGGCCTTTGACTACCATCATCAAAATGGTGTCAATATTCGAGTGGCGCGAATATTTAATACCTATGGCGCACGCATGTTAGAGAATGATGGGCGGGTGGTGAGTAATTTTGTGTCACAAGCCGTGCGTGGCAATCCCCTAACGGTCTATGGCAATGGGGCACAAACACGGAGTTTTTGCTATGTTTCGGATTTAGTTGAGGGCCTCATGCGCCTGATGGCGGGTGATTTTGTTGGGCCGGTTAATTTGGGCAATCCCGATGAATATACCATCCTGCAATTGGCGGAAGCGGTACGGGAGATGGTCAATCCGGATCTTGAAATTGAGTATAAGCCACTGCCCCAGGATGATCCGCGTCGTCGTCAACCCGATATTACTCGCGCCCGTACCCATCTGAATTGGCAGCCCCAGGTACCGCTACGGGAAGGATTAGAGGCCACGATCGCTGATTTTCGTGAACGCATTACGCAAGGGAGTCATTAACTATGCGCGTTTGTGTGATTGGAACTGGCTATGTGGGGTTGGTTACTGGCGTTTGTCTCGCCCACATTGGCCATGAGGTGATTTGTATTGACAACAATGAGGACAAAATTAAGCTCCTCAATGCGGGTCAATCTCCCATTTTTGAGCCGGGATTGGTGGAGATTATGAAGTCATCCACTGAGGCGAAGCTGCTGACGTTTAGTACTGACCTAGCCGCAGGGGTGAGGCATGGTGAGGTCTTATTTATTGCGGTAGGGACTCCGGCTTTACCAACGGGGGAAAGCGATACCCGCTATGTGGAAGCCGTCGCTCGTGGGATTGGTCATTGCCTCAGTGATGGTGAGCAAGGCTATAAGGTGATTGTGAACAAATCAACTGTGCCGATCGGGTCAGGGGATTGGGTGCGGATGCTGGTGATGGATGGTATCACCGATGGCAAGAAAAATGGGGCAGGGACTGCTGCTAAGTCCAGCATCACGGTGGAGTTTGATGTGGTCAGTAACCCAGAATTCCTGCGGGAAGGGTCGGCGGTTTACGATACCTTTAATCCCGATCGCATTGTGCTGGGGAGTAATAGCCAGCGGGCTTTGTATCTGATGCAGGAATTGTATGCCCCGATCGTCGATCGCAAGCTGGATTCTGAGTATTTAGATTTGACGGAGCCAGTACCCGTGGTGATGACGGATCTGAACTCGGCGGAGATGATCAAGTATGCGGCGAATTCGTTCCTGGCCACGAAGATCAGTTTTATCAATGAGATTGCCAATATCTGCGATCGCGTGGGGGCCGATGTGGTGCAGGTGGCTAAGGGCATTGGCCTGGATTCGCGCATTGGCGGCAAATTTTTGCAAGCTGGGATCGGTTGGGGCGGGTCCTGTTTTCCCAAGGATTTAGCGGCCCTGATCCACACGGCGGAAGACTATGGCTATGACACCCAATTACTCAAGGCCAGTGTTAGCACGAATCAACGCCAGCGCATGATTGTGGTGGAAAAACTGCAACAGGTGTTGAAAATTCTCAAGGGGAAAACCATTGGTCTGTTGGGCTTGACCTTTAAGCCAGATACGGATGATATGCGGGATGCGCCGTCGTTGGATTTAATTGAACATCTCCATCGTTTGGGGGCCAAGGTGAAAGCCTATGATCCGATCGTGTCACAAACGGGCCTGCGGTTTGGGATTTCCCATGTGATTGTGGAAACAAATTTGGAGCAGTTGGCGGATGGGTGTGATGCGTTGGTGGTGGTGACGGATTGGCCACAATTCCAAAGCCTTGACTATGCCCAAATTGCTCAGCTAATGCACAATGCCGTGATGATTGATGGGCGGAATTTCCTCGATCGCGAGGTGCTGCAAAATGCGGGTTTTTATTACGTGGGTATTGGGCATTAAGTTCTCTTTTGCGAGGGACTTGGATTGAATAACCACAAAGACACGAAGAACACAAAGTTACACCAAGATTCTTAGCGTTTCTTAGTGTCCTTTGTGCCTTAGTGGTTTACTTAGAATCTCTAAATATTTAGGTGATTGACATGAAACGTTGGCCATTCTTGATCATAACGCCACTCATCATTTTCACCGCACTTAACAACCGAAGTTACGCCCAAATAAAACCCGACACTAGCTTACCCAATAATTCAGTTGTTTCTAAGCAAGGTAATCTCTATACAATCACGGAAGGCACGATCGCAGGCCAGAATCTCTTCCATAGCTTTGAAAGTTTCTCGATCCCGCCAGGTGCGATCGCGGATTTTGCCCAATCAGTCCCGATCGAAAATATCATCAGTCGTGTAACCGGGAAGGCCATTTCGGATATTCAGGGAACGCTGCGATCGGCGAGTGCGGCTAATTTTTTCTTATTGAATCCCAATGGCATTGTCTTTGGCCCTAACGCACGCCTAGAGGTCGGGGGAGCTTTTGTTGCGAGTACGGCGAGTGGGCTGAAGTTTGCTGATCAGACGGAGTTTCGGGCGGATCAGGGCGATCAACCCAGTTTGTTGACGGTTTCAACGCCGATCGGGCTGCAATTTGGACAGCAGGTAGGCACGATCGCCAATGCGGCCCGTAATATTAATCCGGTATTTAACTATCCGAGTGGTTTGGAGGTGCTGCCGGGACGAACGTTGGCATTAGTGGGGGGAGATGTGATGCTGACGGGTAACCTTTGGGCGGCTGGGGGCAATCTTGAGGTGGGGGCGGTCGATCGCGGGAGTTATGTGGGTTTAGAGGCGAGTCCGTTTGGCTATCAGCTTGACTTTTCCCAGGTGCAGAATTTTCGGGATGTGGTGATGCAAAATCAGGCTCGGCTTGATGCCACAGGACCGGGGGCGGGTCGGATTGCTGTGCATGGGGATCAGGTGATTCTGCGGGAGCGATCGGCGATTACTGCCTATACGATCGGTGATCTCGATGGCGTGGGAATTGACATTAAGGCCAGTGACTTAAAACTGCAAGATAAATCCTTTATCTCAGCTTTAACGCGACTAGGAGCGGGGGATGCGGGTGATATCTCGATTCAGGCTGATTCGATTGAACTATTAGGCGCGGGAAACCTGCTTGAACGCATTAGAAGTTTACTCGAAGCTAGACCCCAAGATGCGATACCCCAAGATGCGATCGCGTCTGAAGAGGGGACGAGTCCTGGAGATGTGTTTGATGATGGCATTCTCACTCTGAGCCTAGGAGAAGGCAATTCCGGGAACTTGACGATTACGACAGGTAAGCTCTTTGTCAATAATGGGGCAGCAATTCTAACCTCAACCTACGGGACGGGTCAAGGTGGTAACTTAACGATTAATGCTGCTGCTGCCGTTCAGGTTAATGATGCAATCCTGGCGACAGGGACGGACGGTCCTGGTAAAGCCGGGGATATCGTGATCACGACGAAAGACCTGTCCCTGAATGGTGGCTATATGGTAGCCATTACCCTGGATCAAGGTCGCGGGGGAGATATTGAAATCAATGCCGAAAGCATCTCACTGCGTACCACGACTGAACTGACATCAGAGACAATCAGGGGGCTAGCCCTAGCAATCGGTCTGAGTACAATTGTGACAGAAACGATCAGTGAGGGCGATGCGGGTAGTTTAACGATTAACACCCGTGATTTGGTCGTCAGCGGCGGCAGTCAGATCAATACCATTAACTACTTTGGCACGGGAAATTCAGGAGATATTACCGTTAACGCTGACTTAGTTTATCTCGCTGGCACCAGTAAGAATCCCATCACAATTTTAGGAGTGCCGTCACCAGCACCTAGCGCCTTATCTTCGAGTACCTTAGCAGAAGGCAATGCCGGAACATTAAGGGTGACAACCAAGCGTTTAGTGTTGAAAGATGGCGGTGATATTAGTTCTTTTAGCCGAGGGGCAGGCAATGCGGGGAGCATTATCATTACTGCCTTAGAGTCGATTGAAGTGATGGGACAGTGCGACTGTAGTCCTCTGAAAGTTGCAAGTAGCATTCGAGCCGGTGCCCCGTTTTACTCTCCTGCGTATCCCATTCCACCCACTGGCGATGCGGGTAGTATTATCATCACAACACCACGACTCCTTGTTCAGGATGGGGGTGAAATTGGTGTGAATAACGAGGGGACAGGCGATGCGGGAAGTTTGATTATTGTTGCCCCCCTTATTCAACTGATAGATGGCGGAAAATTGACGGCAGAAGTTCAGGCCGGTCAGTTTGGCAATATTGAGGTTTATAGCGAAAATCTCCAACTGCGTCGCGGGAGCCAAATCACCACCAACGCTGCCCAAGAAACATCAGGGGGCAATATTTTCATCACCACAAATCTGCTGACCGCCCTAGAAAATAGTGATATCTCTGCCAACTCCCGTGGAGGGCCGGGGGGACGAGTGCGCATTGCCGCCCAGGCCATCTTTGGAACCGCCCCACGACGAGAACTCACAGACCGCAGTGATATCACCGCTAGCTCCGCCCTAGGCCCAGAGTTTGACGGGCAGGTTGAGCTAACTATCCTGGAGCGTGATCCTGGCCGAGGATTGTTTGCCACCCTTCCTATTTTGCAAGACATCCCCCCAGTTGAAGAGGGGTGTCGATCGGGCACCTCTCGTTACCACAATACGGGCTGGGGGGGATTGCCACCAGACGTTGGGGGAACCCTGCCCAGCATGGGAGGATGGTCCGATCCCGTCGTCCCGATCGCCCCCGCGCCCCCGCCCCAAGCCATGATCCTTCCCTCTATCACCGAGGTCACCCATTGGCAAGTCAATGCCAGGGGGCAAGTTGAGTTAGTGGGGGCCAGTCCCTTCAACCCGCGTATAGACCCACAGGAGCCATTCGAGAACCTCCCCAATCCCTGCCCCACCAGCCACCCCACCTAAAGCATTGGAGTTAGCTGCCATGTTCACCCGCACAAAAGCCTACCAACGCTTTCTCTTCCTGCTTATTGTGGTCATTCTGCTCATGATGGCGGCAGCGGCAGTGGGCCAACCCGCCCCGGTTGCGCCCCAACGATCCTCACCCACCTGGTTTTCCCAGGCTAGTCGCGCCGAAAGCCAACGCCAACAGGCTGCCCGCCTAACGGCTCAAGGCCATGAGCAATTCAACAGCGGTCAGCCCGAAGCCGCCCTCCACAGTTGGCAACAAGCTCGCCAGTTATACCAACACCTCGACTACGCGGAAGGGATTGCGGGCAGTCGCATTAACCATAGCCTTGCCCTATTAGCCCTAGGGCACGATCGCCAAGCCTGTAGCGAAGTGTTGTCGGTGCTGCCCCTCACCCGTATTAGCGCCCGTTGTCGGTTACAAGATTACCGCCAGCGTCTGACGGATCGCGAACAAACTGCCCTCGCCCAGGAACTTGCCCGCCTTGACCCTTCCCCCCTGACCGCGCTTGGATTACGGGTTGCAGGTGAGGCCCTCCGTAAGTTAGGTGAGGTTGAGATTGCTCAGCAGTTGGCTACCCAAGGCTTAGCGATCGCCCAGCTCCTTGGCGATCCAGCCGAGATCGTCAGGCATTACCTGAGTTTAGGCAATATTGAACGACTCGCCTATCTCGCCCAGCAAGCCCTAGCCGAACGACGCAACCACAAGCAAATTTTGGAGCTGCAACCCGTTATCACCTTGGCCCAAAACATAGCGAACCTTTATGAACAAGCTAACCAGGTTGAGCTTGGGGCCGAGGCCCTGAATCTGCGATCGCTGATCCAGGTGAATTATCTTGATTTTTTAGTTGAATATGGTGAATGGCTACAATCCCATCGCCTTTACCCAGAATTTGATCAAGAACTCCGCCGGGTACAAGATCGCCAACGGGCGATCGTCACCACCCTCCTGAGTACCCCCAACCCCTGGACGAATTTACCCACAATCGAAGCCATTCACGCCCGCCTTCATCTGGCCAAAAGCCTACTCCAGCTACCAGAGCTAGGCCCCGATCTACCGGCAACTGCCCAACAATTGATGACCACTGCCCTGGCTCTGGCGCGTCATCTGCACCATCAACGCCTCCAGGCGATCGCGCTAGGCCAATTAGGCTACCTGTACCAGGTGATGGGCCATCTACCGCAAGCTAGACAGTATACAGAACAAAGTATTCAACTAGCCCAACGGCTCAAGGCTCCAGAGTTGGCCTTTCGCACCCAACATCAACTGGGCCAGATCCACCATCAATTCGGCGATCGCCATGCCGCGATCGCCGCCTATACCGCCGCGATCGTCGATCTAGACCAGATTCGCAAAGAAATTTTATATAACAGTTCAGATCTTTTATTTCCCTTCAAAACCGACATTGAACCCATCTATCGTGAATTAATTGAACTGTATCTAGAACGAGAAAATCAGCCCAGTCAAGATACTTTACAAGCGATTATTCAGATAAACCGTAAATTCCAACAAGTTGAATTAGAAAATTTTCTCAAATGTGGTCTGTACAGCACTGGAGAGCAGCGTTTTCTAGAGCAGGAAATTACTAAACGTCTTGGCAATAATCTTCATGCTGATGATGTCATTATTTACCTTATTAGCCTCAAAAGTAGTCATAAAATTTTGACAATTGTGAATTCATCAAGATATTCTGAAAAGCTAATCGCTAAGGTCATAGATTGGCAGGAGGTCGAGTCTAATTTTAATCTTATCCAAAATCATTTGGGTGCTGCCAAGATTGATGAAAATAACTTTAGCGATCGCTTGCAGCATGCCCTTCATCAATTCTATGCCGCCCTTATTCAGCCGATCCGTCCTGCACTACCCGCCTCCGGCACTCTGCTCTTTGTGATTGACGGCGATCTGCAAGGTATTCCCCTGGCTTTACTTCAGGATGAAAACGATCGCTATCTCATCGAAGACTACAGTATTGCCTACGTGCCCGGCTCATATATTCGCCCCCTAGTCCCCCTCAATCCTAAACGGGACCAGGCATTGCTATCCGGCGTTAGTGTGGGGGAGAGTTTTACCCGTGCGGGCCTTGATCCGCTAGAGAACATTACCACCGAAATTCAGGGCATCAAAGCCTTTGTTAAAACCCATACCATTCTGCTCAATCAGCAATTTACAGTTCAAGCCCTCCAGGATCGTTTGCAACATGCCCCGATCACCATTCTGCACTTGGCCACCCACGGGCAATTCAGTTCTGACCCTGCTGAGACCCGCATTTGGGCCTATGACCAAGCCCTCTCCCTAGAGGATCTCGATCGCCTCCTGTGGGAAAGAACCCAACGGCATCCCACCAACCTGGAACTGCTCGTCCTGAGTGCCTGCGAAACGGCCAAGGGCGATCGCCGGGGCGATTTAGGATTGGCAGGCGTTGCCATTCGCGCAGGGGCACGGAGTACCCTCGCTAGCCTGTGGCAGGTAAACGATCAGTCCACAGCCCTATTCATGAAACAATTCTATCGATCGCTCACCCTGGGTAAAAGCCGAGCGGCTGCCCTCCGTGAAGCTCAACTTGCCCTATTACATAACCCCGATCATGATCCCGATTGGTACCCGGCATACCAAAATCCCTACTACTGGGCAGCCTTTATCCTGATTGGCAGTTGGGTATAGACAGTATGCCTCATGCCCCTTGTCATTGTGGTGTGGGTTGAGAAAGGGGCGCGTTATGATAGAGCCGTAAAGTGCTCAGCTTCACCGCTGATTTAAGCTAAGTAAATGCTGTATCCGTGGGTAAGGTTTGCCAAATGGCCAGCATTACCCATCGCTTGGGGAGCATGTGCCAGAGTCAGTAGATTCTCCTGCGGAGACGCTAGGCGGATGAAAAACAGTTATGGGGTAGGCATCCTGCCTGCCATCCAGACAGCCGAGACGGACTTGTGGGGTAGG
>JBBILC010000012.1:31334-47932 GCA_037445115.1 Coleofasciculaceae cyanobacterium bin_20
TGGGGTAGGCATCCTGCCTGCCATCCAGACAGCCGAGACGGACTTGTGGGGTAGGCATCCTGCCTGCCATCCTACCCATTCCCCCCCGGCACTCTGCTGCGCCTGTTCCTTCTGTGAGGTTATGCCAAATAATGAAGCAGGACCCCTCACCCATGTCGCCATTACCCGGCTCAGCCGCTGGTGCTGCGAGCGATCATCGTCTGCCCACTGAACGAGATGCCACGCCCCAGGAACGACCTACCCACCCAGCAACGGCGATTACCCGGATTCAACACCTCCTCAAAGGACGACGTTGGGGTAACTGGGTAACGGGTGCGGTTGTGCTGCTAGCTGCCCTAGCTACTGGTTTGGATATCCCCCTGGTCCAAAAACTGGAGCGAGAAACCCAGGCTCTCTTTTTCGAGTTGCGAGGGCCAGTACCGACGCCCGCTGATATTGTCATCTTGACGATCGATGATAATGCGTTGACCCTGGGACGCGAGTATCAACAGGAAGTAGACCGGTATCCCTACTTACCCCTGATCCAAACCTGGCCCTGGCGACGAGAAGTCTACGCCCTTGTCATCGATCGCCTACTTCAGGCCGGGGCGCGATCGGTCTCCCTGGACTTACTATTCACCACCCCCAGTCTCTATGGCCCGGAGGACGATCAGGCCCTAGCGGCAGTCCTCGATCGGGAAGGTGAACGGGTTGTGCTGGCGGCCCAATATGTGAGCCAGGAAAATCTTCCTGGTAGCGCTGGTCGCATTGATCGGCTGTTGGCCCCCCTCCCCCTGTTTGAAGATCACGCCCTGATGGGCACGATTAACTACCTGATTGAAGCCAATGGCCGCATTCATCAACTGGGTAGCCAATTCGTTAATGAGCAACTCCGCCGCCTTCCCCCGCGTGAAGCCTTAGCCTTTCAAGGCGTCGCTGGGGGGGTGCCCACCTTTGCTGAGGCAACGCTCCAGGCGGCCCAACTGTCCTACCCGACGCCCGCCGGGAGTAACCTTTTTTTCTATGGTCCCGCCCCCGTGTTTGATCAGGTGCCCTTCCTGGATGTGTTGGATGCTAATAACTGGGCAGCCCGGTTTCAGTCAGGGGCCTATTTCCGGGACAAGATTGTGCTAGTAGGATCGACCGCGATCGCCCACCAGGATTTCCATCCCACCCCCTTTGCCAATAGCTGGCTATACCCCGAAAGAATGCCAGGGATTGTGATCAACGCCACGGCGATCGCGACCCTCATGCAAGGTCGGACGATCGCGGCAGCCATCCCCCCGGCTCCCCTGCGCGGCTTGGCCGTCTTACTCATCACGGCAGGAGCCGCCTGGGTGCTAACCCGTCCACGATCGTTGTTGGGGCGGTTGGGGATTGCCATCGGTCTGGGCAGTGGGTGGGTGGCTCTGGGTTATGTAACCTTTGTGCAGGGGGCGCTGATCCTGCCCGTTGCCCTGCCTGCTATGACGATTGTGCTGGGCGGATTAGCGCAATTGGTGATTGGCACTGTCCAGGAACAACGCAAGAAACGGCAGTTGCGGGATACCCTCAAACACTACGTCACCTCGCCGATCGTCCAGGAAATTATTAGCCAACAGGATGATCTCAAAGATCTGCTCCAGGCGCGTCAACAAGCCTTGGCCGGAACCTTCCTGAGCAATCGCTATAAAATTGTGCGCGTCTTGGGGTCCGGCGGGTTTGGCGAAACCTATGTGGCTGAAGATACCCAGCGACCGGGCCAGCCCCAGTGTGTGGTGAAGCAACTGAAAGTCGTTACGGATAATCCGAATGTCCTGCACCTGGCACGGCGACTGTTTCGGACGGAAGCCGATTCCCTGGAACGTTTAGGGCGACACCCCCAAATCCCTGAATTGCTGGCTTTTTTTGAAGAAGGGCAGGAATTTTATATCGTGCAGGAGTTAATCGACGGCTGTTCCCTGGCCAGTGAGTTCCTGATTGAACGGCGGTTGTCGCCAGTGCGGGTGGTCCAACTGCTGGCGGATCTGCTGCCCGTGCTGACCTTTATCCATAACCAGGGCGTCATTCACCGGGATCTCAAACCCGCCAACATCATTCGTCGCCAGTCGGACCAGCGGCTCGTGATCATTGATTTTGGCATTGCCAAGAAATTGTCTACCCAAATCGCGGATATGGACCCCAATACTAAGTTTACGATCGCCGTGGGGACCCCCGGTTATATGCCCAGTGAGCAGTCGGCAGGACGCCCCCACTTCAACAGCGATGTCTATGCTCTGGGGATGATTGCGATCGAGGCCCTGACGGGTCTGCCTCCCCGGAGTTTTGAGCAGGACCCCAGCACCGGGGTGCTCAATTGGCACGCCTTTGCTCCCCAGGTTCCCTCGGTCCTTGTGGCCCTGTTAGATCAGATGGTGCACCACGACTATACCCAACGCTATGCATCGGCCCAAGCTGTCCTTCAAGCCCTGGAGCAACTCCCGCCTGAACTGCAACTCGTCCTCAACGCCGCCGCCAGCGCCGAGACGCAAATTCTCCCCCCGATGGATGGCGCTGTCCTGGCGTCAGGGGCGGCAACCCGCAATGACCTCCCGTCTCTCAGCGATCGCGAACTGGTTGCCTGGTCAGCCCACACGGCCTTCTTGCCCAAGGCCGCACCGCCAGAGCTAGAAGCGGACCCAGAGGATCGCAGTACCATCCTGTTGCCCCAACCATCGCCTTTGCCCGCGCCGCCCGTGCCCGTACCCCCTGGGGAAGAAGACAATACAACCATCTTGCCGGAGAATTGGGATCAACTTGAGCAGGGACCAGGGTGAGCGCAACCTCCGACTCCCCCCGCCTCTGGGTCCTAAAATGACCAGTATAATTTTTGAATTTTGGAACCAATGGTGATGAGACAAGGGCTTCCCTACAGCGGGTGGTCATTAACGGAGCGCGATCCAGCCTTCATTGAAAGCTGGTTACCTTTTTGGGGTTGGTTTTATCAGCATTATTTCCAGGTTGACAGTGACGGTTGGGAGCATATCCCGCCCCACGGGGCCGCGCTCCTGGTTGGCTCCCACAACGGCGGGTTAGCCGCCCCGGATATGTTTATGGGGATGTATGACTGGTATCGCCAATTCGGCTGCGATCGCCTGACCTATGGCCTCATGCATCCCAAGGTTTGGCAGTTTTATCGCCCCCTAGCGGAAATGGCGGTCAAATCCGGCGCGATTATGGCCCACCCCCAAATGGCGATCGCGGCCCTGCGGAGACAAGCCTGCGTGTTAGTCTATCCTGGCGGTGCCCAGGATGTGTTTCGGCCCTACTGGCAGCGAGATCGTATCCATTTTGCCGATCGCAAAGGGTTTATTAAACTCGTCCTGCGGGAAGGAGTTCCCCTCGTGCCCATCATTTCCTGGGGGGCGCACGATACCCTGGTGGTGCTGGCTGACCTCTATGAACCCATGCAGACCCTGCTCAAAACCTTGCAACTGCCCTGGTTGTTTAATATTGACCCGGAGGTGTTCCCCATCTATCTGGGGCTACCGTGGGGAGTGAGTATTGGCCCATTGATGAACTTTCCCCTGCCGCGCAAAATCTGGCTGCGGGTGTGTCCCCCGATCGCATTTGAACGCTATGGGCGGGCGGCTGCTAAGGATGCGGTCTATGTCGATGCCTGCTATCAGGAGGTATTGACCACCATGCAACAGCACCTCGATCGCTTGATCCTCGATACCCAAGGATCAGCAGCGGCCTAGAAAACGGTAAGCTTGCCTTCACACCCCAAGCACGCCCATTGATGTTCTCCCTATTCCCCTAAAAGGAACCCTGATGATTGAGATCGGGGCCATTCAACTGCCTCAACCGACGAAATTGGGTTGATTGTGAGTGCCAGCTCGATACTTTCCGGTACTTCCATACCTAATGCGGTACAGACAAGACTTGATGAGGTACAGACACAAGGGCTTAAGCCCCTTGCCTACAAGGCTTAACAGTACTTCATTAGAGAGGGAACGGCTGTATCTGTGGCCCAGGCAGGATCTCTACCCCACACTAACCCACCAATCTAAAATCTAAAATCTAAAATCTAAAATCCTCCCTAACAACCCAGGATGCCTCCTCCCAACCCTTTATCGATCTCCCAAGCAGATTAAGTAATTACCCTGAGTCTTGCGCAGTAAACCCTGGGCACGATAACCATAGCTGACACGTAGTCAGGGTGCTCACCCCCGGCGCAGGTGCAAGTGCAGACGGGTGGTGAGCTTGCTAATGCAACAACGATGCAGGCAACGGTGACGGTCTAGCCGCCATAAATGCCCTAGACTGGGAGAAATCCCTGATTTTGTGCAACGTTCACCCTATGAGTACCCTTGAGACGCAACTGCAAACCCTGCAACAGGATGGCCAAGCCGCGATCGCAGCCACGGATAGCCTTGAGCAATTGGAACAATTGCGTGTCAAGTACCTAGGGAAAAAGGGCGACCTCTCCCAAATCCTAGGCGGTATGGGTAAGCTGGATGCCAGCGATCGGCCCCGCATTGGTTCCCTAGCCAATGAAGTCAAAACGATCTTGCAACAGGCGCTAGACGATCGCCGCACTGCCCTACAAACAGCGCAAATTCAGGCCCAATTAGAGGCCGAAGCCCTGGATGTGACGATGCCGGGGGTTTATCGGCCCCTGGGACGTACCCACCCGCTGACCGCGATGACCGATCGCATGATCGATATTCTGGTGGGCATGGGCTACACCGTCGCGGATGGTCCCGAAATTGAAACTGACTACTACAACTTCGAGGCGCTGAATACCCCTGCTGACCACCCGGCCCGCGATATGCAGGACACCTTTTATCTACCCGATGGTCATCTCCTGCGCACCCATACGTCCTCTGTGCAAATTCGCTATATGGGGGAGAATGAACCGCCCATTCGGATTGTGGCCCCCGGTCGGGTCTTCCGGCGGGATACGGTGGATGCTACCCATGCGGCAACCTTCCACCAATTGGAAATTCTGGCGGTTGATGAGGGTCTGACGTTTACGGATCTGCGGGGTACGCTGCGGGTCTTCCTGGAGTCGGTGTTTGGGGAAGATCTCCCAGTCCGTTTCCGCGCCAGCTATTTCCCCTTCACGGAACCCTCCGCCGAAGTTGATGTGCAATGGCAGGGCAAATGGCTAGAGGTCATGGGTTGTGGCATGGTGGACCCGAATGTTCTCAAGGCAGTGGGTTATGACCCGGAAGTCTATACCGGGTTTGCCGCTGGGCTAGGGATTGAGCGGTTTGCGATGGTGTTGCATCAAATTGATGATGTGCGCCGCTTCTACACAAATGACCTACGCTTCCTGCGCCAGTTTTAGGGGGAGGGAGGGCATGATTGTGCCGCGATCGTGGGAGGAACTCATCGCCCATCTCAGTTTGGCTGTCCTAAGTGTTGCTTGGCGTTTGCAGTGGCGACTTTAGTCGCCAAAACGACTGGTTTCTGGACTTTTCAAACACCCTCTTAGACAGTAGGGTCAGTCACAAGCGATCGCTCATAAATCCGATAGGTTTTATAGCGCTGGCCCCCACTGGCTTCGATCAGCTTACGCGAGGCATAGTTATCCTCCCAAACCCAGGATAATTCCGCCCAAGTATAGGGCTTGCGTTTTTGAATCCCCCCTTTCATCCCCAGGTAAATCAGCGCTAGGGGCACCAGTTTACGGCGGTATTCCGGGAGGGAGCAAATCACCAAAATGCGGGCACGATCGATCTGACGTCGATACCAAAGAAATTTTAAAATACCCAGCCAATTCAGCCTACCATTGATATGCTTAAGGGCCAGATTATAATCAGGTAGACCCATAAAGAAACCCACCATTTCGCCATTGACTTCCGCCACAGGAAAAATATCCGTATCCACCAGTTGCTGTAAATCCTTAGCGTCTTCAAGAAACTCAGCTTCCGTGCGAGGAGACGAACTCCAATTGTTAGCAAAAGCGCGATTAAACAGATCATATAAACTTTTACAATCCTGCTTAAAAGCTTCCCCTTGCGTGTGGATTGGGCGAAAGGTCACTCCCGATTGGCAAGCAATGCGGTAGGAACGTTCAAATTCCGGAGAGAGGGGTTTATCCAACGGCAATTCGTAGGCATAGGCATCCTTGGCCTTTTGCCAGCCTAAGCGCTCCATGAGTTCGGGATAGTAGGGCGGATTGTAGGGCATCATGATCACGGGTGCTGAATCAAAGCCCTCGACTAAAAACAAACAATCGTTGTGGGTTGAGAGGTTAATCGGACCACGAACCCATATCATCCCTTTGGCCTTAAGCCATTCATCCGCTGCCTGAAACAAGGCTTGGGCGACCGTTTCCTGGTTCACGCATTCAAAATAGCCAAACACCCCGATCGCTTGGCCCTCGACGGCCACTAGCCGTTGATTCACTGCCGCCACAACTCGCCCTAGTAATTCCGACTGTTCACCGATCGCGATAAATGCCTGAAGTTCACCATATTGCCGAAATGGGGCTTGGGGAGATAATTGTGCTGCAATACTTTTGCGCAGGGGCGGAACCCAATGGCGATCGTGTCGATAAATGTGGGCAGGCACATCTAGGAATTGTTCCATTTGTGCCGCCGTGGTCACGGGTAAAACCTGGAAGGACATCAGTTAACACCAGCGAGATTGAGAGGGTGCCTAAGATTTAGCATAATTTACCTCAACTCGCGATCGGCAACGTAAACCAGAAAACAGCCCCGGCATTGGGCTGACTGCGCACCCCGATCGTCCCCCCGTGGGCTTCAATAATTTGCCGACAGAGATAAAGCCCTAAGCCCACCCCTGTAAACTGTCGCCTCTGGGGACCCTGTTCGTATAACTCAAACAGGCGCTCGCACTGCTCCGGTGTTAGGCCGATCCCATCATCAGCAATCTCACAGCGCACCCAGTTTGGACTAGGAGAACTTGTGGTTGTCACCGGGCTGGGGTAGGCCGTAATCGTTAGGTGCAGACCGGGGGGATTGTGTTTGAGGGCATTGGTAATCAGGTTTTCAAACACCCGCCAGAGTTGGGCCGGATCAGCACTGACTGTGGGCAGATCGGCTGGAATTTGAGACGTCAGCGTCGCCCGATTGTCTCTTAACAGGGGATCAAGATCGACCAGCAGGGGGGGTAAGGCTTCCGCCAACGCGATCGCCTGCCGCTGCAAGGTGATTCCCCGGACATGGCCCCCGTGGGTTTCCAACAGCAGATTCAGGAGGTTCAATTGCCGTTCATTACTCTCGACCATGCGCTCAACGATCGCCCGGTTGAGAGATAGATGATCATCGGGCTTTTTGAGCATATTCTTCAGCAGCATCAGCCACCCCATCACGGGTGTACGGAGATCATGGGTCACGGTGTGGAGGAAGACATCTTTTTGGCGATCGAGTTCTTGCAGTTCCTCCATCTTTTGTTGGAGTTCCGCCGTGCGCTGCTCCACCTGTTGTTCCAGATTGGCATTCAGATCCGCCAATTGCTTATAGAGTTCCGCTTGTTGGATCGCGATCGCCAGTTGCGTGGCCAACCGCTCTAGTAAATCCACCTCATGGGGTTGCCAGTCTCGGTGATCGCGCCGCGTCTCCCCTGGCGAATCGCCACATTGCTGGACCACCAAAACCCCGATCGGGCGGCCCACC
Source organism: Coleofasciculaceae cyanobacterium bin_20 (assembly GCA_037445115.1). Taxonomy (GTDB): domain Bacteria; phylum Cyanobacteriota; class Cyanobacteriia; order B231; family B231; genus Trichothermofontia. Next base: position 38,924 of record JBBILC010000012.1, read on the forward strand.
AAGGCGATCGGCACGGTAATACTGGCACGGATCGGCTGCTCAGGGGAATGCCCTCCGGTCGGGGTATCGGCAACAACACGGGCGGCCCCGGCGCTAAAGAACGCTGGATTAACCTCGGTAAGCTGCAAATACTCACCCAGGAGGGACCCACGGCCCTCGGTAACGGCCTCTGCCACCACCTGCACCTGCCAGTTGGCATCCAAGCGGCCAATGAAAACGCGACTGACCTGCAAAAATTGTCGAACATCGGTCACTGCTGTGGCCAAAATTTGGCCCAAATCCAGGGATTGACGAATACGCAGAGCCAAGTCCGCCAGCAGGCGATCGCACTGGGCCGTTGCCTTAATCTGGGCTTCGGCACGCACCTGTTCCGTGATGTCACGGGCAAGGGAAGCAATCCCGATCACATTACCGTGGGCATCAATCAAGGGTGAGTTATACCACTCGCAGATAATCGTGCGCCCGTCCTTGGTTAAATTGGCATTGGTACAGCCCACCCGCTGTGTGTGGACCACTAGATCCAACCAAATCTTTTCAATCTCGGCCTGATTGGCCGTCGGCACCAGAAAATCAACGGCCTTTTTGCCCAGGACTTCCGCCTTCTGATAGCCAAAAACCGCTTCAGCAGCCGGATTCCACTCCACCACCTCCATATCGAGATTCCACTCAATTACCACCAGTTGGGTTTGTTGGATCAGCAGGGACAGCCGTTGTTCCGACGCCCGCAACTCCTCCTCCGCCCGCTTGCGATCGGTAATATCCGTCGTCACCCCCAGCAGACAGGACACCCCATCCAGAACGATCGACTCCGCCGAAAATAGGCCCACCCCACGTTCCCCCGATCGGCGATGGAAATCGAATTCACGGTTATAGACCACCCCTTGATTTTTTAGCTGCGCCTTCACCCACTCACGATCGGCTGGATTGGTCCAAATTTTAAACGCCAGCGAGGAATGGCCAATCACCTCCTCCCGCCGATAGCCAAAAATGCGTTCAAACCCATCATTCACCTCAATAAAGCGACCGTCCTCCAACGTTGCGATCGTGATGGACTGGGGGCTAGAGCGAAAGGCTTTAGCGAACTTTTCCTCCGAGGTGCGCAGGGCTGCCTCGGCCCGCTTGCGATCGGTAATATCCCGCACAATCACCAGGACTTCATCCCGCCCACTGACACTTAGCCGTGCCTCGTAGTCCCGCACCTCCGCAGCCTGCCCTAGGGAAGAGGGAGGCATGGACAGTTGGTATTCAAAAATTTGCATTTCCCCAGCTTCCAGGGTTTGCTCAATGTAATGCAACCGTTGTTCCGCTGCCGCTGGGGGGAGAACTTGGCGCACATTTTTGCCAATAATGTCTGACGGTGAGGCCAAAATCATGGCGTCCTTGGCCGCTTTACAGTCGAGATAGGTGCCATCGCGGTGAATCCGAAACATGATGTCGGGCAGGGCATCCACCAGCGCCCGGTGGCGGGCCTCACTGCGGCGCAGGGCTTCCTCTGCTTGCTTGCGCTCTGTGATGTCGCGAATACCCACAACTCGCGCTTCCCGCCCCTGGTAACGAATGGACTTACCAATCACCTCCGCAATAAATTGACTGCCATCGTGGCGCAGACCAATCGCCTCGAAGGGGTCACGGTAGTTGGGATTCCGGAGACGTTGGCGTAGCATCTCATGGGTGGCAGGTGGGGCCAGATCCAACACGGTCATGGTCTGCATTTGGGCGGTGGTGTAGCCAAAGAGAACTTCCGCTGCCCGGTTAACATCCAGGATGCGCCCTTGCTCATGGATTAGGACCGCCTCAAACGTCGTATCGAAAAAATGCTGTAGGCGTTCTTCACTCGCTCGCAGGGCCAGTTCCGCTTGCTTGCGTTCGGTGATATCGCGCACGAGCACCAGGACTTCCCGATCGCCACTGGGCACCAGGCGGGCTTCATAGTCACAACGATCGTCCGTCCCATTGGGCAATTCATACTCCAGGATCGTCAGTTGGCCAGTCGCCAAGGTATCAGCAATCGCCTGTAAACAGCGCTCGGCTAAGTCCGCCGGTAGCAACTGCCACACGGTTTTGCCCACAAGCGTCTGGCCCAAGTCCGGTGGGTCAGTCGGATTGCCCTTAAAATCCAGGTAGGTGCCTGCCACATCCAAGCGAAACAGGCGATCGGGGATCGCGCTGAGGATCGCGTCGTAGCGCACCCGCTGCTGCTCCTGGCGGCAATTTTCGATGAGGTTAGTCAAAAAAGCTTGTAACTGGGCAAAGGCCCCGTCATCCCGGCAATAACACCGCAGTTGTTGGAGTTGATCAGCATCTAGGGCCATACGTCCGCATCCACACCATGCCTGTCAGCATTGCTGTCTTCACCCCCTATGCTACTTTTTTCTCCGCATGACTGCCGGACTTACGCCAGAGTATTTCCTTGCCTTCACAATCCCCCGCTTGGCCAAAAAGCTTGAAGAGTGCTTTTCAAGTGTCGTACTATTCTTCAAGGAGCGACACGGGTCACGATCGCCCCGGATTGGGTTGTGCTGGAACCCAATCCCTATGCCGTAAGTCTCTAATAGAACAACGAGGAAATTTGGATTAACCCTGAGCAGCAGGCACCCCTGCTAGCTAATGTCGTGCCGCTAGAGAACGTTATGTTAACCACCCGTCATCGCCCAGGATGGGGGACAGTGTTCCGGCTCTCATCCCCAAAATTCGTCAGAACCGTCAAGACCACCGTAAACTTATAGATAGATGTTGAGGAGAGTAATCCACCATGTCTTATTATAAATCGTGGCAATCGGGAACTGCCGTACTGGCGGCCCTAGGATTAGTGGCCGGTGCCGCCGCACCGATGCTTATGCCAGCCCCTGCCGTTGCCCAGATGAGTAGCTTTCCGGATGTTCCCTCTGGTTATTGGGCGGCTCCTTTCATTGATGCCTTGAACCGCCAGGGAATCATTGTCGGTTTCCCCGATGGCAGCTACCGTCCGGAGCAATCCGTGACCCGTGCTGAGTTTGCGGCAATTCTTCGCCGTGCCCTCCCCAATGCGCCGATTGAACGGCCTTCCATTCGCTTTAGCGATGTCCCGACCAGTTTTTGGGCCTATGAGGCGATCGACTTTGCCCAACGCATTGGGTTTATGGCCGGTTATCCCGATGGCACCTTCCGCCCCCAACTGCAAATCCCTCGTGAGCAAATTATCACAGCTATCAACAATGGCTTGAAGTTTGTTCCCAGTCGATCCACCGATGAAATCCTAGGTTTTTACTCGGATAGCCATAGCATTAGCCTGTTTGCCCGTACTCCGATCGCAGCGGCAACAGAACGGCGACTGGTGGTCAACTACCCCAACCTCAACATCCTGAATCCGCTCCGGCCTGCGACCCGTGCGGAAACGGCAGCCTTTGTGTATCAGGGCTTGGTGGCACTAGGCCGTCTCCCGGTGATCAATTCTCCCTATATTGTTGGTGGCATTGGGCAGTTAGTCATTCCTGCAGGAACGCAAATCCCGACCCGCTATGAGAATGCGCGGATTGTGGTCACCCCGGATGAGCGGGTGCCTCTGACGCTGACCGTGCCGCAAAATATTGTCTCGCGCACCGGGGACGTTCTGATTCCCGCCGGTAGTCAGGTGGTGGGTGAATTGCGTCCGGTTTCCGGTGGCACCCAGTTCTACTCCAGTGAACTGATCTTCCCCAATGGCACCCGTTTACCGATCGACGCCACCTCGGAAGTCCTCAACCAAACGACGGAAGTTCGGCGGGGAGGGATTAATCCCATCCTCCGGGGAGCCGCCTTTGGGGCCGCTGCCGCTGCCGCTGTTGCTGCTGTGACGGGCGATCGGGCTATTGCGACTGAAGAGGTGTTGGGCGGGGCCGCGATCGGTAGCCTGATTGGTATTTTCACGGGCCGCAACAGTGTCAGCTTGATCGTGATCGACACCAATTCCGACCTTACCTTAACCCTCCTCAGCGATCTCGAAATCCCTCGCTAGGCGTCAGGTTGATTCAGGCTGGCCTAGACCTTAGCTGACCACCAATAATCACACTTGTGGGATAGCCATCTCGGCTGTCCCCTTGCTTTTTTGTCTTGACCATAACGTTACGCCACGTTGGTAGTAACGACTTTACTCGTTTCCGGCTAGAGCCAGCCCGACCAACATGGCCGAGATTGCTTTGCGAGCTATCAGTCCGCCGGAGGTCGGCTGACCCTGACTTCTCCCTGAAACTGACCCATGATGATCATGGGTAGACTCGACGATCGCTAGCCATTCTGGTACACGTTAGCAAAGGGAAAATAGCTGCCGTGTCAGGAATTGACGAACTCTGGGACAGGTTCACCCGCGACGGCACTTAAGGCTTGTCGGAGGCTCTCCGTAACTTGTAACTGCTGATCCCGGACCTCTTGAACCTGGGCAATGCCGCCAGCCAGACTTTCCAGTTTTTCGCGCAGGCTATTGATCTGATCCTGGAGCGGTTGTAGAGCCTCTTGGTAGAGGTTGACCTTACCCCAGAGTTCACCCATTGTCACGCGTTGTCCCTGGAGTGCCTCCTCTTGCTGCATCAACTCGGCCTGCTGCCGAGACTGCTCGGCCAACTGCTGCTCCAAGAGATCATGGCTTTGCTGGAGGGCGGCACGCATTTGCTCAATTTCGCTTTCCAAGTGTTGTAAAACTTCTGTCTGGCGTTGCCGTTGGTTATCGACTTGGGCCAGTAGGGGTTCCAGGGCTGCCCGTTGGCTCTGGGCGGCATCGGTGTAAATGCCTTGGCGTTCGTTGAGGATGGCTTGATGGCGATGGAAGATCTCCTGGCGTTCCTGCAAGTTGCGGCGCGACCCCACCAGGGATTCATTGAGCATCTGGTAGCTTTCCTGCTCATCGGCGATCTGAGTTTCTAAATTCAGCCGCTCAATCTCGTTCGTATTGACTAGTTTTTCCTGGAGTTCTTCGATCGCTTGCTGCTGTAACCGGAGTTCCTCCTCTTGATCGTTCACGAATTGGGAAGAACGTTCCAACTCCCGCTGAAGTTCAGCCACCACGGTTTGCAGTTCACCCAGGGGCATCGTCCGTAGGGCTTCCACATCAACGCGATCGTCCTCTTGCTCGGCGAGGGGATCAATCAATTGATTAATCTGGCGATAGAGACGCTCCTCCTCTTCCAGTTGCAGGGTGAGGAACTCGGCCTGATTTTGCTTAGCTGCGATCAGTTGCTCCTGCGCAGTGATCTCCTGTTGAAGCTTATTGAGTTCAGCCTGGGCCGCGTGCCAGGTTTCCCAGTTAGCTTGCAGAGTTTGCATCGCCTGGTCGATCGTCGCCTGTTGCGTTTGGGCACTGTTGCGCTGTTGCTCTAATTCTTGCCAGTGGTGCGCGAGGAAGTTCTGCTGACTGGTCATCAATTCAAAGGATGCGTTCAACTGCTCCCGCAGGGCATCCGTGGGGGCAACCGCACTGGACAGACGATCAATTAATTCCTGGAGCGATCGCAGTTGGGCCTCATCCAACCCACCGCCAACCCCAGCTTCCCCTTTACGCTCCTCCAAGCGCATGGTTTCGCCCCGGAGGTGCGCCCAAGCCCCTTCCAACTCCTGCTTCTGGCGATCGAGTTCCTCCTGAAGTGCCGTCGCTTGTTGCCGCAGGGCCTCCGCCTCCTCGCGCTGTTGTTTGATCTGATCGGCTTCCTCCCGCAACCCCTCGAACTCCTGCCGCTCCGCCTCCATTTCCATGACTTTGAGGTTGAGTTCGTTGCTCTGGTACTCCAGGGAGTGCCGCCATTGTTCGATCTCTTCTTCCTTGCGCTTAAATTCCTTCTGCTGGCGCGAAAAATTTTGCAGGATACTCACCAACTGCTTGGGCGTGTCGGTGATCAAACGCTGTACCTGCTTGTTTTTGCCAATATCCACCAAAACCAGAGTGCCAGCTCCCAGGTTACTGGCCTCATCGGCGGCGACCATCTCCTCACCCCGCACTGCCTCCCAGTTAGACTCAGACTGCTGACAAGCCAGTAACCTGAGTTCTGCCTTGGCCCTACCCATGAACCCAGTTCCTTGCTTTTGTACTTCAGCTAGGTACAGCACACCAATAGTCCTCTTCTATACTCAGTGGTAACGCCTCAAGGAGGGAATCATGACAATTCCAGGAAGGTTGAGGGTGTTTTCTTCCGTAGATTAGCTCTATCTTAATCGCTCGACTCATTGCGCAACATCCTACAGCGATCAACTGGGACGGTAGGTTGTCCAACCCGCTGGTGCAGGCCCGTTGGCCCTGAGAAATTGGCAAATCGTTAACCACCATCATACTCACTGACGGTATTCCCGCAAGGAGGTGAACCCGGATCGGCGGGCCGGGTTGCAAGTCGTAGTCATAACGAGTATGATTTAGAAGGCGAGATGTAATAGAGGTCTTAGGAGAATGGCAATTAGAATTATGGAGTTACCGCTGGGTGCGATTCGGCGACCCTTACCCCGGCAAACTGACCCGCAGAAGGTGGCCGCCCTAATGACATCGATTCAGGCCGAAGGGTTGCACGAACCGATCGAGGTCTTGGAAGTGGAGGGTCAGTACTATGGTTTCTCTGGCTGCCACCGCTATGAAGCGTTTCAACGGCTAGGCTACGACGCGATCCGCTGCCGGGTGCGACGCGCTCCATATGCAGTTTTGCAAAAGCATCTGGCCTAGGGCAGACTTTCATCCAGCCGGGGGATTCGCAGAATGCTGCGCTCCGCTACAACCAACCTATTGCTACCGAAGGAGAAAAACGAATCATGTTAACGCAAGACAATGCCATGCCGATCAATATTGGAATTGATGAACAGCACCGAGCCGAAATTGCGGAAGGGCTGTCGCGGGTGCTAGCTGATACCTACACGCTGTATCTCAAAACCCATAATTTCCATTGGAATGTGACCGGCCCCATGTTCCACTCCCTACACACCATTTTTGAGACCCAGTACACGGAACTGGCGTTGGCGGTTGATCTGATCGCGGAGCGGATTCGCGCTTTGGGCTTTCCGGCCCCAGGAAATTACAGTGACTATGCACGCTTAACCGCGATCGCGGAAACACCGGGAGTCCCCGCCGCCGAGCAAATGATTCAGCTCCTGGTAGAGGCGAATGAAACCGTCGCCCGGACGATTCGAGAGGTGTTCCCGATCGCGGAGCGGGGCGGCGATGATGTATCCGTAGACCTGATGACGCAACGGTTGCAGGTTCATGAGAAGGCCGCCTGGATGCTGCGCAGTATGCTGAAGGCGTAAGCGATCGGTCGTGAGACTAGCGGGATGCTTCCAGAATAATCTTGAGAATCCCTGGCTCATCTTGTGGGATGGGCCTCTGGCCCGTCTCCCCCGCCAGTCTTCCTCGCACGGACTTAACAATCCCTGGCTCATCTTGTGGGATGGGCCTCTGGCCCGTCTCCTCCGCAAAGGGTGTTGGAAAAGTCTAGAAACGCGTCATTTTGGCGACTAAAGTCACCACGACAAACTTAAAACAATGCTTAGGACAGCCAAATGCGAAGGCCCATCGTGGCGGATTAACCGCGATCGCCCGCTTTAAAACATCCGCTTAGAACCGGAACTGCCCGTTAGAAACGGCTTACCGTTTTCTGCCTGTCCTGCGATCGCAGCCCCCCATCCCCCTAGGATCACCCGCTACAGTCCTACTGCCTGCTGCCGATCGCCGACTCTTCACGTCACCGTCTTGGTTGGGTAATCCCCAGCCTGGGGGCAAAATTTATCATTTTTAATAAAAGTCGCATAAACCTGTGGGGTACCCGGTCAGGGGCGATCGCGATTCCCGATGTCTCTCCGTCCCCATCGCGATCGCAGGTACTGTGCGTACTGGCTGCTTGGGCAGGGCAGCGGCAAGAATTTTGCATTTCGCATTCGTCAAGCGGGCGATCGCGCTCCCTTGGATTGCAGACCCGCGTGGGGTCGGTGTTTGGCTGGCTGGGGTAGATTGGGCGATCGCGGCACGGGTCAGTCGATCGGGGGGCGCTGGGGTTGGCTCAAGGGGCGGAATCGGGCGATCGATAATTTTTACTTTGTATTTATTTAATAAAAAAAGAGATACAAATTTTGTTTATTTAGCTTTTAAGAGGTTTTATAGATTTTTAAGGGATTTTTATGCGGCTATAAATTTTAATAAGACGGATAAGGCTTGATTTTGGCTTAGGTTAGTGGCGATCGTTGGGGCGGATTACCCAATAATGGCAAGCAGGGACAGCCCAAGCTTCTTAACCGAGACGCTTCCCCAGTTGATATCGAGATTTAGGAGAAGACCCGCGTGAAACTCGCAGTTTATGGCAAAGGTGGCATTGGCAAGTCCACAACCAGTTGCAATATCTCGGCAGCCCTCGCCAAACGGGGCAAGAAAGTGCTCCAGATCGGCTGCGACCCTAAACACGACAGCACCTTTACCCTCACTGGCTTCCTGATCCCCACGATCATCGACACCCTCCAGGAAAAGGACTACCACTACGAAGATGTCTGGCCAGAGGATGTGATCTACAAGGGCTATGGCGGCGTGGATTGTGTGGAAGCGGGCGGTCCCCCCGCCGGGGCAGGGTGTGGGGGCTACGTCGTCGGGGAAACCGTGAAGCTGCTCAAGGAACTGAATGCCTTTGATGAGTACGATGTGATCCTGTTCGATGTGTTGGGCGACGTGGTGTGTGGCGGCTTTGCGGCCCCGCTCAACTATGCGGACTACTGCATCATCGTCACCGATAACGGCTTTGATGCCCTGTTTGCGGCGAACCGGATTGCGGCCTCCGTGCGGGAAAAGGCTCGGACCCATCCCCTGCGCCTAGCGGGGTTGATTGGCAACCGGACATCGAAGCGCGACCTGATCGAAAAATATATCGAAGCGGTGCCCATGCCGGTCCTGGAAGTCTTGCCTCTCATCGAAGACATTCGCGTTTCCCGCGTCAAGGGCAAAACCCTGTTCGAGATGGCGGAAAGCGATCCCTCCCTCACCTACGTGTGCGACTACTACCTCAACATTGCCGACCAACTGCTGGCGATGCCGGAAGGTGTGGT
>JBBILC010000012.1:48032-60075 GCA_037445115.1 Coleofasciculaceae cyanobacterium bin_20
GGGATTGCCAGATTTCAGAGTCGCATTATGATGCAGGTGTTCATTTTTGCATTGGGGACTTGGAGTCATGGCATTCTTCGAGGACTTTACCGCTGCGATTCGGCAAAAGTGGCTGGACTACTACCGCGCCAATCGGCCCTGGTTGGCGTTGCAAATGGAAGGCCGTTCGATCGGCACTCCTGATGGTGGTCGGCGTCCAGTCTCTTCCCTGCTCCTGGGGGTGATCAATGCCCTAGAGCCGAAACTAGGCAATCTCATGGTGCCGTTCTTCCGGCTGAACTCGGATGAAGATGCGTTGGTGGAGGTTCTGGGGTTGAATTTTGACCCAGATATTGAACTGGGTGAGGGCGTGAGCAAGATGACACCGATGCAGGCCAAAAGTACCGATCCGGCGCATCTGTTGCTCAACTCTCCCGACGATGGTTGATTCATTCACAGTTGATTTATTCACTAAGGTTTTAGAAAGATGACTGTTGCCCAACCGGATGCCCTGAATTTTGAGTGTGAAACGGGGAATTATCACACCTTTTGTCCGATTAGCTGTGTGGCTTGGCTCTACCAGAAAATTGAAGATAGTTTCTTCCTGGTGATTGGCACCAAAACCTGTGGCTATTTCCTCCAAAATGCAATGGGGGTGATGATTTTTGCGGAACCGCGCTATGCGATGGCGGAATTGGAAGAGGGAGATATTTCTGCCAAGCTCAATGATTATGAGGAGTTAAAACGCCTCTGTACCCAAATTAAGCGCGATCGCAACCCTAGTGTGATTGTTTGGATTGGCACCTGCACCACCGAAATCATCAAAATGGATCTGGAAGGGCTGGCCCCGAAACTGGAGGCCGAGATTGGGATTCCGATCGTGGTTGCCCGTGCCAATGGTCTGGACTATGCCTTCACCCAAGGGGAAGATACCGTATTGGCAGCAATGGCGGCCCGCTGTCCTAGCAAGGTGGGTGATGAGGCCGACAAGGAAGAACGGAACGCCATCCAAAAACTACTGAGCTTTGGCCGCAAGCAGGAAGAGGTTGCCAAGGAAGCAAGTGAGTATGTTGATCATCCGCCCCTAGTTTTATTCGGTTCTTTACCTGATCCGGTTGTGACCCAGTTAACCCTGGAGTTAAAAAAACAAGGGATTAAAGTCTCCGGCTGGCTTCCGGCTAAACGGTATACAGAACTGCCCATTTTGGAGGAAGGGTACTACGTTTGTGGGGTGAATCCCTTCCTGTCGCGTACTGCTACGGCCTTGATGCGTCGCCGCAAGTGCAAACTCATTGGTGCCCCCTTCCCGATCGGTCCTGATGGTACCCGTGCCTGGATTGAAAAGATTTGCTCCGTATTTGGGATTGAACCGCAGGGTTTGGCCGATCGCGAACAACAGATTTGGGCCAACCTGGAAGACTATATTGAACTGATTCGGGGTAAATCTGTTTTCTTTATGGGCGATAACCTCTTAGAGGTTTCCCTGGCTCGTTTCCTGATTCGTTGCGGCATGACCTGCCCGGAAATTGGGATTCCCTATATGGACAAGCGGTACCAAGGAGCCGAATTGGCGCTGTTGGAACAAACCTGTCAGGAAATGGGGGTGCCGTTGCCGCGCATTGTGGAGAAGCCGGATAATTACAATCAGATTCAACGCATTTATGAGTTGCAGCCGGATTTGGTGATTACGGGGATGGCCCATGCGAATCCGCTGGAAGCACGGGGGATTAATACCAAGTGGTCGGTGGAATTTACCTTTGCCCAGATGCATGGGTTTACCAATGCCCGCGATATTTTGGAGTTAGTGACGCGGCCTCTGCGGCGGAATTCTTCGCTGAAGGATTTGGGGTGGGATAAGTTGGTGAAGGAGGAAGCGCGGGTTTAGGACAATTCGCCTTCAGGTGTTATCTTGGGCGGTTCACCACTAAGGCACTAAGGGCACGAAGGTACACAAAGTTTTTTGTGTCTTAGTGTCTTAGTGTCTTAGTGTTTTATAACTTGAATGCTATCTGAATAGTTGCAGAATAGTCTCTGAATATTAATAGATTTATGACGATATGTGGTTGCCTGTATTTTGTCAAAAGAATTTCTTTTACGGGTTATATAGGTTCCAAAAAATTCGTCAAACTGGATTGCTGCTGACGATTCTGTTCCTTACAACTGCTTGTAATACACAGAATTTAAGTAATGGAGAATCTGAATCGCTTCAGGGCAGTATTTCAGTATGGGTAGAAATGCCACCTTCCTTAACCAAGGAGCAAGAATCTGAATACCAAGAACCGAATCAGGCCGTGCTGGCCAAGACAACAGAGGCATTTACTGACATCTATCCCCACGTCAAAATTTTCTTGAAATTCTTTTCTTCCAAGCAATTTTGGCAATCATTAGAGTTACAAAGTAAACGGGGATCTGCACCCGATTTAATCTTGATTTCATCTATTGCCAAAATTCCCCACTTGGTCAGAATAGGGGCTTTACAGTCACTCAGCGATAAGCAAATCGATCAATCTCAATTTCGACCGGAAGCTTTAGGCTATATCCAGTATCAAGGTAAAGCCTATGGTTTACCAATGTATTTATCAACCCAAGTTCTTTGCTATAACAAGGACAAGGTTGAGACACCAGCAAAGACCCTGGCCGATCTCATTAATCAAGCAAGGCAAGGCTACTCAGTGGGGATTCCTTCGGGTTTTTTAGAAACCCTTTGGGGGGCAGGGATTTCGAGTGATCAACTCTTGAGCGATCGCGGTCAAATCATGCTGACCCAAAGCGATCAGTGGATGAGATGGTTAGAGTGGCTGAAGCAAGCCCAAATAGAGCCTAATGTCGTGGTGAGCAACAATTTCCCTGCGCTTGTGAATGCTTTTATTGAGAAACGGTTGGCATACCTCGTTTGCTCATCGGAGTGGATTGCTGAGTTCAACACGACCTTCGATCGGGATACCTTAGGAATCACCCTATTACCTAGCATCACCAATCAACCAGGCACACCCTTACTGTGGGCCAGTGTTTTGTTATTCAACCGTGCTTCTAATGCTGAGCAGAGCCAACTAGCCCTAAAACTGGCTCACTTTATTACTAAAGCAGAGCAGCAAGCGCAACTTGAAATGATTATTCCGATTATTTCAACGAATAAGTATGCAGCGCTAAACTCAAAACTATTTCCGATTCGATCGGTAATCTTAGAGCAATCTAAAACAGCAATACCCATCAATTTAGATGTAGTTGAAAAAGTAGATTTTATTCAAAATCATGCTCAAACGATTTACCAGCAAGTTTTAAAGGGAGAAATTACGCCAGAAATTGCTGTTGATCAACTGAATGAAATGATGAGTCATCCATCAATGCGGGAGAAATAGAAATGATCCCTAACCAAAGCACTTTTAACATTCATCATATTCTAGAAGAACTTATTAAAGTTACTATTATCTTAACACGCCCAGTTGTTCAGGTTCAAATTTTAGGCATACTTGTCTCGATCCTCGTTGCTTGGTTAATTGCTCGATGGTTTTTATCTCAGTTAAGTCAATACTTACCCCGATTAAATCAGCTAGAGCGCAGCGACCAGACGCAACGATTGACCTGGCGACAATATGGAGGAGCGTTGGTCCAATCCCTATCAGCACCAACGCTCAGCTTAATTTTTATCACCTTAATCAAGCTATGGTTTGAACATTTGGGATGGTTTTATGGCTATCTCGAAGAGGGTACCAACCTGTTGAGATTTTTTTGGTTTTATCGTTTTTTTATCGTCTCGATCTATGCTCTATTTTCAAAGACTTCTGTCAGTTATTATCATCAATATTTTCTGGCACCCCTCTTTTATTTAATGCTTATTCGAGAGACACTAGGCTTGTTTCTTGATTTTGATGATTTTACACAGATTTCGATCATTAAGGTGTTTGGTCAGTTAATTACGATCGGCAATATCTTTGTGATCATTTTTGGTCTATACTTCTGGATTATTGGTGTCTCGCTACTGGAACGCTTGTTAATCTATATCGCGATTAGAATTAACTTTTCTGATCCGAGGGTTACTCAAGTTGTTGCGCTGCTGATGCGTTACTTTCTGATTAGTGTCGGCGTTATCCTTATTTTTGGGTATGTTGGAGTTAGCTCAACCGCGATCGCAGCCATTACGGGTGGATTATCGGTTGGGATTGGCTTTGGCCTCAAGGAAGTCATTAGTAATTTTGTAAGTGGTATCTGGCTCTTATTTGAGGGAGCGCTGAAACCGGGAGATATCATCAAGATTAATGATAAAATGACTGAAGTCACGAAACTGGGTATTCGCGCCACAACCGTGCAAGTATTACAAGATAACTCGGAGGAAATTATTCCCAATCAAACCTTTTTTACTCAAAGCGTTTCGACCCTAACGGGTAGCAATCGACTTTTTTACCATGCATTGATTGTGGGTGCGAGTTATAGTTGTTGTCCGCTACAAGTGATCCAGGTACTCTCTCAGGTTGCCCTAGCTCATCCAAATATTCTGGAAAATCCCCCTCCGGTTGCTTTTGCTTTGCAATTTAATGATTCTAGCGTTGACTTTGAGTTGAAATTTTGGCTAGATGATCCATTAATCTCTAAGCGTGTAACCAGCGAATTAATTTGTAATATCTGGCAAGCCTTCGTTGATCACAATATTGAAATTCCCTATCCGCAGCAGGATATCCACATCCGGAGTAGCATCTTACCTACCTCCGGTGCTGACTTGATATGATGCCAATAGGCAGCCAGTGGTAGAAGCCAGAAGATCAGGGGAGCGGGGAAATTCTTTAGCTAATGAGTCATTGCCATGTCCAAGTTGCCCAACCTCTTTGATTTGCCCGATATGCCTTGGGTGTCGCCAAGCGATCGCCTGTCTCCCCATGAACACTTTGACACCCTGATCGCCGCTGGAGCCATCAAAATCGAGCGCATTATATCCATTGGCCAAACAACCCCCGCCGGGGAATGGTATGACCAGGCACAAGACGAATGGGTGATTTTGCTCCAGGGAAACGCAACGCTCAGCTATGCCGATGGTTCTGAGGTAGACTTGCATCCGGGTGATTACCTTCACCTGCCTGCCCATTGCCGACATCGGGTCGAGTACACTAGCTCTGAACCACCCTGTGTGTGGCTCGCTGTACATTATCCTGCCCATGACTGCTGCTAACCTGAGCCACCAGTACCAGGCCCACTACAAGCCCAATCAACTGATCCGGGGTAGTGGTCAAACGGCAGTGATTACCGGGTGGACTGTCAAGCAAACCGTGGCCAAACGGCTGGAACCCCACGAATATGCCGTCATCGGCCAACTCTATAGCCCCACCCGTGGGATCAGTGTGCTCATCCGTAACCTGCTGGCGAATCCCCATGTGCATTACCTGGTGATCCTGAATGCCACTAAGGAGGATGAAAATGCGGGTGGCTCTATGTGTCTGATTGACTTTTTTCGGCATGGGTTTCGGGCAGGTGAAAGTGATACGGGGCGATCGTGTTGGGTGATCAATTCCCCGATCGTGGGCTATATCGACAGCGAAATTCCCGCTGATTATCTCAACCGTTTGCGTCAGGCCATTACCTGGTTTGAAGCGCGGAAAATTACTGAAGCTGTCACCCAAATCCAAACGTTGGCGATGGAACCCCAGCGGGCACCGTGGGGAATCCCCATGCTATTTCCCCAATTGGAAAGCACACCCAGTGTCCTACCTGGACCACGCTATGGGCACCGCATTGAGGGGAAAACGATCGCGGAAACCTGGGTGCAAATTATCCATCGCATTAAGACCACGGGCACGATTCGACCCACGGCCTACGATGGTCATTGGCAGGAATTAATCGATCTCATGGCGATCGTGACGGACGAACCGCCTGACTTCTATATCCCAGACCCCAATTATCTACCCTGCGATCGCGCCTTTATTCAGGAATATATTGCCCAAATGTTAGATGATTCTCCCCACCGGGAGGGGGTGAAATATACCTATGGTCAACGGTTGCGATCGTGGTTTGGACAGGACCAAATTGAGCAGGTAATTGCCAAATTAGTCGCCGATCGCGACTCGGCCCGTGCGGTGATGTCTCTGTGGGATGTCCAGGATCACGAAGCCCATAGCAGCCCCCCCTGTTTAAATCACATTTGGGTGCGGATTGTCGAAAACGAGTTATCCCTAACGGCAACGTTTCGGAGTAATGATATGTTTAGCGCTTGGCCGGTAAATGCGATCGGTCTGCGGGCGCTTCAGCAACATATTCATCACCAAATTGAAACGCGATCGGGTCAATCCCTCACCCTGGGTCCCTTGATTACACTGAGTCAGAGTGCCCATATTTATGATGACTGCTGGGAGAATGCCGATCGCCTGATTGCCCAGCACTACCGCCCCCTCATGGGACAGCGCCACTACGATGACGCGATCGGGAGTTTTATTATTAACATCCAGGATCAACAAATCATTGTGGTGGAACACACAACCCCTGGCTCCGGCGAAGTCGTAAAGTGCTATTCCGGCCAGTCGGCTAAACACCTCTATCGCCAAATGATTATCGATTGCCCCGCGATCGCGGCGAACCATGCCGCCTACCTAGGCAGCGAATTACAAAAAGCGGAGACAGCCCTCCGTTATCCTGGCCTGTTTCGATACGAGCAAGATCAGCCCTTGCGGCACTTAGTACCTAGGACATCTGACGGGGAGTGTCGTGGGAATCCCTGAGGTTGGGATTGGCAGCGCATCCCCTTCTATGCTAGAAACAGCTATTCTTTGGCAAGGCGATCCTTATGTCCTCAGTCGCTGTTGAAATCCTGGCAATCCTCCTGCTCATCATTGCCAATGGTGTGTTTTCAGGCTCGGAAATTGCTGTGGTCTCTGCCCGTAAGGTTCGCTTAGAGCAGCTAGCCGAGCGGGGTAACCGCAAAGCCCGTGTGGCTCTCAGGTTAGCCAATGCGCCCAATAATTTTCTGGCTACCGTCCAAATTGGGATTACCCTCATTGGCATTTTGAGTGGGGCTGTGGGGGGAGCAACCCTAGCCCAGCGCCTCGTGCCAATTGTCGCGGGAGTTCCCGCCTTGCAGCGCTACAGCGAAGGCATCAGTGTCGCGATCGTGGTTTCGCTGATCACCTACTTGTCACTGGTGATTGGTGAACTGCTGCCTAAGCGAATTGCTCTCAATGATTCCGAAAATATTGCCTGTACGGTGGCCCCACCCATGCAGTTCCTGTCGCGTCTGACAGCACCCTTCGTTCACCTGTTGAGTGTTTCGACTGAGGCTTTGCTCAAGCTGTTGGGGATTAAAGCCTCCAACGAACCTGAGATTACCGAGGAAGAAATTAAGGTGCTGATTCGCCAAGGGGCGGCAGCGGGGATGTTTGAAGCCGCAGAGCATGAGATGGTCCAACGGGTGTTTCGTCTCGGCGATCGCCCCATCAAAGCCATCATGACCCCGCGCATTGAAATCACCTGGCTAGATAGCGAGTCCTCGCTAGCAGAAAACCTACAAATGGTGATGGATAGTACCCACTCGCGTTTCCCAGTGGGACAAGGTAGCCTCGATGACTGCATTGGCATCATCCGGGGGAGCCATTTACTGAAAGCGCACCTCGCTGGAGAAGCCCATACCCTGGAGCCACTCCTAAAAGCCCCCCTCCGTGTTGCAGAGAGTGCCCGTGCGCTCAAGGTGCTTGAGCAATTTAAGCAAACAGGGGTTCACATTGCCCTGGTTATTGGGGAGTATGGCGGCATTGAAGGGTTAGTCACCCTGAATGATTTGATGGCCGCGATCGTCGGTGATTTACCCTCAGTTGAAGATCAAGAAACCCCCCTCATTGTCCAGCGGGAAGATGGCTCCTGGTTGTTAGATGGTTCGCTCGATATTGATGAGTTCAAAGATCTCATCGCCCAGAAAGGATTACCAGACGAGGCCACGGGCAACTTCCATACCTTGGGGGGATTTGTGATGCATTTCCTCGGCCATGTTCCCCGGACTGGGGAGGATTTTGAGTGGGGGGGACTGCGCTTTGAAGTTGTGGATATGGACGATACACGGGTCGATAAGATGTTGGTCTCGTTTGTCACTGCCGATCAGGCAACGATCGCCAATCAACCGGAAACAACTCCTTAAGGGGCCATAGGCAAACTTTGGTCTCGGATCATCAGCAATCATCAGCCGAATCCCTATACCAACCCAGCCCGTAGGGCCACAACGGCGGCCTGAACGCGATCGTCCACTGCTAACTTGTTCATAATGCCCCGCACATGGGTCTTGACCGTATTCGGACTCAGGTAGAGGACAGCCCCAATTTCCGGATTGCTCTTCCCTTCGACCATGAGTTTCAGCACTTCGAGTTCCCGTTCCGAGAGTTGGCCGATCAGGGCGCTGCTGGGGTTGCTGGTCGGGGGTTTCATCGCCCCCATGATCGTGTGGGCAATTTGCGGGTCAAGGTAAACGGCTCCCTCCTGGGCAGCGGCGATCGCGGTGAGGAGGCGATCGATATTGGCCCCCTTAATACAGTAGGCATCAGCCCCGCTGGAGAAGGCGGCATAAATCTCGGTATCCGCCGTGTGGGAGGTGAGCATGACCACATGAACATTGGGCAGCTTGGCCTTAATTTGCTGGGTAGCGGCAATGCCATCCTGGCGCGGCAGGCCAATATCCATCACCACCACATCCGGCATAAGCTTCAGCACTTCCTCAACCCCCAGGTAGCCGTCTTCTGCCTGCCCGACAATCTCCAGGTGGGGATATTCCGAGAGGGATTGGATCAGGCCCAGTTGCATGATCGGGTCGTCTTCAACGATGACAACGCGCAGGGGGGTATCGGTAGCAGTCATGGTTTCAGGAGGCATAGGTACGAGGGAAGTAACGGTAGCGGATTGGCGGCGATCGAACGCCCAAGGAGTCCTTATCAGTCAGCCTATCAGATATCCCTACCATAAGAAATAATTGATTGTTAGAATTGACTGTTTGTTGTGGCTCTAAAATTAGGGTAGGGAATTGCTCTCCCTCTGATTCTGTCAGGCCAAAAAACCTAAGAGGGAGAGCTAGAACTAGCATTTATGCTACTCATCCTGCCTAAATCGCTGAATGACGGCATAGGCAAAGCCTAGTACGAGCGAGACTGTGACCACTTCAGTTAAGTCGATCTGCCGCTCTCCTTGTATTAATGAAGAACTCGGCATCTCGTTATTACCATCGGCAGCCTGCCCTACCCCAACCAGGAATACTTGATAGCACAAGATTGTCAACCAAGCAGTTTTCGCTAACATCCTCCTTTTCGTGTCCTCTGTTTCAATTACTCTTGAATTTTAGACTAAGGAAAACTGAATTTACCTGTGACAAGAAACTTATAGTATCCAGTATTTTGATCAGAGAATCATTTTTTTGCATTTATGTAATGATAGCGAATTGATTTAGATATAATCTGAAACCATGTTTGGGATATATTCATGCGATTTCTATTGATTCGAATAGTTTTTTGAAAATTATCTTTTCTTAACAATCCTGGCAGTTACCGCGCAAAAGGGGGGGCGAATGGCTATCCCCCCATGTGTAGTTGGCGAGTGGTACGGGGTTTAGCTAGGAACCGCTTCATAGCGCTGGTATTCCTGCATCCCCTGTTGTTTCATCTCTTCCCAATAGGCGATCGCTTGGCTGTACCGGGCCTTGATGAAGTTCAGATCCGCCTCATACTTTTCATCCAGCTTGCGCATTTCTTGCTCAATCCAGTTTGCACACCAGTCTTTGGCGGCTTGGGCCGCTTCCTCTGCGGTTAGCCCTGCCACATCGATATCGGGTTCAGGACAACGACTGGGCAGGGTTTCACGATCTTCCTGGTATTGTTCTTTACAGTCGCGGACAACTTCCATCCCTTGCTCACTCAGAATGGTGATGCACTGTTGGGCAATCTCTACCTTGGCTTGCCCCTTGGCTTGCCCCACACTGCGTACCCCATTGGAGGGTCGGGCGGTGCTGACATACTGTAAACCCGCATGAAGTTCTTCAATCTTAAGGGCCTCTAAGGCAGGGATGGTTTCAGGTGGGATGTGGGCTTCGTAGGCGGGGAGGAGGGCTTCGCAGGCTTCGGGGACTTCAAAGCGATCGCTTTGCACTTTGGCAATCAGGAGGTTAACCATGATCGGGAAAATGGCGCTGGCTAGGGCCAGGGGGAGGCCAGCGGGTAAGGTTAAAAACAGCACGATAATCCCTTCTGCGGTGATTGAACCGAGGGCCATCATTGCTTCTGATTTGGGTTCTTGGGCCAAGTGAAGCGCTTCGGTCTGGGTGAGCAGTTGGGTCTGACTGATGAAGTAGTGGTCCGTGAACTCGGTGGTTAGTGGCTCCTTGGCCTGGGCTTCGCGGATGCTGGCTTGTGCCTGCAATGCTAGAAAACGCATGTGACGCTCTTTCATATAGCGGCTTGACCAGATATCTGCCAGGGTGGCGCAGGCACCGCCTGCTAGTGCGCCGCCAGCAGCGGCGATCGGTCCCCGTCCGGTGGCATCGACAATGGTGGACATACTGCCTCCCACAACGATCGCGCTAAAGGTGCCCACAAACAGTGTCAAACAATGTTTCAGTCCTGGTGGCCATGCGGTTTGGGCAATGCTATGCAATTGTTCACCACGATGGAGTGCCCAGTCGGTATGACCTTTTTCTTCAATGATCTGCTTCATCTCCAGGCGATCGCCCTTTTCGATGCGCGGGAGGACTGATTCGTCTGTCTTGCGCCAGCTATCAATCTTGCGATCGCGGGGAAGACGATCGAGCGGAACGTTATAGAGTTCATCAGCCATGAGGTTTCTCCTTGTTGAAGTCAGGTAGGGTAGCAGGCAGTTAGGGGCGCGGGGGAAGGGAGCGGGCGGCCTCAAAGGTGTTGCGGATACAGGTTTGGTGTTCGGTTGTGTGGCAAATTTGGAGGGCGGCGTTTTGGGCACTCAGCTTGTCCAGGGCTTCTCGCAATTGACCGGTGGGACCGATGATGGTGACCAGGCCACGATCGCGGGTGATTTGCGCAATCTGTTGGCCGAGAAGGTCAAAGTCGAGGGCGGGGAGGTTGGGACCGGGTTCGGCGGCTTGTAACCAGACGATGGCGGCAATCGGGGCCGGGTTACCGGCATTCCGTTGAATGGCGATCTGGGTATGCAGGCGATCGAAGAGGAGGATGGGAGAGGTGCCTGCGGCATGGCCGAGGGTGGCAGGGCGTTGTTGTTTGGCAAAGTCGCGACAGCGCGGAAACATCTGGGTGACACTCTGCACTTTGCTGCTGCGCATGGGTTCGGTAGTGTCGGCAAACCAGACATCGATCGCGGTATCGCCCGGTTTTAAGGCTTGGGTTTGGGCGCGGCAGATGCTTTCGCCGATGGCGGCTTCATCAAGGCCGGAGTCGGAAACGTCGCCAGCAAAGGGTGCAATGACGGGGGTGGTGCGATGCCATTCAATAAAACGGAGGGCAATAATCAGGAGGACGATAATCAGTCCTGCCCAGAAGAGGGGATAGCGCCAGAGGGGTTGCTGGTTTTTAGCGGCGGAGACCGTTCTCAGGCGGGGTGATTGTTCTGGGGGGGTGATGCGGTTGCCAATGCGGCTGGACCGGGATCGTGTAAAGTGCTGGCGGGACGAGGGGTTTGAGGATTGGCGCATGATGGGGTGACCTCCAAACGGGGATAGGGGTTGGATTGCAGGTCTAGGGCTAAGCAGTGGGCGATCGCCCACTGGGGTGGCTCTGGTGGGGTCTCTTCTCGATTGGGATAGTTCGGTGGGCGCTTGGGTGGTGCGCTTAGGGTTCGCAGTCCAAGGCGATATTGAGTTGTCGGATGGCTTTAACGGGGACGGCGATCGAAATCGTGGTAAATCGGGTCAGGACAGCGCGGTTAATGCCCACGATGCGTCCACGATCGTTGAGGAGGGGGCTACCTGAACTGCCAGGGGCGATCGCGGCGGTATGGAGGACTTCGCCGGTTTCACTGTGGCGGCTCACGATGCCGTTGGTGAAGGTTTGGTCCATCCGCAGGGGGCTACCGAGGGCATAGACGACTTGCCCGGTACTGGGGGGGATGGGGTCGATGGGCAGGCAGGCGG